>NZ_POTZ01000380.1 GCF_003236365.1 Streptomyces sp. NTH33
CCCGACAGCCGTTCCACCAGGTACTCCCGCACGGTGGCCCACGCCCCGCCGTCGGGCAGCCGCACCCGCGCCGGGTCCACCCCGTGACGCTGGGGGAGGGGAGCGGGTGGAGTGCGGGTCCTGCGGTGTCTCATCTCGCCCGAAGCCTACGAGGTGCCGTGCGCCCGGGGAAAACCGCTGTGCGCGGCACGGTCTCCCGCCGGCGGCCGGTCCGGGCAGCGCCGAAGCGGCGGCACCCGTTCCGGTGCCGCCGCTTCGGCGTGCTCACGCGGCCGGGGCCGTGCCCTCCTGTTCGGCCTCGACGCGGGCGTTCCACTCGCGCTTGGCCGCCTGCCAGCCGTCCTCGTTGTGGCCCAGGCGCCAGTAGCCGGAAATGGACAGGTCCTCGCGGGGGACGGCGCGCTCGACGCGCAGCAGGCGGCGCAGCTCCTTGACGAAGCCGGCCTCGCCGTGCACGAACGCGTGCACCCGGCCCCCGGGGAAGTCCAGCGCCCGTACGGCCTCCACCAGCGCCTGGCCGACGGGTCGCTCCCCGCGGTGCAGCCAGACCACCTCCACGTCGGAGTCGATCTTCTGCTCCTCCTCGGGGCCGGCGACCTCGATGAAGGCGTGGGCCGTGGCGCCCTCGGGCAGGGCCTCCAGGGAACGGGCGATCGCCGGCAGGGCGCTCTCGTCGCCGGCGAGCAGGTGCCAGTCGGCGCTCGGGTCGGGGGCGTAGGCACCGCCGGGGCCCAGGAAGCGCACGGTCTCGCCCGGCCGCGCGAGCAGCGCCCAGGGGCCGGCCAGGCCCGCGTCGCCGTGGATCACGAAGTCCAGGGTCAGCTCGCGGTGCTCGGGGTCCCAGGCGCGCACGGTGTACGTCCGCGTCACCGGCCACCGCTCGCGCGGGAACTCCTCGCGGATCCGCTGCATGTCGAAGGGCTCGGGATAGGTGACCCCGTCGGCAGGGAACAGCAGCTTCACGTAGTGGTCCGTGCACGTGTCGGCCGAGAAGTCCGCCAGGCCGTCACCGCCGAGCACGACGCGCTGCATGTTCGGGGTCAGCCGTTCGGTGCGGACGACCCGCGCGGTGTGCACCCTGCGCGGCTTGCGCGCCGGACGTTCTGCCATGACGGCCTCCCTGTTCCACTACTTAGGTTTACCTAAGTTAACATGGCGGCCGTCACGTCCCCAGCGTGTCGAGCAGTCGCCGCAGGGAACCTCCCAGCCCCCAGCGGGCGGCCAGCTCCTGGACCGCCGCCGGATCGCGCGGGGTGCACGGCAGCGACGTGTCCACGTCCGGCAGCGGGACGTCGATGGCCACGCGCACGACCTTCGGCGCCACCGCGAGATACGGCCGTGCCTCGTCGAGCCGCTTCCGCTGCGACGGCGTGAGCTTCGACCCCGGGTCGTCGACGGCAGCCATGATCCCGGCCAGGTCGCCGAACTCGGCGAGCAGCCTGGCCGCCGTCTTCTCCCCGATGCCGGGCACCCCCGGCAGCCCGTCGCTCGGGTCACCGCGCAGCAGGGCCAGATCCGCGTACCCGCTGCCGCCGACCCCATACTTCTCCCGCAGCGCCGCCTCGTCGGTGGTCCGCAGCGTGCCCACGCCCTTCACCGGGTACAGCACGCGCACCCCGCGCGCGTCGTCCACCAGCTGGTACAGATCCCGGTCCCCGGTGACGATGTCGACCGGGCCCTTCGCCCGCGCCGTGAAGGCGCCGATCACGTCGTCCGCCTCGTACCCCGCGACGCCCACGCGCGCGATGCCGACGGCGTCCAGCACGGACTCGATCACCGGGACCTGCGGGGAGAGGGTGTCGGGCACCTCCTCCTCGTCCGGGCCGCCCTCGTGCTCCTCGGCGACCCGGTGCGCCTTGTAGGAGGGGATCAGCTCCACCCGCCACGCCGGCCGCCAGTCGGCGTCCATGCAGGCCACCAGGTGGCCGGGCCGGTGGTCCTTCACCAGGCGGTCGACGAAGTCGAGCAGTCCGCGCACGGCGTTCACCGGCGTACCGTCCGGGGCCCTGACCGACTCCGGCACGCCGAAGTAGGCGCGGAAGTACAGGGAGGCGGTGTCGAGGAGCATCAGTCGTCCGGTCACGCCCCGCATCATGCCGTACGGCACTGACAGTCACCCGCCGCGTGAGGGCGGACGGCCCGGCCGGAAAAGGGATCGAATAGTGATCCTGCTCACAGTTCTGTTTCGGCCAAGGAGGTCTGGGCAGGCGCGAGTCCGGATCAGAGGTGGTTGATTCCTTCAACTGTTAGCCCTCCTCCGGATCCCGTCCTTGGCCCCGAGACAAGAGGTAAGCGTGTCTTCAAGACTGCAGGCCCAACACCTGTTCAAGGTGTTCGGCCGACGACCGGACGAGGCAGTGGAGAAACTACGGCAGGGCGCCGACCGTGAGGACCTGCGCGCCCGCGGCACCACCGCCGCCGTGATCGACGCGTCCTTCACCGTCGAACCCGGCCAGATCTTCGTCGTCATGGGCCTGTCCGGCTCCGGCAAGTCCACGCTCCTGCGGATGCTGAACGGACTGCTCGAGCCGACCGCCGGCACCGTCAGTTTCGACGGCCAGGACCTGACCGCGCTCAGCGCCCGCGAGCTGCGCGAGGTCCGCTCCAGGAAGATCAGCATGGTCTTCCAGCACTTCGCGCTCTTCCCGCACCGCAGCGTCCGCGAGAACGCCGCCTACGGACTGGAAGTGCAGGGCGTGCCCCGCGCCGAGCGCGAACGCCGCGCCGACGAGGCGCTCGCCCTGTGCGGCCTGGCCGGCTGGGAGAAGTCCTGGCCCGACGAGCTGTCCGGCGGCATGCAGCAGCGCGTGGGCCTGGCCCGCGCCCTGGCCACCGACGCCGGCCTGCTGCTGATGGACGAGTCCTTCAGCGCCCTGGACCCGCTGATTCGCCGCGACATGCAGGACCAGCTGCTCCAGCTGCAGAAGACGCTGAAGAAGACCATCGTCTTCATCACCCACGACCTCAACGAGGCCATGCGCCTGGGCGACCGGATCGCCGTCATGCGCGACGGCCGCATCGTGCAGACCGGGACCGCGGAGGACATCCTGCTGCGCCCCGCCGACGACTACGTCGCCTCCTTCACCCAGGACGTCGACCGCTCCCGGGTGCTGACCGCGGAGGCGGTCATGGACCGCGAGGTGCGCGGCGACGAGGCCGACTGCGGCTGCGACACCGCCACCCCGCACACCCCGTTCACCGAGCTGTGCGCGATCAGCGCCCGCGTGCCCCACCCGGTCGCGGTGCTGGACGAGGACCGGGAACTCGTCGGCGTCGTCCGGCGCCGGCGCCTCGTCGGCTTCCTCGGCGACGAGCAGGGCACCCCGGTGAGCTGCGACGCTCCGCGGGACAAGGGCGGCGAGAAGGAGGTGGCCCGTGCCTAGGATTCCGCTCGGCGACTGGGTCAACTCCACGGTCGACTGGCTGCTCGGCCACATGGCCTGGCTCTTCGACTTCTGCAAGTCGGTCTTCACCGGCTCCTACGACGGGATCAACGCCGTCCTCCAGGCGCCGCACCCGCTGCTGCTCGCCGGTATCTTCGCCGTGCTCGCCTGGTGGCTGCGCGGCTCCTTCGCCGGTGTGCTCACCTTCGTGGGGTTCGCCTTCATCGACTCCATGGGGCTGTGGTCGAACGCGATGGTGACCCTGTCGCTGGTCCTGGTCGCCACGATCATCGCGCTGGTGATCTCGGTGCCGGTCGGCATCTGGGCGGCCCGCTCCGACCGGGTCAGCGCCGCCGTCCGGCCGGTCCTGGACTTCATGCAGACGCTGCCGGCGATGGTCTACCTCATCCCGGCCATCCTGTTCTTCGGCACGGGCGCCTCCGCGGGCATCGTCGCCACCCTGATCTTCGCCCTCGCGCCCGGCGTGCGTATGACCGAGCTGGGCATCCGCCAGGTCGACAAGGAACTGGTGGAGGCGGCCGAGGCGTTCGGCACCACGCCCCGCAACACGCTGCTGCGCGTCCAGCTGCCGCTGGCCCTGCCCACCGTCATGGCCGGCGTCAACCAGGTGATCATGCTCGGCCTGTCCATGGCCGCGATCGCCGGCATGGTCGGCACCGGCGGCCTCGGCGGCGACGTCAACGAGGCCATCGGCCAGCTCAACATCGGCCTCGGCGCCGAGTCCGGCGTCGCCATCGTGATCCTCGCGATCTACCTGGACCGCATGACCAGCGCCCTGGGCACCGAGGTCTCCCCGCTCGGCCGGCGCGCCGCCGCCAGGGCACGGGCCGCCAAGGGACTGAAGATCTGGTCCTACCGGCCGCAGCCGCAGATCGCCGTCATCGGTGTGGTGATCCTCGCCCTCGTGGCGGGCGGCATGGGCATCTTCGGCGGCAACGGCGCCAGCTCGACCACCGCCTCCGACGGCGGCGACGTCGGCAAGGGCAGGAAGATCACCATCGGGTACATCCCGTGGGACGAGGGCGTCGCCTCCACCTACCTGTGGAAGGAGATCCTCGAACGGCGCGGCTACAAGGTCGAGGCCCGGCAGTTCGACGCGGGGCCCCTCTACACCGCCCTCGCCCAGGGCAGCGTCGACTTCCATACCGACGCCTGGCTGCCGGTCACCCACGAGCAGTACTGGAAGAAGTACGGCAAGCAGCTCGAGGACCTCGGCTCCTGGTACGGCCCGACCTCCCTGGAGCTGACCGTCCCCTCGTACATGAAGGACGTCGACTCGCTGGCGGACCTCAAGGGCAAGGCGTCCGCCTTCGGCGGGAAGGTCACCGGCATCGAGTCCAGCGCCGGCATGATGGGCCTGCTCAAGAGCAAGGTCCTCAAGGAGTACGGCCTGGACAGGGAGTACAAGGTCGTCGACAGCTCCACGCCCGCGATGCTGGCCGAGCTCAAGCGCGCCTACAGCAAGAAGGAACCGATCGTCGTCACGCTCTGGTCGCCGCACTGGGCGTACAGCGACTACGACTTGAAGAAGCTGGAGGACCCCAAGGGCGCCTGGGGCACCGGCGACGGCGTGCACACGCTCGCCCGCAAGGGCTTCGCCGCCGACGACCCGGTGGCCGGCGGCTGGCTGAAGAACTTCAAGCTGAGCGAGAAGCAGCTCACCGGCCTCGAGTCCGAGATCAACAAGGCGGGCAAGGGCCGGCAGCAGGACGCCGTGCGCACCTGGCTGAAGGACAACCCGGACGTCGTCGACAAGCTCGCCCCGATACCGGCCGGCTCCTCCGCCAGGTCGGCCGACGACAGGAGCGCCCCGGACGTCGAGTAGTCCCGGACGCCGCCCGAGGGGCGGGCCTCTCCCCACATCCACGTGGGCGGGGCCCGCCCCTCATCCGTGCGCACGGTCGGAATCCGGCCAACCACCCGGAGTCACGCCCGTACCCCTCGGTCCCGCGCGATCCTTACAGGAACGTGACGGCCGCATGAAACTGTTTGCCGAACATGCGTAGGGTGCAGAGAGCTCCTCAGAAGGAGTGCGCCCGCGACCGGGCTCAAGGGCCGCGGCCCCAGGAGCAGCGGACCGACGAGTGGAGGAGGGAGCCGGAGCGATGGGCGACCACAAAGAACAGCCCCTTCGCGTGGGCGCGGCCGTACGGCGGCGGCGCCGCGCGCTGGGCCTCACCCTTGCCGTCGTGGCCGACCGCAGCGGTCTGTCGGTGCCCTTCCTGAGCCAGATCGAGAACGACCGGGCCCGCCCCAGCACGAGCTCCCTGGAGAAGGTCGCCGACGCGCTGCGCACCACCGCCGTGGAACTGCTCGCGGCGGCCGACCCGGCATGCAGCGTCGACGTCGTGCGCGCCGAGGCCACCGAGCTGGAGCCCGAGCCCCGGATGCGTTCCCTGGTGCGCGGCCACCACCAGCTGCACGCCTCGGAGTTCACCGGCGACCACGACACCGGCCGCGAGTTCCAGCACCGCAACGACGAGTTGATGTACGTCGCCGACGGAGCGGTGGAGATCGAGGCCGAGGGCCGAGCCTACCGGCTGGTGCGCGGCGACACCATGTACCTCACCGGAGGGGTCCGCCACCGCTGGCGGGCGACCGTGCCGGACACACGGCTGATCGTGGTCGCGGTCGCGGAGCACATCGAGGCGGTGCAGGACCGGACGCGCTGATGCGGGCCGTCTCCCTGGTGCCCTCGCTCAGGGGATTTGCGTCCATCGAGCCATAAACTGGGCTGATGGCAAGGTCCGAGGCGAACCGAGGCGGCGGTGAGGCCGGAGCAGGACGGCCGCCGGGGTCCTCACTGGCGCACCGGGTGCCGGACCTGGGCGCGCTGGAACTGCTGCTGGCGGTCGCACGGCTGGGGAGTCTCGGCGGGGCGGCGCGGGAGCTGGGCATCACCCAGCCGGCGGCCAGCAGCCGGATCCGTTCCATGGAACGGCAACTGGGCATGGCGCTGGTGGACCGCTCGCCGCGCGGGTCGCGGCTGACGGACGCCGGAGCCCTGGTCACCGACTGGGCGCGGCGGATCATGGAGGCGGCGGAGGCATTCGACGCGGGCGCGCAGGCGCTGCGCGACCGGCGGGACTCGCGGCTGCGGGTGGCGGCCAGTATGACGATCGCGGAGTACCTGCTGCCCGGATGGCTGATCGCGCTGCGCGTGCGACGGCCGGACACGGCGGTGTCGCTGCTCGCCGGGAACTCCGCGGTGGTGGCCGAGCGGCTGCTGGCGGGCGAGGCGGACCTCGGTTTCGTGGAGGGGCTGTCGGCGCCGTCCGGTCTGGACTCCGTGGTGATCGGCCACGACCACCTGGTCGTGGTGACGGCCCCGGCCCACCCCTGGGC
>NZ_POTZ01000381.1 GCF_003236365.1 Streptomyces sp. NTH33
AGATTTGTATAAGAGACAGCCCCCTGGCTCACGGAGACCGACAGCCGCATCGGCCGGCTGCGGTACGCCCGCTCCCCCCTCACCTTCACCGGCGGCCCGGCCGGCTGGTCCCGCCCTCCGGTCCCGTGGGGCTCGGACACGGCCCGCTGGGCCTGAGCGAACAGGCGGTGCGTGAAGTCGGGGCGGGCGGAACGCCGTTGCCTCACTTGGCGGGAGCCACTTGCTCCGTTCGGGGCGGCTGGTGAGGATCGATGGGTGACGCTCATACGGCCGGCCGCCACGGCGGAGGACGCGCGCGGGGCGGGGCGGCGGGCCGCGACCGTCCGGGCCGTCGCCGTCCTCGTCCTGGTGGCCCTCGCCGCACTGATACCGCTGCTCGGTCCGTCCGCCGCCCTGCACGGCACCGGGGAGGCCGCCGCGCCCGGGGTCGGTGGCACAGCGGTGTTGCGGACGGTGCTGTTCGCGGCGGTCTGCGTCCCTGCCGGTGAGCTGTGTGTGAAGCGGCTGGCCGGCCGCGTCCCCGGAGCCCCCGGCGGGCTGCCGCGCAGCTGGTCGCCGTACGCGGCCGCCGCCGGTTTCCTCGCCGCCCTGGGCCTGGCCCTGGTGGTGGCCACCGGAAACCTGGTGCCGGACAGCCCGGCCCAGATCGACGTGGACGGCCTGTACCGGACCCGGGACGGCTCGCTGGCCCTGCTGGAGGTCAACGCCTTTCTCCTCATGGGCCTGTGCGCGCTCTCGCGGCGCCCGTCGCGGCAGGTGTGGCCGCTCGCCGCGGTGGTCGTCGCCGAGGCCCTGCGCGCGCACCCCGGCACCGAGAGCAGCCCGCTGATCGGCACCGCCCTGACCGCCGTCCACCTGGTCTGCGGGGCGCTGTGGGCGGGCGCGCTGCTGCACGCGCTGCGCACGCTGCGGCTGTGGCGCGGCGCGGCGGCGGGCGCCGCCCTGCTGGGCCGCTACGCGCGCGTGGCGGCCGTTCCGCTCGCCGCCGTCACCGCGACGGGCGTGTGCAGCGCCCTGCGCCGGATGCTGGCGGACACGGTGCTGCACCAGCTGACGGCGACGGCCTACGGCCGCGCCCTGCTCGCCAAGGTGATCCTCGTGGCCGGCGTCGCCCTGCTCGCCCTGTGGGCGCGGATCCGGCTGCGCCGGGCCTCCGATCCGCCGGCCGCGTCCGCTCCCGCCTGGGCGGAGGTCGCCGTGCTCGGTGTGGTGGTCGCGGTGTCGGGGCTGCTGACGGCGCTGCCGCTGCCGATCCGCTGGTGAGCGGGGTGCCGTCACACGCCCGCCGCCCCCAGCAAGGTCCCCGCCGCGTAGGTCACCGCCATGGCCAGCGCTCCGCCGCCCACGTTCCGCAGCACCGCCCGGCCGGGCCTGGCCGCGCCCAGCCGTGCGCTGCTCCAGCCGGTGAGGACGAGGGCGGCCAGGACGGACAGCACGGTGACGACCAGCCGCCACCCCGGCGGCGGCAGCACGATCGCCAGCAGGGGCAGCAGGGCGCCGACCGTGAACGCCAGGAAGCTCGCCGAGGCCGCGTGCCAGGGATTGGTCAGCTCGTCGGGGTCGATGCCGAGCTCCACGCGCGCGTGGGCCCGCAGCGCGTCCCGCGCGGTGAGCTGCTCCGCCGCCTCTCTGGCCACGTCGTGCGACAGTCCCCGTTCCTGAAGCATGCCGGTCAGCTCCCGCAGCTCCGCCTCGGGCTGCTCGCGCAGCTCCCGCTTCTCCAGGGCCAGCGCGGCCATCTCCGAGTCCCGCTGGGTCGACACCGACACGTACTCCCCCGTCGCCATCGACATCGACCCCGCGAGCAGCCCGGCCAGTCCGGCCGTCAGCAGCGCCGAGCGGGAGTCCGTCGCGCCGGCCACGCCGACGACGAGTCCCGCGGTGGACACGATGCCGTCGTTCGCCCCGAGAACGGCGGCCCGCAGCCAGTTGAGCCGCGCTCCGAGCGCACCCCCGTGCGCCTCGTCGTGCGGTGGTGGTTCCGTCGGTTCCGTCACAGAACGGAGAATCGCACAGTTCGCCCGTCGCGCGGGCCTCTGACCGGCGGTCAGCCCCCGTACCGGCCCTCCGGACCGCCGTCCGCAGGCCCGGTGCGGGGCCACCGGGGGACGAGGCTGTCAGTCGGGGACCGTATCCTCAGGGACCATGCTCGAAGACCGCACGCTCGCAGGGTTTTCCGCCACGCCGTGGCCGGCCGCGTATCCCAGGGGGTACGCGGTCGTCGACGTGGAGACGACCGGCCTGGCACGGGACGACAGGATCGTCTCCGCGGCGGTCTACCGGCTGGACGCGCGCGGTGAGGTCGAGGACCACTGGTACACGCTGGTCAACCCGGAGCGGGATCCGGGGCCGGTGTGGATCCACGGGCTGACGAGCGAGACGCTTCGGGGCGCGCCGCTGTTCGCGGACATAGCGGAGGAGTTCGGGGCGCGGCTGGCCGACCGCGTGCTCGTCGCGCACAACGCGGTCTTCGACTGGCAGATGATCGCGCGGGAGTACGCGCGCGCGCAGCGCGAGGCGCCGGTGCGGCAGCGGCTGTGCACCATCGCCCTCGCCAAGGAGCTGGCCCTGCCGCTGCCCAACCACAAGCTGGAGTCGCTGGCGGCGCACTTCGGCGTCGTACAGCGGCAAGCGCACCACGCGCTGGACGACGCGCGCGTGCTGGCGGAGGCGTTCCGGCCGAGTCTGCGGGCCGCGGCCGCGGGCGGGGTGCGGCTGCCGCTGCTGGAGTGCCGGCCGCTGACGGAGTGGTCGGACCGGCCGGTGTCCCGGCAGTCGTCGGGCGGCTACGGCGGCCATCGGCAGAGCAGCTGGCGCCCGTCCCGCAAGCGGCCCGCGTGCCCCTACCCCAACCCGGGCCGCTACGAGGCGGGCAAACGCCTCAAGCAGGGCATGCGGGTGGCCTTCTCCGGGGACACCTCCACCGAGCGTGAACTGCTGGAGGACCGGGCCGTGGAGGCCGGGCTGCACGTGTCCGCCAGTCTGTCCCGGCTGACCAGCCTGCTGGTGACCAACGACCCGGACTCGGGCACCTCCAAGGCGGTCAAGGCGCGGCAGTACGGCACTCCGGTGGTGGACGAGGCGGCGTTCGGGCAGCTGCTCGGGGACGTGGAGCCGGCGGACGGCCGCTGACGGACGTACGGGTGATGGCCGGACGACTCGCCCGCCGCCCGCTCGCCCGCGCGGCGTCCACGACCCACTCTGTGGCGCATGGCGAGATGCGAAGTGTGCGGCAATGACTACGGAATGACCTTCGAGGTGCACGCCCAGGGCGCGGTGCACGTCTTCGACTGCTTCGCCTGCGCGATCCACCGCCTGGCACCCATCTGCGAACACTGCCGTGTGCAGATCATCGGGCAGGGCGTCGAGGCCGAAGGCCACTGGTACTGCGGCGCCCACTGCGCCCGCGCGGAGGGGAGGGTCGGAATCGTCGACCACGTGTGAGGACACCCGGGACACCCCTGCCGAAAACACCCCGCGGTCCGGGAGGTACCGTCGTGGGGTGTACCGCTTCCTGTGGACCCGCCAGTGGGTGATCCTCACCATCGTCGCGATCGCACTGATCCCGGCGATGATACGGCTGGGCTTCTGGCAGCTGCACCGCCATGAGCACAAGGTCGCGCTGAACGAGGTGATCTCCGCCTCGCTGGCGGCCGAGCCGGTCCCGGCCGAGTCGCTGACCGCACCCGGCGCGACGGTGGAACACGCCGACCTGTACCGCAGGGTCACCGCCAAGGGCCACTTCGACACCGCCGACGAAGAGGTCGTGCGCCGCCGCACCAACACCGACGGCGACGTCGGCTACCACGTGCTGACCCCCTTCGTCCTCGAGGACGGCAAGGTCCTCATGGTCAACCGGGGCTGGGTCCCCGCGGACGCCTCGCAGACGGCGTTCCCGAAGATCCCGGCACCCGAGCGCGGCGAGATCACCGTCACCGGCCGGCTGATGCCCGACGAGACGACCGCGGACAGCGGCATCAAGAACGTCAAGGGCCTGCCCGACCGCCAGGTGATGCTGATCAACAGCGCCCAGCAGGCCGAACGGCTCGGCAAGCAGGTCCTCGGCGGCTACATCCAGCTGACCTCGCCCGCCCCCGGGGGCGGCAGCCCCGAACTGCTGCCCGATCCCGAGCACAGCGACATCGGCCCGCACCTGGCGTACGCCGTCCAGTGGTGGCTGTTCGCGGCGGGTGTCCCGGTCGGCTGGGTGGTCCTGCTGCGCCGCGAGGCCCGTGAGCGCGCTCAGGCGGCGGCGAAGGAAGGGGCGCAGGAGACGGCACCGGCGTCGGTCTAGCGAGGAGGTCCCGGAGGTCCCGGGCCGCCTCACCCGGGCGGCACGTCCCTGATTGCCGCCCGCGTCCGCCGGGAATCCGGTCATCCGTGCACCCGCGGATCGAGGACTACGCGCTCATCGGCGACGAGCAGACCGCCGCACTGGTCGGCAGGGACGGCTCCGTCGACTGGCTGTGCCTGCCCCGCTTCGACTCCGGCGCCTGCTTCGCCCGGCTGCTCGGCGACGAGGACAACGGCCACTGGCGCATCGCGCCCAAGGGCGCCGGCGGCCCCTGCGCCCGCCGCGCCTACCGCCCCGGCACGCTCGTCCTCGACACCGAGTGGGACACCCCGGACGGGTCGGTACGCGTCACCGACCTGATGCCGCAGCGTGACCGCGCGCCGGACCTCGTACGGATCGTGGAGGGCCTGAGCGGCCGGGTGACCGTGCGCAGTACGCTCCGGCTGCGCTTCGACTACGGCTCGATCGTCCCCTGGATGCGCAGATCGAACGGCCACCGGGTGGCCGTCGCCGGCCCGGACTCGGCGTGGCTGCGCAGCGAGCCGGCGGTCCGCACCTGGGGCGAGCACTTCGGCACGCACTCCGAGTTCGCGATCGCCGCCGGCGAGAAGGTGGCGTTCGTCCTGACCTGGCACCCCTCGCACGACCCGCGCCCCCCGCTGATCGACCCCTACGAGGCCCTCGAGCAGACCGTCGAGGACTGGAGTGCCTGGGCGGCGCGCTGCCGCTACGACGGACCGCACCGGGACGCCGTCGTCCGCTCCCTGATCACCCTCAAGGCGCTCACCTACGCCCCCACCGGCGGCATCGTCGCCGCCCCCACCACCTCCCTGCCCGAGGAGCTGGGCGGCGTGCGCAACTGGGACTACCGCTACTGCTGGCTGCGCGATTCCACCCTCACCCTGGGCGCCCTGCTGTCGGCGGGCTACCAGGAGGAGGCCGAGGCGTGGCGGAACTGGCTGCTGCGCGCGGTCGCGGGCAACCCGGCCGACCTGCAGATCATGTACGGCCTCGCGGGCGAGCGGCGGCTGCCCGAGTACGAGCTGCCGTGGCTGTCCGGCTTCGCCGGCTCCGTACCCGTACGCGTCGGCAACGACGCCGTCAGACAGCTCCAGCTCGACGTGTACGGCGAGGTCATGGACTCGCTGTCGCTGGCCCGGCGCTCGGGACTGTCCGCCAAACCGCACATATGGTCGATGCAGTGCGCGCTGCTGACCTTTCTGCGCGGGGCCTGGCGGCAGCCCGACGAGGGGCTGTGGGAGGTGCGCGGCGGCCGGCGCCACTTCGTGCACTCCAAGGTGATGGTGTGGGTGGCCGCCGACCGCGCGGTGCGCACGCTGGAGGAGAACCCGTCGCTGCGCGGGGACCTGGACGGCTGGCGGGCCCTGCGCGAGGAGGTGCACCGCGAAGTGTGCGCGAAGGGCTACGACGCCGAGCGGAACACCTTCACCCAGTCCTACGGCTCCCGCGAACTGGACGCCGCCCTGCTGCTGATCCCCCGGGTGGGCTTCCTGCCGCCCGACGACCCGCGCGTGGCCGGCACCGTGGACGCGGTCCGCGCGGAACTCGGCGAGGGCGGCTTCGTACGCCGCTACAGCACCGACACGACCGGCGTCGACGGGCTGCCCGGCGGCGAGGGCACCTTCCTGGTCTGCTCGTTCTGGCTCGCCGACGCGCTGCACATGACCGGCCGGACGAAGGAGGCCCGGGAGTTGTTCGAACGACTGGTCGATCTCGCCAACGACGTGGGGCTGCTCGCGGAGGAGTACCAGGTGGGCCGCGCCGGGACGCCCGGCCGGCAGCTCGGCAACTTCCCGCAGGCGTTCAGCCACATCGGACTGGTGAACACCGCCCTCGCCCTGTACGGGGGCGAGCGGGCAGGATAGGTGTCATGGATCTTGGACTGAAGGACCGGGTGTACGTCGTCACCGGATCGACGCGCGGACTGGGCAACGCCACCGCGCGCGAGCTCGTCGCCGACGGCGCGAAGGTGGTCATCACCGGGCGGGACGAGAAGCGGGTCGCCGAGGCGGCGGCCGAGCTGGGCCCGAACGCGGTCGGGGTGGCCGTGGACAACGCGGACGCGGAGGCGCCGGCGCGGCTGATCGCGGCGGCGCGGGACAGCTTCGGCGGCTTCCACGGCGTCCTCGTCAGCGTCGGCGGGCCGCCGCCCGGCTTCGTCGCCGACAACACCGACGAGCAGTGGCAGGCCGCGTTCGAATCGGTGTTCCTGGGCGCGGTACGGCTCGCCCGCGCGGCGGCGGCCGAGCTGGAGCCGGGCGGGGCCATCGGGTTCGTGCTGTCCAGCTCGGTGTACGAGCCGGTTCCCGGGCTGACCATCTCCAACGGGCTGCGGCCCGGGCTCGCGGGGTTCGCCAAGTCCCTCTCGGACGAGCTGGGGCCGCAGCCCGTTGGAGA
>NZ_POTZ01000382.1 GCF_003236365.1 Streptomyces sp. NTH33
CGGAGGCGGGGGTGAACCGGTAGACGGTCGCCCCGCTCCTGCCCGAGCCCCTGGACCACGTCCTGCTGCAGGCGGACCTCACGGCGGTGGCGCCCGGCGTGCTCCCCGGCGGCCGGTGCGGGCGGCGGCACGCCCAGCAGCGCCCGCCCGTGCGCGGACAGCGCGCCGCGTCCCGTGACGCCGAGCAGTTCCGCCTCGGACAGCGTCCACCGGGCCAGCCGGCCGCGCAGGTCGTCCTCCTGCCGAGGTCCGCGCGAGGGGTGCTCCCAGTGCAGCCGGGCCAGCACCGACTCGGCGGAGGGCGCGGTGCCCTCGGGCAGGTGGGCGAGCAGGGTGAGCACCCGGTGCCGTACCTCCGGTGCCGCCGAGCGGTCCAGTCCGGGGCCGAGCGCCGACAGCGCGCGGTCCTTGGCGTCCCGCCCGCCGACCAGCCCCGGTGTACGGGTGGCCGTCAGCCAGGCCGCCGCGAGGTGGGCCCAGCGTTCGGCGGCGGGCCGCTCCCGCCACTCGTCGTGGGCAGGGGTGGCCGCGTACCGCTCGTCCACCTCGCCGTCGGAGGCGATCAGCCCGGCCGCGTAGGCGAGTTCGACCCAGAAGGCGGCCACCGGCTCGGGCACGTCGAGGGCGACGGCGGTGCGCTTGAGGTCGCGCACGCTCAGGCCGCCCGCGCGCAGCACGTTCGGCCCGCCCTCGTCCCAGTCCTTCAGCAGCTCCTCCACGGTGGCCAGGGCGGTGTACGCCTGCCCGGCCGCGGCGGCGTCCACAGCCTGTGGACGGTGCGTGGCGGCCGCCTCGACGGCGGGCGGCACCGGCTCGGGCGTGCGGTGGGCGCGGCCCCCGCGCAGATGCAGGGCCGCCTCGCGGGGGAGGACGACGGTGCCGGGCGCCGTGGGCAGCAGCAGCCCGCGATCGAGCAGCCGGCGGAGATGCGGTGCCGGATCGGGCGTGACCTGGCCGTAGGGCGGCCCCCACACCAGGCGGTCCAGTACCTCGCGGGAGTCGGCCGGGAGTCCGGCGAGCAGCGCGGCCATCCGCTCGCGGTCGGTGAACAGCGCGGTGAGCGAGGCGACCGCGGAGACGGAGTCGTGGGTGGAGGGCAGGCCGGCGGTGGCCAGGATCTCCTGGATCCGCCCCGGCGACATGCCCGCCGTCGCCTCCCGCACCGTCGGCCCGAGCCCGGTCGGGGAGGGGTGCTGCGGTTGCGGGACGAGCAGTTCACGGGCCGTGCGCACCAGGCGCAGCCGGTCGTCGCCGCCCCAGACGAGGGCCTGCTCGCGCAGGGTGCCCAGGGCGCGGGGCAGCGCGGCGGCGACGGCGGGGTCCTGGGCGTCGGAGGCCATCAGGCCGAGCAGTTCGCCGTACGTCGCCGGGTCGCCGGCCACCGCGAGGGCCTGAGCCGTCTGCAGGGCGAACCGGTCCAGCCGCTCCAGGGCGCGCACCACCGAGGCGCGGGTCCCGGCGCGGGTGGCGAGCTGGGTGAGGTCGGTCGGGACCGGCGTGATGAGATCGGGGCGGCTGCGCAGGAGCGCGGCCAGGCAGGCGTCGTCGCGCGCGCGGAGCGCTTCCGCGAGGGAACGCGGAGCCGACGGTCGCTCATCACTGCTCATCCGACCCACGGTAGCGGGTCGCGGTCCCCGGGGACCGCGTCCGCGGCCCCCCATCGGCCCGAACGGCCTCGTCCTCGAACTCCCCCGAGCTCTTCGAGCAGGGGGGTCCCCAGGACGGGCTGCCGGCGCTCACCCTGCGATACCTTCTCCCCGCGGGGTAATCGGCCAGCCACCCCGGAGGGGTTCCGTGGGGATCGAGAGCGATCAGGTCGTCTACGAGTATCTGAGCCGCGTCGGGGACGTCGCCCAGCAGCGGCAGCTGTCCTCGGCCACCCGGATGCGCCTGGTCTCCCATCTGCGCAACGAGATCGACCGGCACCGCGCCAAGGCCGCCGTGGACAGCCCCGCCGCCGTCCGCCGCATCCTCGACCGGCTCGGCAGTCCGGACGAGGTCGTCACGGCCGCGGCGGGCGGTACGGGCGCGGCGGGCGGCACGGGCGAGGCGGGTCCGCGGGCGCCGGAGCCGGCCGTGCCCGCGCAGCGGGACGCGGAAGCGGACCAGGAGGAACGGCCGAAGGGTCTGCGCAGGGTCGTACCGCGGCCCCGTCCACCGCAGCCGAAGGCGGGCCCCGTGCCCTTGGACGGCCCGTCCCCGCCGCACCTGGCGAGCGCCGCGGAGCTCGGCGACCCGGCCGCGCGCCCCGACTGGTGGCGCCTGGACAGCAGCCCGTTCGGGGCCGGCGACGACGTGCCCGGCTTCACGGGGGGCGTGGAGGTCCCCGAACTGCTCAGGCCCCCGCCGCCCAGGGAACCCGCCGGGCCCGGTCCCGCACCCGGGACGGCCGCCGACGCGGACGCGGCAGCGGTGGAGGCGGCCGGCCCGGAGGAGGTGCCGGCCACGCGCCGGCGTCTCGGCCTGCCCCTGCTCAAGGCGCGCTGGAGCAATCCGCTGCTGCTGCTCGCGGCCGGGCTGCTGGTCGTCGGCGCGGTCCTCGGCAACCTGCTCGCGCTGCTGTTCGGCTGGCTGATCGCGTACGGCTCCCGCCGGCTGACCCCGAGGGAGTCCAAGTGGGCCGTCATGGGCATGCCGGGCCTGGCGCTCGCGGCCGGAGCGGTGTGGCTGTGGGGGCGTACCGACGACCGCTGGGGCACCCCCATCGCCCAGGGCCACATGAACGACGCGGTCCAGCAGACCTGGCCGTGGGTGGTGCGGGCCGCGGCCGTGCTCTCGGCCCTGTTCCTGCTCTGGCGCTCGCAGCGCCGACGGTAGGCGCGGACCGGAGACGGTCGTACGTCACACGGGCCGGTGCATGTCACACGGGCCGGGCGGCTGCCCGCCCGCCCGCCTGGGCACAATGGCCCATATGACCTCGCGCCTCCTGACCGTCGGCTTCGACCTGGACATGACCCTCATCGACTCCCGCCCCGGCATCCGCGCCTGCTACCTGGCGCTGTCCGAGCGGACGGGGACGTACATCGACGCCGACCTGGCGGTCACGCGGCTCGGGCCGCCGCTCGCGCAGGAGCTGGTCAACTGGTTCCCGGCCGACCAGGTCGAGGCCGTGGGGAACCTGTACCGGGAGATGTACCCGGCGTACGCCGTCGCCGCCACGCCCGCGCTGACCGGCGCCCGCGAGGCGATAGCGGCCGTACGGGAGTCCGGCGGGCGGGCGATCGTCGTCACCGCCAAGCACGAGCCGAACGCCAAGCTGCACCTGGAGCACCTGGCCCTGGAGCCGGACGCGGTGATCGGCGACCTGTGGGCCGAGCAGAAGGCCCAGGCGCTGCGCGAGTACGGCGCGGGCGTGTACGTGGGCGACCACGTCGGCGACGTGCGCGGCGCCCGTACGGCAGGCGCTCTCTCGGTGGCGGTGGCCACCGGGCCGTGCGACGAGCGGGAGCTGCGGGCGGCGGGCGCGGACGTCGTCCTCGCCGACCTGACCGGCTTCCCGGACTGGCTGTCCGGCTACCGCGAGTCGCCGCGCGCCTGACGGCGCCCCGCCGCGATCGACCGGAGCACACCGGCGCCCGCGATCAGGAAGCCGGCGCCCATGAGCATGCTCAGGCCGAACATGTACGTCGGGAAGGGCTTCGTGCCGAGGAGCAGCGGCGCGATCGTGACGAGCGTGGCCACCGCGCCGACGAAGAACACGATGACGCCGGCACGAATCAGCCCTTCACCGGCCGAGGGGGAGTTCGTTTGGGTTTCTTCACGCACCCGACCAGGGTAGTTCCCCGCGCGGCCCGCGTCGGCGCTGGTCGAGAGCGTGCGGCCGGTCGAGGGCGTGCCGCCGGCCGGGAGCGTGCGGCCGGTCGGGGGAGTGCCGCCGGCCGGGAACGTGCCGCCGGAACGTCCTCCGGGTCCGGAATCAGGTTGCCGCCGCATGCCCTCCGTGTGCTGAGATATCCCTTGTCTCCCCTCACTCCCGGCGAGCGACTCCCCACCGGTCGGCCAGGTTCGGCCGACTGGCGTGGGCGGGCTTGACGAGGGGTAAAGAGCTGGGGAGGCTTCGGGACAACGGCAGGCAAAAGCGAGCGCTAGATAGCCTGACCTGCGGCAACAGTGGTTCGGCTGACCGGTGAGATGGGGTGCGTGCTTTGCCTACCGGCAAGGTCAAGTGGTTCAACGCTGAGAAGGGCTTCGGCTTCCTCTCCCGCGACGACGGCGGTGACGTCTTCGTCCACTCCTCGGTGCTCCCCGCCGGAGTGGACACGCTCAAGCCGGGGCAGCGAGTGGAGTTCGGGGTGGTCGCCGGACAGCGTGGCGACCAGGCCCTTTCCGTGACGCTCCTGGAGCCGACCCCGTCGGTCGCGGCCGCCCAGCGCAAGAAGCCGGACGAGCTGGCCTCCATCGTGCAGGACCTGACCACCCTCCTGGAGAGCGTCGGCCAGAACCTGGGGCGCGGCCGCTACCCCGACAGGGCCCACGGCAAGAAGGTCGCCGGCCTGCTGCGCGCGGTCGCCGACCAGCTGGACGTCTGACCCGGCGGACGGAACTGGAACCGGGACCGGAACCGGGACCGGGACCCGCGGGACTACGGGAACCTCAGCGCGTCCGGGCCGAGGGGCGGCACGAGCCCCTCGGCCGCCGCACGCGTGAGCAGCCCGCGGACCGCCGCGTAGCCGTCCTCGCCGAGGCCGGCGGTGAACTCGTTGACGTACAGGCCGATGTGCTGGTCGGCGACGGCCGGGTCCATCTCCTGGGCGTGCTCCATGACGTACGCCCGGGAGGCCTCGGGGTCGTCCCACGCGGCCCGTACGGACGCGACGATCGAGTCGGCGAGCCGGGTCAGCGCCTCCTCGCCCAGCGACCGCCTGGCGATGATCGCGCCGAGCGGGATCGGCAGCCCGGTGGTGTCCTCCCAGTGCTCGCCCATGTCGGCGAGCCTGTGCAGGCCGTAGTCCTGGTACGTGAAGCGCGCCTCGTGGATGACGAGTCCCGCGTCCACCTTCCCGTCCCGTACGGCGGGCATGATCTCGTGGAACGGCATGACCACGATCTCGCCGACCCCGCCGGGGACGGTGTCCGCCGCCCACAGCCGGAACAGCAGGTACGCCGTCGACGTCTCGCTCGGCACCGCGACCGTACGGCCCGTCAGTCCCCCACTGCTGAACGCGTGGGAGGTGCCCCCAGCCTCCGGCTCCCTCGTCAACACCAGCGGCCCGCAGCCCCGGCCCAGCGCGCCGCCGCACGGCAGCAGCGCGTACTCGCCGAGGACGTACGGCAGCACGGCGTACGACACCTTCAGCACGTCGTACTCGCCGCGCTCGGCCATGCCGTTGGTGACGTCGATGTCCGCGAAGGTGACGTCGAGCGCGGGCGCGCCCGGGACGCGTCCGTGGGCGAGGGCGTCGAAGACGAAGGTGTCGTTGGGGCAGGGGGAGTAGGCGATCCGCAGTCGCGTGCTGTCAGGGCTCATGGGGGTTCCACCTCGTGAGGACGGGCGCGATTTTCCCGAAGCCCTCGGTCAGGGCGGTCAGCGCGTCGCCGATGCGCCAGGCGGCGCGGTCGCGCGGGCCGACGGGGTTGGAGACCGCGCGTATCTCCAGCACCGGGACGCGGTGCGCGGCGGCCGCCTCGGCGACTCCGAACCCCTCCATGGCCTCGGCCAGGGCGCGGGGGTGGCGGGTGCGCAGGGCGCCGGCCCGGGCGGCGGTGCCGGTCACCGTCGAGACGGTCAGGACGGTGCCGGTACGGGCCCCGGCGGCGGTCGCGATCGCCCGTACGAGTGCTTCGGGTGGACGGTGGGTGACGGTGCCGAAGCCGAGTTCGGTCACCGGCAGGAAACCGTCGCCGGTCTCGGCGCCCAGGTCGGCGGCGGTGATCTCGTCGGCGACGACGAGCGAGCCGAGGAGCGCGGCGGGCGCGAAGCCCCCGGCGACACCGGCCGAGACGACGAGGTCGTAAGGGGTGCCGCCGAGCGCGGCGGCGGTCAGGGCGGTGGCGGTGGAGGCGGCGGCGAGGGCCGGGCCGACGCCGGCGGCGATCAGGTCGTGACCGCCGGAGCGGTGCACGGTCACCCCGGGCAGCGCCAGCTCACGCACGGGCTCCGTGAACGCCTGTGCCACCGCTTCCCGTTCGGCCGGGACCGCGGTGGCGACGAGTACGCGTACGGAGGGCACCGGGTACGTGGTCAGGAATTCTTCTGAAGCTTGAAGGACCACACGCCCAGGGTGCTCTTGTCGCCCTGCTTGACGGAGACCCAGGTGGAGTTGCCGCTGGCGCCGTACTGGGCGTTGAAGAACACGCTGCCCGGGATGGTGCGGTACGTCTTCGTGCTGGAGTCGGTGAGCGGCTGACCGTTCATCAGGATGGTCCAGCCCTTGTCCGCGATCTCCGGGTCGACACCGAAGCGGACGGTCTCGTCGGGGTCGACCTTGATCGTCTTGTCCGACTTCAGGCACTTCAGCAGATCGGTGGCCTTGATCGCCTGGCCGTCGTTGTAGCAGGTGGCCTCCGAGGTCACCGAGCTGTCGCCGACGGTGAGCGTGGCCATCGGCGTCGGCTTCTCGCAGGCCGACAGTACGAGCAGTCCGGCGGAAACGGCGCCGGCAGCGGCGACAGCGCGGCGGCGTCGCACGGCGGAATGCAGCGTAGTCATGCCCGAAGGTTATCGGGCACGCCGGTCGGACCGTTTACGCGGGGGGTGCGGC
>NZ_POTZ01000383.1 GCF_003236365.1 Streptomyces sp. NTH33
GTGGTGGCTCTCGTGGGGCCCAACGGGGCGGGCAAGACGACCCTGCTCCGGCTGATCTCCGGAGAGCTGAAGCCGCACGGCGGCACCGTGACCGTCAGCGGCGGTCTCGGCGTGATGCGGCAGTTCGTGGGCTCGGTGCGGAACGAGACGACCGTGCGCGACCTGCTCGTGTCGGTCGCCCCGCCGCGCGTCCGGGAAGCCGCCCGCGCCGTCGACGCGGCCGAGCACGCCCTCATGACGGTCGACGACGAGGCCGCCCAGCTCCGGTACGCGCAGGCGCTGGCCGACTGGGCGGAGGCGCACGGCTACGAGGCCGAGACGCTGTGGGACATGTGCACCACCGCCGCGCTCGGCGTGCCCTACGACAAGGCGCAGTGGCGGCAGGTGCGCACCCTCTCCGGCGGCGAGCAGAAGCGGCTGGTGCTCGAGGCGCTGCTGCGCGGCACGGACGAGGTGCTGCTGCTCGACGAGCCGGACAACTACCTCGACGTACCCGGCAAGCGCTGGCTGGAGGAGCGGCTGAAGGAGACCCGCAAGACGGTGCTGTTCGTCTCCCACGACCGCGAACTCCTCTCCCGCGCCGCCGGGAAGATCGTGTCGGTCGAACCCGGCCCGGCCGGCGCCGACGCCTGGGTGCACGGCGGCGGCTTCGCCACCTACCACGAGGCCCGGCGCGAACGCTTCGCCCGCTTCGAGGAGTTGCGCCGGCGCTGGGACGAGAAGCACGCCCAGCTGAAGAAGCTGGTCCTGAACCTCCGCCAGGCCGCCTCCGTCAGCCACGAGATGGCCTCCCGCTACCAGGCCGCCCAGACCCGGCTGCGCAAGTTCGAGGAGGCGGGCCCGCCGCCCGAGCCGCCGCGCGAGCAGGACATCCGGATGCGGCTGAAGGGCGGCCGCACCGGCGTGCGGGCGGTCACCTGCGCGGGCCTGGAGCTGACCGGCCTGATGAAACCCTTCGACCTGGAGGTCTTCTACGGCGAACGCGTCGCCGTCCTGGGCTCCAACGGCTCCGGCAAGTCGCACTTCCTGCGCCTGCTGGCCGGCGAGGACGTGGCCCACACCGGAGCCTGGAAGCTCGGCGCCCGGGTGGTCCCGGGGCACTTCGCCCAGACCCACGCCCACCCCGAGCTGTTCGGCCGCACCCTCCTCGACATCCTCTGGAAGGAGCACTCCCAGGACCGCGGCGCCGCCATGTCCCGGCTGCGCCGCTACGAGCTGACCGGCCAGGCCGAGCAGACCTTCGACCGCCTCTCCGGCGGCCAGCAGGCCCGCTTCCAGATCCTGCTCCTGGAACTGGCCGGCGCCACCGTCCTCCTTCTGGACGAGCCCACCGACAACCTCGACCTGGAGTCGGCCGAGGCACTCCAGGAGGGCCTGGAGGCGTTCGAGGGCACGGTCCTCGCCGTCACCCACGACCGCTGGTTCGCCCGCTCCTTCGACCGCTACCTGGTCTTCGGCAGCGACGGCCGGGTCCGCGAGACCCCGGAGCCGGTGTGGGACGAACGGCGGGTGGAGCGGGCGCGGTAGCGCCGGCCCGGCCGCCCGCGGGTCACCTCCAGCGGAGGATCGCGCCCAGACCGCCCGCCGGTACGTCCTCGTCGGCCGGGACCACCGGGGCCAGCGACAGGGCCGCGGCGTCGGTGACGACCGCCGAGCGGAGCAGCGCGTCGTCGGCGCGGGCCCGCCAGGAGTGCTGTTCGCCGAGGATCTTCAGTTCCGTACGGCGTACGGCCAGCTGGCCGGGGTCCTCGCCGACCCACACGTCACGGTGGTTCTCGGCGCCGTCCGGGCGGACGAGCAGTTCCTCCAGACGCTGCTCCCGGGCCGCCTCGACCAGCGCGGGCACGCCCTCGACGGCGCCGGAGCGGCCCTCGTCGTCCGGGGCCCGGGCCGCCCGGAAGCGGTCCAGCTCGGCCTCGACCCGCCGGCGCACGTGCGCGGCGCGGATCTGCTCCACGTCCTCGTCCAGCAGCCGGCTGCCGGCACCGTGGGCGGCCTCCTCCACGCGGTCGTGCAGCCGTTTGGGCAGCCGGTCGCGCACCTCGTGCCGCTCCCGGTCTTCACCGACCAGGATCAGCAGATCGGCCCGCGCCTCCTCCTGGCAGACGCTGAGCGCGTCGGCGGTCTCCGCCGCGTTGTGCTCCCAGGTGTTCTCCACCTTCAGCTGGAAGTGCCGCTCCGACCAGTCGAGGCTGCTCGTGCGGTGGATGGGCCACTGCTGCCCCACCACCGCGCCGGCCTTCTGCCGGCCCAGCGCGCTGCGCAGCTCGAAGTCCGCGCCCTTGCGGTCGACGTACGCCACGATCGCGACCGGGTCCTCGCCCGCCAGATCCAGCATCGGCCCGACCCGCGGCAGCGGCGCCCACACGGCCCGGCTGCCGCCCTGCGGGGGGCGCGCCAGCATGGGATCGAGCACGACGTTCCCGGCCCGCGCGAACAGGGCCCGCCCGTGCGGATCGGGGGAGTGGCGCAGATCCTCGATCGCGGCCTGGACCGCCCGGCAGGTGGCCTCGTCCGCGCCCTGCCGCGACAGCTCCCGGGCCATCGCCTGGGCCGTCAGGTGCACTTCGTGGGCCATGTTTTCCGTGCGCCGGGAGGTGTCGACGTACACAGAGGCCCAGGGACCCGGGTGTTCGTACAGTGGATTCAGGAACGCGAGGTCCATGGCTCCCTCCCGGAGGCCGTTCGGTGGCAGTGCACGCCGGGCGGGTACCCGTACCGCATGAACGAACACGACGAGCGGGGCAACACCATGACCGGAGTCGACCCGGGGCGGCTGGACGACCAGCAGCTCATGAAGGAGCTGGAGACGATCCACCGCACGCGTCACGACACCCTGCTGTACGGCTCGAACGACGCGCTGCGAGCCCACAACGAACGCATGGCGCAGCTCGAGGGGGAGTACCTGCGCCGCAATCCCCGGCGAACGGTCGCCGCGGGCCGCACCCGCGAAGGAGCCCGGGAACGCGGATGCGGGGAGTCCACGACTCCCCGCACCTGAGACGGCGTCCCGGGCGGTCCACCGATCGTGTCCGCCGGCGCGCTTCCTGCGGCGCGTCGGCGGGCGCCACGTCCGGTGACCACCCACCGGCCTTCTGCCCGGCCGTTCAGCCCGCCTTCTTCTCGGCCTTCTCGGCGAACACCTCCAGGAACGTCTCGCAGAACACCTTCAGGTCGTCCGGCTTGCGGCTGGTGACCAGCTTGTTCGGGCCGTGGTCGCAGACCTTCACCTGCTCGTCGACCCAGGTGCCGCCCGCGTTGCGGATGTCCGTCCGCACGCTCGGCCACGAGGTCAGCTCCCGGCCCCGTACGACGTCCGCCTCGACCAGCGTCCACGCCGCGTGACAGATCGCGGCCACCGGACGCCCCTGGTCGAAGAAGCCCCTCACGAACGCCACGGCCTTCTCGTCCATCCGCAGGAAGTCCGGGTTGGCCACGCCGCCCGGCAGGACGAGCGCGTCGAAGGAGTCCGGGGAGGCCTCGCCGACGACCGCGTCCACCGGGAAGGTGTCCGCCTTGTCCAGGTGGTTGAACGCCTGGATCTCGCCGGGCTTCGTCGACACGAGCACGGTCTCGTGACCGGCGTCCCTGGCCGCCTTCCACGGCTCGGTCAACTCGACCTGCTCCACACCCTCGGGAGCGGTCAGAAATGCGATGCGCATGATGCTTCCACGTCCTTTCGTCGCCCGCCGGCGGGCCCGGCCGGCCCCCGGCGCGCTTCCTTCTCGTCCTCGCAGCCGCCGCCGGCACCGGCGGCGCACGACCCGCTGCCTCACGCGTGCCCGGCGCTCCACCCCTCAGGACCCTTCAGGACAGGGGGTGGAAGCGGTGGTCCCGGTGGCCCGGCTCCCGGCGCGGGCCTAGGCGCGGTCCTCCCGGGCGGGCCGCTCGGTATGCGTCAGCTCCTCCGCCAGTTCCTGCACATTGGCGTAGCGCGCCTTGCGCGGCAGCCGCTCCAGCGCCTCGACCAGCGCGTCCGGCGCGTTCTTGCGGCGCAGCGCACGGACCAGCTCGCCGGGGCCCGCGGGAAAGGCGCTGCGGCCCAGCATCCTGGCCAGCTCCAGGCGGACGGTCTCCAGGGACGCCCTCGAGCCTCCCGGCGCCACCGGCCCGCCCCAGACCTCCGGGTCGTCCTCGGCGGTCGGCTCCGGGTCGTGCCACTCCTCGCTCCGTGTGGGGTGGCCGGACCTGAGCAGACCCTGCAGCTCGTGCTTCATCTCATCGTCACGGTGGACACTCAGCCGGTCACTGCCTCGCTGCATGTCTCCCTCCAGACTGTCGGGGTGGCCCCCGCGTACCCGTGCACAGGGAGCCGACACGGGCTTTCCGGGCCGGGATGACACGGGCGCGGAGCGCACGGATCCCCCCCCGGCGGCCGGACGTTTGCGTGCGGAGGCCGGGGGCAGGCGCACTCCCAGTGCTTCGGACCGGAGGCACGTCCGTGGGAGCGGCGCCCGGCGCCGCCACGCGTGCGGCCGGTCCTGATCGCGCCCGCGCGTCCACGGTGACCGTCCATCCCAGAGCACTCCGAGGGAGTTGCGAGGCACCATGCGAACTCGAGCGAGCGCCAGGCACCACCCCCACGACGACGCCCCCGACACCGCCGAAGCCTTCCGCCGGCTCGCCGCGCTCCCCGCGGGACCGCCGCGCGACGCCCTGCGCGACGAGATCGTCCAGGCCTGGCTGCCCATGGCCGAACGGCTCGCCGGCCGCTTCCGCAGCCGCGGCGAGAGCTTCGAGGACCTGCGCCAGGTCGCGGCCCTCGGCCTGGTCAAGGCGGTCGACCGCTACGACCCCGAGCGCGGCCACGCCTTCGAGAGCTACGCCATCCCCACCATCACCGGCGAGATCAAGCGGCACTTCCGCGACCACATGTGGACGATGCACGTCCCTCGCCGGGTGCAGGACCTGCGCAACCGCGTCCGGTTCGCCGCCCAGGACCTCTCCCAGACCATCCCGGGCCGCCGCCCCACCGTCGCCGAGATCGCCGGGCACGCCCACCTCAGCGAGGAGGACGTACAGGTCGGGCTCGAGGCACTGGAGAGCTTCACCGCCCTCTCGCTCGACGCGGAGCTGCCCGGTACCGAGGACGGCTACTCCCTCAACGACTCCCTGGGCTCGCCCGACCCCGCGCTGGACACCGTGGTGGACCGTGAGGCCGTCAGGCCGCGGCTGGCGGCGCTGCCCGAACGGGAACGGGCCATCCTGTACATGCGGTTCTTCGGCGACATGACCCAGAGCCGGATCGCCGAGCAGCTGGGCATCTCGCAGATGCACGTCTCCCGGCTGATCAACCGGTGCTGCGACCGGCTGCGGGACCAGGTGATGCGGGAGGGCGTGTAGCGAAAGTCCCTCCCTTGGCCTTCGGCCGGGAGGTACCGCCCCAGCACCTGACGCCGCGGGGCCCGGCCTCCGGACGGAGGAGCAGTCCGGTCAGGCGGCGGATCTCCGCGAGGACAGGGGTAGCAGGGCGGGTTCGCCCACGATCGCTGCCCTCTTCGACAGCTCCTGGGCACGGATGGCGGTCGGTGCGGCGAGGGCGGCCTTGGACGGCGTGATGTGGGGGGACCAGGCGCCGTAGCGGCGGACCCGGCAGTGGTCCGGGCCGCGCTCGTTCCTCGCGGCCCGGAAACACTCCTCCACCTGCCACCTGCCACCTGCCACCTGCCACCTGCCACCGGGCCCCGGCCACCCGGACCAGGTCCCTTGGCCGGGTGCCGACCGGGCCGCCACAGACGTGGTGGGCGATCTCGGCGGGGTCGCTGACGCTGCGGCGGGCGGGCCACCAGGGCGTCGGCCCGGATCCCGGCACCTCGCCCGGTGATGACGGTGTCGTCGACCTTGGTCGCCGGCACGTGCGCGACGCCGGCCGCATGGCACCGCTCCCGGTCGTCCGTCCAGGACTTCGGCAGGTGCGACTCCCGGCCGGTCCGTCGTCGCCGGCCCCGACCCGGAGAAGCCGCTCCGGCAGGCCAACGAGGCCCTCGGGGCCGCAGGCCACCCGCTCGGCAGGACCGGCGCCGAGCCGATCGACGGTGGTGGCGGCCCCACCGGCTGCGAAGCCGCCGTGGGCCCGCTGGTCGTGGCGGTCCACCCGGGCCCGCGAGCAGACAGCTCACGGGCCCGGACACGCCGCCGGGGTCCGGGACAGGACGGGGGTCACCCGACAGGTGGTTCGTGTCCGGCGAATGGGGCTCTGCCGCGCGCGGCCCGTGGTGGCGGCGGCTGTGATGGGTGGAGAGGGCACACACCACGTGCCGTCCGCCGCCGTCGGTCCAAGGAGCCCCGCACATGCGCCGTACCACCGCCCGCGCCCTGCCCGCCCTCGTCCTGACCGGACTCATGGCGGGCACAGCGGCGTCGGCCGCCTCCGCGCACCCGGCCGCCCAGATCCACCGGCCGTACGCCCGTCAGCCCGGCGTGGGGGTCGCCCTCCCCGCCGACTGCTATCCGGACGGCGCCGACATCTGCCCCGCGGGATCCGGGCCGTTCGGGGAAGCTTTCCTCGGCGGGGCGCCCGGGGCGCCGACCCCGGACCTCGCCCTCCCGGGCGCGCCGCAGGGCCCCGTACCTGTCTCCTATACACATCT
>NZ_POTZ01000384.1 GCF_003236365.1 Streptomyces sp. NTH33
TGTATAAGAGACAGCCCCACCACTGACGCAGCCCCGGTCGCCTGTCCCACCGGGCGGTCATACGCTCCGGAGTGTGACGCGTCATCCCCATTCCGCACGGCCGGGCCGCGGCGTGCGCCCCCGCGCCTGGCCATGCGCGTGGCGCGCGCCGTGCTGGGCTGCGCGGCGGGGCTCGTGTGGCTGCTGCTTCCCGGGGTGACGATCAGCAGCGGCTCCGCGGTTGCACTCCCCCGGGCCGGTCCGGTGACCGTCGCCGCCGCACCGCGGCAGGACGAGACCTCGGTGGGCCACCTCACCCTGCCGCTCGTCGTGGTAGTGGCGGGCGTGCCCCAGGGCATGGCTGCCCTCCTGCCCGGCCATCGCCTGCCTCGCCCACGACGGCGGCATCCCGGCCGGAGTCGAGGCCGGCTACCTCCCCGAACACCTTCTCCAGCGCGGCCGGCTCGACGAGTTCGGGATCTGAGCCCGCCTGCTTCCTGCCGGTTCATGGTCCACTCGGCCGTTGCTACCCGGATCCACACGGATGGCGTCCCGCCAGGCGGTGCGGGGGACCAAGACGCCGGAATCCGCTGCACCACGTCGTGGGACACGCCCCTCGCCGCCCGGCTGGGAGACACATACCTTTCTGAAAAAGGGGAGCATCTCGGCCTCCAGTGTTCACACACCGCTCATTTGAGTGCGTGAGTGACATTCGCCTGCTGGGTGCTCACCTTTTTCAGCGGAGTGGGTGTCATGAGCCCCCATCAGTTCGCGGCCTACCGAACGGTGCGGCGCCTACGCGGCGGCCAGCTCGCACCAGACGACCTTCCCCCGGTTGCCCTCCCTCGCCAACGGCTGCCACCCCCACAGGTCGGCACAGGCCCGGACCAGCGCCAGCCCGCGTCCTTCCTCCAGGTCGGTGACCTGCTCCAAAGGCACGGGCGGCTCCGGAGGCCGAGGGTCCGCGTCCCACGCGCCGATCCGCAGCACGCCGGCGGACCACCGTACGCGCAGAGCGGCGGGCCCCTTCGTATGCCGTACGGCGTTGGAGACCAGCTCGGTGGCGAGCAGCTCGGCGGTGTCGGCAAGGCGGATCAGGCCGTGCATGGTCAGGATCAGACGGAGGGTGCGGCGGCTCACGGTGACGGCACGGGGGTCATTGGGGATGTACAGGCAGTACTCCCAGGGGTCGGTGGCGTTTTCGGGCATGCGTCAGCTCCGGTCGGTCGTCGGTTGGTGGTGGAGGAGCACTGCTGACCGGGCGGTGGCATTGCCGCAACCGTCATGGCAGGACGGAGCGGTGCGCTTCCGGTGCCCCGGAGTTCCGCAGCGTGTGCGTCGCGCTACCGACGGTAGACATTAGTTTTAACCTGGAGCAAGTTGATCGCGTAATCTGGCACTCGAACGAGTCGCGTTGCCAGGCGTGTTGGACGAGGAGCAGTCGATGGGCACCAGGCGCGAACCAACAGCGCGACAGCTGCGTCTCGCGGTCGAACTGCGCAGGCTGCGGGACGCGGCGGGCCTCAGCGCCCGCGAGGCGGCAGCGATGCTCGGCGTGAACTCCGTCCAGATCAGCCAGATCGAGTCCGCCACCACGGGCGTGAGCGAGGAGCGGCTGCGTAGGCTTGCCGCCCATTACGCGTGTACGCACGACGCGTTCATCGACGCCCTGACGGGGATGGCGACCGATCGGACACGCGGTTGGTGGGAGCAGTACCGAGGGCACCTGCCCACTTCGTTCCTGGACCTGTCCGAGCTGGAGCACCACGCCGCCTACCGGTGGGACGTGGACTTCCTGCACGTCCCAGGTCTTCTCCAGACCGAGGACTACGCCCGCGCGCTCTTCTCCTACGTGAACCCGGAGTTCCCCGACAGCGAGGTGGAATTGCGCGTGGAACACCGGATGAGGCGAAGGGACATCATCGAGCGTCCCCACCCGATCCCGTACGAGGCCGTGATCCACGAGGGGGCACTGCGCATCCGGGTCGGTGACCGTGCCGCAGCACGCGCTCAGCTCGTCCGTGTCCTGGAACTCTCCGAAGCCGGCCACGTCACCGTACGCGTCATCCCGTTCGACCTGGACGGATTCGCGGGCGCGGGAAGTGCCATGGTGTATGCGGGCGGCCCCGTTCCCAAACTGGACACCGTGGTGCGCGACGGCCCGCACGGCACGGCGTTCATCGACGCCGAAGCCCAACTCAGCCGCTTCCGAACACTCTTCCGTAGGCTGGAGGCAGCGTCGCTCGAACCCGAGCGTTCGCGCGACTTCATCCACAGGCTGGCGAAGGAACTGTGAAGCGATGAGCACCCCTGGGACCTGGCAGAAGTCGTCCTACTCCGGAGGCGGCGACGGCAACGCCTGCGTGGAAATCGCCAACTCGCCCAACCGCATAGCCATACGCGACTCAAAGGCCCCGGCCAGAGCCACCCTCACTTTCCCGGCCGGAGCCTTCACCACCTTCGTGGACGCCCTGAAAAGCCACTCCGCCCCGGGGCGGCGCTGAGTCAGAACAGGCTCAGCAACGCCTCCGCCGGGTCCGTGAGGACGTTCTCGCCGTCCGGAAGCGGGAGTTCGAACCAGACCGTCTTGCCGCGCGGGGTCCGGCGGGAGCCCCAGGCCGCGCTGAGGAGGCCGACGAGCTGGAGGCCGCGGCCGCCCTCGTCGGTGTCGCGGGCACGGCGGCGGCGCGGCTGGACGAGGCCGGAGTCCCAGACCTCGCAGACCAGGGTGCGGTCGAGCAGGAGGCGGAGTCTGATCTCGCCCTCGCCGTAGCGCAGGGCATTGGTGACCAGTTCGCTGACGAGGAGTTCGGTGGTGTCGATCAGCGGTTCGAGGTCCCAGGCGGTCAGCTGGGCGCGGGCGTACTCGCGGGCACGGCCGACGCTGCGGGGCTCGCGGGGCAGGGCCCAGTCGCCGACGGACTCGGCGGGCAGGCCCTGGACGCGGGCCATCAGCAACGCGATGTCGTCCTCGCGGTGGTGGGAGTCGAGGGTGTTGAGGACGTTGTCGCACACGTCCTCCAGGGGCTGGGCCGGGTCCGTGAGGGCGCCGACGAAGGCCTGCAGACCCTCGTCCAGGGGGTGGTCGCGGGATTCGACCAGGCCGTCGGTGTAGAGGGCGAGGAGGGCGCCCTCGGGGAGTTCGACCTCCACCTCCTCGAAGGGTTCGCCGCCGACGCCGAGCGGCATCCCGGGCGGTACGTCCAGCATCAGGGCGGACTCGCCGGGTTCGACCAGGACCGGGGGCAGGTGGCCCGCGTTGGCGAAGGTGCAGCGCCGGGTGACCGCGTCGTAGACCGCGTAGATGCAGGTCGCCAGGTACACCTCGGAGAGATCGGCCTCGCGGGGGCGGCGGGCCGCGCGGGTGGCCTGCTGGACGCCGCCGGGGGCGCCCAGGCCGCGGGCGATCTCGTCCAGCTGGGAGAGGACTTCGGCCGGTTCGAGGTCCAGCAGGGCCAGGGTGCGTACCGCCGTGCGCAGTTCGCCCATGGCGACGGCGGCGCGCAGGCCGCGGCCCATGACGTCGCCGACGACCAGCGCGGTGCGGTGGCCGGGGAGTTCGATGACGTCGAACCAGTCGCCGCCGACCTCGCTGGGCCGGCCGGTGGCCGCGCTGCCGGGCAGGTAGCGGCAGGCGATGTCGAGGCCGGAGGCCTCGGGGTTGCCGGGCGGGAGGAGGGAGCGCTGCAGGATCAGCGCGCGTTCGTGCTCGCGCCGGTACAGGCGGGCGTTGTCGATGTTCACGGCGGCGCGCGCGGCGAGTTCCACGGCGAGGTCGCGGTCGCGTTGGCCGAACGGTTCACTGCCCTTGGCCCGGGAGAACTGCGCGAGTCCCACGACCGTGTCCTGGGCGACCATAGGAACGGCCAGCGTGGACTGCACCAGGCCGCCGTCCTCGCCGGGCACGGTCATCGGGCGGGCGGTGCGCAGGGCGTCCGCGCAGGGCGAGTTGAAGGGGTAGTGGTGGACGGCGCCGAGCTCGACGGGCGTCCCCGTGCCGCTGAGCGGCGCCTCGGAGACGGCGCTGGCGAAGGCGACGCGGCGCAGTGCGGCGCTGCCGTCGGCGAGCCCGGGCGGGGTCTCGTCGCCGGCCAGCAGGCCCTGGTAGAGGTCGACGGTGGCCAGGTCGCAGAAGCCGGGGACCACGACGTCGAGGAGCTGGCGCGCGGTGGTCTCCAGGTCGAGGGAGTTGCCGATGCGGGCGCCGGCGTCGTTGAGAAGGGCGAGATTGCGTCGCGCCGCGGCGGCCTCGCGGGCGGCGGCGCGGCGGGCGGTGACGTCGGTTCCGAGCCAGGCGATGCCGATGGGACGGCCGCTTCCGCTGTGCACGCGGTAGAGGTTGACGGACCAGTGGCGGCGCTCGTCCGAGCCGGGCGCGAAGCCGGTGACGTGCAGATCGGTGACGGCATCGCCGCTGTCCAGCACCCGGCGCAGGGTGGCGGCGACCCGCTTGGCCTCGCCGCGCGGCAGGTAGTCGTGGACGCCCTTGCCGCGGTGGTCGTCCGGCTTTCCGCCGAAGATGGACGCGAACCGCTCGTTGGCGCGACGGACCTTCAGGTCGGTGTCGATGAACAGGAATCCGAAGGGGGATTGTCCGAAAATCGCCTGCGAGGCGGCGAGGTCGGTCTCGATGCGCCGTAGGGTGCGGACGTCGACGACGACGCACACGGCGGCCCTGTCGCCCTCGGCCGTCCGGGTGGGCATCACGTAGACCTCGGCGATCCCCTCCTCGCCGCGCCGTCCGACCTCTGTGTCCGGGACCCGGAAGGGGACCACGCCGGTCCACTCCCGCCCGTCGAGGACCTCGGCCATCTTGCGCTGGCCCCGTTCGCGCAGGTCGGGGTCGACGAAGGTTTCGATGGGGTCCATTCCGACGGCGCGTTCGGCGGGGATGCCGAAGAGCTGCTCGGCGCGCAGGCTCCACTGGTCGACGAGGCCGTCGGGGCCGATGGAGAAGGAGGCGACCTTGATGTAGTCGTACATCGAGCCGGGCGGGCTGCTCTGCCACATCGCGTCCGTGGGCGGCGCCTCGTCACCTCTGCCGCCGCCCGCGGACCTTGTCCTCGCGCCGTCCGACGGGTCCTCGGACTCCGTGGCCTTCGCTGGTATCTCGCTCACGCGAACCGTCCCCTCCAGCTCACCGCGTCCGGCACCGGTCACCGGGGGCGGCTGCCCGCAGTATCCAGCACTACGGCGCCGCACAACACGGTGTTCACGATCACAGGACCATCCCGATGCTTTTCGGTCCGGCCTGTGACAACACCAACAGTCTTCTAACCAGGCAGGACCCCGCCGAACCCCGCTCGCACACAACCATCACCGGCCCGCCGGGCCATTCGACAGCGCCGTCGGGCGTGTACAGCCCGGGGACAGGCCGGTGCCGCCCGGCTCACCCGGGCACTGCGAGTTCGAACCAGACCGTTTTGCCGGTGTTGTCCGGACGGGCGCCCCAGCGGCGGGAGGTGGAGGCGACCAACTGCAGGCCGCGCCCGCTCTCGTCGTCGGGCCGGGCCGGGTGCTCGCGGGGAAGACCGGGCAGTGGGTCGGAGACCTCGACCACCAGTACCCCCGGCAGACCCTCGGGGCGCAGCAGCCGGAGGCCGATGGGGCCGGCGGCGTGCTGGAGGGAGTTGGTGACCAGTTCACTCACCAGCAGGGCCGCGGTGTCGCCGAGCGATTCGAGGTTCCAGTCGCGCAACTGGCCGCGGACGGCGGCACGGGCCGTGCGCACCGCGCCGGGATCCGCGGGAAAGATCCACTCGGCGCAGTGCCCATCGGTGTCGATCACTCCGATCACTTCCCAGGCCGGCGGGCCCACCCATGTCCGGTTTCATGGGCTTGGTAAGCACATACCCGGTATCCAGGTGCCGGTACCGTCCTCGCCGGCGCGCTCCGGTACGTCCTGGTACGCCCCTACGCCTTCTGCGCCACGCGGACTTTGACGCCCGCTCGGGGTTCACCTCACGCCCGCGGACCGGCACCGAGGCGGGCGAGGACCTGTCGTACGGCGGGTATGTCCTGCTCCAGCCAGGGAACGCTCCAGATCTCGGCCGACGGGAGCCAGCGCAGCTCGTCATGGTCCTGCAGCGGCTCGGGCTCGGCGGACCCGGGCCGCAGCCTCGCGGTCCACACCCGCAGCTCGTACGGCGCCCTCAACGGCCAGCTGCCCGGGACCCGCTCGACCACCTCGGCCTCGACGCCCAGCTCCTCGCGCAGCTCACGCACGAGGGCCCCCTCGGGACGCTCGCCGGGCTCCACCTTGCCGCCGGGCAGCTCCCAGCGTCCGGCCAGCTCGGGGGGCGCGCTGCGGCGGGCGGCGAGCAGGCGGTCGCCGTCGAGCAGGGCGGCACCCACCACCACGATCCGTTCGGTCATGCGCCGGAGCCTACGGGAGCGGATCCGGAGCGCGGGAAAGGGTCAGCCGTCGCCGCCGCTCCGGCCGACGCGCTCGACCCAGTACAGCCGGGTGTCCGGGCCGCCGAGGCTGTCCGCGATCTTCTGGGCCTCGGCGCGGGTGGCGTACCTGCCCACGCTGTACCGATTGCCGTTGTCGTCCTGGCGGACGACGTGCCAGGGGAGGGTGATCGTACTGTCGTTCATCGCGTCCCACTGCTCCTTCCCGCCCCTGCGCGCCCGGCCTCCGGTCC
>NZ_POTZ01000385.1 GCF_003236365.1 Streptomyces sp. NTH33
ACATCGCGCCGCCCGCCCCCGGCACCGACGGGGTCTCGCGGCTGCTGTGCGTCGCCGCGGTCACCCCGCGCAAGGGGCAGCACCGGCTGGTGGAGGCGCTGGCCGCGGTGACCGACCTGCCGTGGACCTGCACCTGCGTCGGCGCGCTCACCCAGGACCCGTCCTACGTCGCCGAGTTGCGCGACCTGATCGGGAAGTACGGCCTGCAGGACCGTTTCCACCTGGTCGGACCGCAGGCCGGAGCCGAACTCGACGCCAGTTACGCCGCCGCCGACCTCCTGGTCCTCGCCTCCTACGCCGAGACGTACGGCATGGCGGTCACCGAGGCACTGGCGCGCGGCATTCCCGTGCTCGCCACGGACGTCGGCGGCGTCCCCGAGGCGGTCGGCCGCGCCCCCGACGGCGGCGTGCCCGGCATCCTCGTCCCGCCGGAGGACCCCGCCGCCCTCGCCGCCGAACTGCGCGGCTGGTTCGGCGAGGCCGACGTACGGCGTCGCCTCAAGGCCGCCGCCCGGGGCCGCCGCGCCGCGCTCGACGGCTGGGCGAACACCGCCCGCAGCCTGGCCGGCGTCCTCGGCCGGCTGCCGAAGGAACCCCGGAGGGCAGCATGAGGAAGACGACGACTCCGGCCGGCGCCGCCGGGCTGGGCGGCTCCATCCCGGCCCAGCCGGGACCGCACGACGCACCGGACGCGGCCCCGGCCGCCGACCCCGACCTCGGCCCCGACGCCATGACCCCGGACGCCGGACACGGGTCCGACCACGTGATCCCGGGCGCCGGACCCGCGCAGCGCCCCGGGGAGCGGGCCACCGTGCGGCTCCGGGAAGGCGAGGCCGAGGAGCCGCCCCGGTACGCCCCCGAGTGGCTGCAGCTCAGGGAGGTGGCCGACGCCGCCGCGCGGGCGGCCGACCTGCTCGACCCGCTGCGGATCAGGCTCGCCAACCTGCCGGGCCGGCACGGTGGACTCGTCGTGCACGACCTGGGCTGCGGCACCGGCTCGATGGGCCGCTGGCTCGCCCCCCGGCTCGACGGCGCCCAGCACTGGATCCTGCACGACCGCGACCCCTACCTGCTGCACTTCGCCGCCGTCGCCTCCCCGCGCGCCGCCGCCGACGGCAGTCGGGTCACCGTGGAGACGCGGCGCGGTGACGTGGCCCGGCTGACCCCGGGCGCCCTGGCCGGCGCCTCGCTGGTGACGGCCTCCGCCCTGCTGGACGTGCTCACCCGCGAGGAGATCGGCACCCTCGCCGCCGCCTGCGCCGGAGCCGGCTGCCCCGCGCTGCTGACCCTGTCGGTGGTGGGCCGGGTCGAGATCACCCCGGCCGACCCGCTGGACGCCGAGATCACCGAGGCGTTCAACGCCCACCAGCGCCGCACCGGCCTGCTCGGCCCCGACGCGGTCGACGTGGCCTGCGAGGCCTTCGCCGCGCACGGCGCCACCGTACGGACGGACCCGAGCCCCTGGCGGCTCGGCCCCGACCGGCGTGAACTGACCGCCCAGTGGCTGCGCGGCTGGGTCGGCGCGGCCGTCGAGCAGCGCCCCGAGCTGAAGCAGCGCGCCGACCGCTACCTCGCCGAGCGCCTGGAGGCCTGCGTCGCCGGGGAGTTGGACGTCGTCGTCCACCACAGCGACCTGCTTGCGCTGTCCCGGCCGACCGGCGGTGCCGCATGAGCGCGCAGACGGTGGAGGTGCCCCTCATGCGCGCCGACGCAGGGCGGTCCGACGCAGGGCAGTCCGGCAAAACCGGCACGGCCGGTCGCGGACGTACGCTGCCCGCGCTGCTCTCCCGTCTCAACACCCCAACCCTGCGCACCCACTTCGGCACCGTCGCCGGAGTCGCCATCCTCGCCGTCCTGGTGTGGCGGCTGGGCACCGGCGTCTTCCTGGAGGGGCTGCGCCGGATCGACGCGCCCGCACTGCTCACGGCACTGGGCATCGGCCTGGTCACCACCGTGTTCAGCGCCTGGCGCTGGCAGTTGGTCGCCCGCGGCCTGCGCATCCGGCTGCCGCTCGGCCCGGCCGTCGCCGACTACTACCGTGCGCTGTTCCTGAACGCGGCGCTGCCCGGCGGGATCCTGGGCGATGTGCACCGAGCGGTGCGGCACGGGCAGAGCGCCGGCGACATGGGACGCGGCGTGCGGACCGTGGTCCTGGAGCGGGTCGCCGGGCAGATCGCCCTCGCCGTCATCGGTGCCGCCGTGCTGCTCACCCTGCCGTCACCGGTGCGCGACGAGACCCGGCACCTCGCGCCGCTGCTCGCCCTCGCGGCCGTCGGCGCGCTCGCCGTCGTCCTCGCCCTGCGCATGAACCGGGCGCCCTCCCGCCGGGGCCGGGCCCTGCGCCGTACCCTCGGAGAGGCACGCGAGGGACTGCTGTCCCGCCGCAACGGACCGGGCGTCGCCCTCTCCTCGCTCGCCGTCCTGACCGGGCACGTCGCGATGTTCGTGGTGGCCGCGCACATCGCCGGCTCCACCGCCCCGGTGCTCGTGCTGCTCCCGCTGGCGGTCCTCGCGCTGCTGGCGATGGGACTGCCGCTGAACGTCGGCGGGTTCGGCCCCCGTGAGGGCGCCACCGCCTGGGCGTTCGGCGCGGCCGGGCTCGGCGCGAGCACCGGACTGGCTGTGGCCGTGGTGTACGGGGTGCTGTGCTTCGTGGCGAGCCTGCCGGGCGCACTCGTCCTCGTCGCCCGCTGGTACACAGGGATGCGCGCCGGGTCCCGTACCGCCGAACCGGCCCCGGAACCCGGCAGCGCACCCCGCGGCGCACCCGGCGGCGACTACCCGCGCCCGCTCTCCGGCAGCTTCCCGTCCTCCGACGTGAGCAGCGAGAAATACGGGGCGAAGGAAGCCGCGAGGCTGTCCAGCAGTTCCTTCCCCTTTTCCGCGGAGCCCAGGGAAGGACGGCCGATGACGCCCGATTCGGTATAGGCGGACATTCCGGCGGTGAGCAGATGACGCCGGTCGTCCGCGGTGAAATCGGCGGACTCGTAACCGGCCCGGACCATTTCAGGATGAGCGTGCAGAAGAATGGAGGTCTCGATTTCCCCCGCGTGCATGTCCGTGAGCGGAGAGGTGCGCACCCCGGCCCGTTCCAGGGCCGTCTCCCAGTCCTCCACGGCCGGGAACAGCGCGAGGCGCTCACCGCGCGCGGAGGACTCCTGAACCACGTTGCCCAGCACGTAGTTCCCGCCGTGGCCGTTGACGACCACCAGGGCCTCGACACCGGAGCGGCGCAGTGAGTCCGCGATGTCCCGCACCACCGAATGAAGGGTCACGGAAGAGATGCTGACGGTCCCCGGCCAGGCCGCGTGCTCGTGCGAGCACGAGATCGTCACCGGTGGGAGGAGGTGCACCGGGTACGCGCCGGCGATCCGGCGGGCGACGGCACAGGCGACCAGCGTGTCGGTCGCCAGCGGAAGGAACGGACCGTGCTGCTCGAAACTGCCCACCGGCAGGACCGCCACCTGTCGTGAGAGGTCCGCTCCCCGCGTCCGTACGTCCTGCGTCGTGTCCGCCGGCAACACACCATGTGCCGTCGGCCGCGTTCCCGAACCACTCATTGTTTTCCGGCCTTTCGTCTCTGCTTAGGAACCAGATCATGACAGAAAACCTCGGCGTACTCGGTAAGAAGTCCCCCCGGCGCACGGGCGTGGAGCGCGTCGTGAATGCCCCGCTGCCCACCGTGTACGGGAAATTCCAGGCGGTCGGCTACCTGGACCACGACCGCGGTGACGAACAAGTGGCCTTGGTCCACGGGAACATCGGCACCGACCGGGTTCTGGTCCGGCTGCACTCGGAGTGCCTGACCGGGGACGCGTTCGGTTCGCAGCACTGCGAGTGCGGCGACCAGCTCGCCGCCGCGCTGCGCGCCGTCGTCGCCGAAGGCAGCGGCATCGTCGTCTACTTGAGAGGGCACGAGGGCCGGGGCATAGGCCTGCTCGCCAAGTTGCGGGCGATGGCCCTGCAGGCGGAGGGCCTGGACACCGTCGAGGCCAACCTCGCCCTCGGCCTGCCCGTGGACGCCCGCGACTACGGCGTCGCCGCCGGGATCCTGCACGACCTGGGCGTGTGCTCGGTGAAGCTGATGTCCAACAATCCGCGCAAGCGCGAGGCGCTGGTGCGGCACGGCATCCAGGTCACCGAGCAGGTCCCGCTGCTGATCCCGCCGTGCGAGAACAACATCACCTACCTGCGCACCAAGCGGGAGCGGCTGGACCACCACCTGCCCCACCTGGACGCGGTGGCGCACCTGTCCTGAACGCGAGGACCCGGGTCGGCGCGGTCGCGGGCGACCCGTACCCGGGCCGCGTACCCTTCGTGGATATGACCGAGCTGCACCTGTGGCTGCGCCACGAGGTCCGTACGACCGAGCGCCGCACCCCGATCGTGCCCTCCGACGCCCGGCGCCTGGTCGAGGCGGGCGTGACGCTCACCGTCGAGAGGTCCCCGCAGCGGATCTTCCCCGTCGAGGAGTACGAGGCGGCCGGCTGCCGCACGGCTCAGGCGGGCGCGTGGGTGTCGGCGCCCCCGGACGCGGTCGTCGTCGGTCTGAAGGAACTCCCGGACGAGCCGGCCGAGTTGCACCACCGCCACATCTACTTCGGTCACGCCTACAAGCGGCAGCCCGGGGCGGCCGAGCTGCTGCGGCGGTTCGTCGCCGGGGGAGGGGCGCTGCTCGACCTGGAGTACCTGGTGGACGACAGCGGGCGCCGGCTCGTCGCCTTCGGCTTCTGGGCCGGCTACCTGGGCGCCGCCCTGGCGGTGCTCCAGCAGCGCGGCCGGCTGGTGGCGCCGCTGACGCCCACCTCGAAGGAGGAGCTGGACGAGACGCTGCGGCCCGCCGCCGGGGACGAGGACTTCACGGCGCTGGTGATCGGCGCCCTGGGCCGCAGCGGCCGGGGCGCCCGGGTCGGGTTCGCCGCCGCCGGGATCGACCCGACCTGCTGGGACCTCGCCGAGACCCGCGACCTGGACCGCCGTGCCCTGAAGGACCACGACGTGATGGTGAACGCGGTCCTCGCCACCAGCCCGGTCCCGCCCTTCGTGCGGGAGGAGGACCTCGACGACCCGGCCCGCCGGCTGCGCACGCTGTGCGACGTCACCTGCGACGTGGGTTCCCCGCTGAACGTGCTGCCGGTCTACGACCGCACCACCGACTGGGCCGAGCCGGTACGCCGGCTGCGCGAGGAGCCCCCGCTGGACCTCATCGCCATCGACAACCTGCCCTCGCTGCTGCCCCGCGAGTCCAGCACCGACTTCTCCGCCGCCCTGCTGCCCCTCCTGCTGGACTACGGGGTGAGCGGGGCGTGGGGCCGCTGCCTGGACACCTTCCACCGGGCCTGCCGGGAACTCAGCCCCTGACCGCCTCGTGCACCAACCGCTTCAGCTCCGGGTAGATCCTGAGCGAGCTCCTGGGGCGGACCTGGGTCATGAACTGGAAGGTCAGGTCGCGGCTCGGATCCACCCAGAAGGTCGTCGTCGCCACCCCGCTCCAGCCATAGGTGCCGAGGCCGGACGGGGCCTGGGTGCGGGCCGGATCGACGACCACGGAGACGCCGAACCCGAAGCCCACGCCGTCGTTGCCGGGGTCGTCGTGGGCGGGGCTGCCGTAGGAGCGCAGGTCGGCGTTGCCGGGCAGGTGGTTGCGGGTCATCAGGTCCACCGTTTCGGGGGCGAGGAGACGGGTGCCGTCGAGTTCGCCGCGGCGGCGCAGGAACTCCATGAAGCGGTGCATGTCGTGCGCGGTCGCCACCAGGCCGCCGCTGCCGGACAAGAAGCGGGGACGGCCGCGCAGCGGCAGCCCGGGGATCGGCTCGATGCCGCCTGCGTCGGTCTGCCCGTACAACTCGGCCAGCCGGCCCGCCTGTTCGTCCGTGACACAGAACCCGGTGTCGGTCATCCCGAGCGGCCCGAGGACCCGCTCGGCGAAGAACGCGTCCAGCGGCTGCCCGGACACCACCTCCACCACCCGGCCCAGGACGTTGCTGGCGACGGAGTAGTTCCACTGCGTGCCCGGGTCGAACTGCAGCGGCAGGCTCGCGTATACGTCGATCGCCCGCGCCAGGTCCGCGCCCGGCGGCACGGAGGACTCCAGACCGGCCGCGCGGTAGAGGGCGTCGACGGGGTGGGCGTAGTAGAAGCCGAAGGTGAGACCGGCGGTGTGGGTGAGCAGGTGCCGTACGAGGATCGGTCCGGCGGCCGGGCGGGTGACCACGTCCTCCCCGGACCCGCTCACGTACACCCGGGGCTCGGCGAAGACCGGCAGGTGCCTCTCCAGCGGGTCGTCCAGCGACAGCCCGCCCTCCTCGGCCAGCAGCAGCGCGGCGACCGCGGTCACCGGCTTGGTCATCGAGTAGATCCGCCACACCGTGTCGCTCCCGACGGGCAGCCCGGCCGCCACGTTCCGCCGGCCGTACGTGGTGAGGTGCGCGACCCGGCCGCCCCGCGCGACGGACACGAGGAACCCGGGCAGCCGCCCCTCGTCGACGAAACGGGCCAGATACCGGTCGAGCCGACCGAGCGCCCGCACGTCGAGCCCGACCGCACCCGGCTCGACGTCCTGCCGCAACACTCCCATCACACTCCTCCAGTGCGGCATACCCCGCCCCGCACCCCCTCAGAC
>NZ_POTZ01000386.1 GCF_003236365.1 Streptomyces sp. NTH33
GGCTCGGAGAACCCCGCCGAACTGGAGGCGGAGCTGACCCGCCTCCGCGCCGAACTGGGCGCCTACCGCGCGGCCCTCTCCCGCCCCTTCCCGGTGGCGGTCCTCCACTGGCCGAAGGCGGAGCTGACCGAGCTCCTCACGGCCTACGCCGCCCTGGCCGCGGAGTACCCCTCCCACGAGACCCACCTGGCGACGATAGAGGCCTCCCTGCGCGAGCTGGCCTCCTCCGGCACCCCGAACCTGGGCATCGTCACCGGCACGGTCCCCTCCTACGAGGCCTTCGCGGCCTCGGAGGGCGCGTCCCCGTCCGATCCCGCCCTGCTCCCCCAGTACGCGACGACCCTGGCAGCCCGGGGCCGGGCAGTGGCCTGGCCACCGCAGCGGGGGGCGGCCTGCTGGTGCGGCTCCGGCCAGACGTACGGCGACTGCCACGGGACGGCCACCCCCGCCCGAACCGCCTGAAGGCAGGAGGCGGCAGAGTCCCACGGGAGCGCGGGATCGAGAAGGACGAGAAGGAACGGGACATGTCCAGGGATGTCCGGGGACGGTCCGGCCGACGACAGAACCGAAGGCGATCCGTCATCAACTTGTGAGCATTTCCTGTCGACCGGTGGGCAGGCTACGGCAACTCCAGCACGTATCCCCACCCCTCACGCCCTGAGATGCACAAGAGTCGTCCCCGAACATCTGGAGCAGTTGTGTCCGTCAACGACGCCCGCAGGGCGAGACCCACTCCGAAGACGATCCTGATCTGGACGGGCGTCGCCCTGGTCGGCGCCGTCGCCTGGGGCATGGTCGCTCTGTCCAGGGGCGAGGAGATCTCCGCCATCTGGCTGGTCGCGGCAGCGCTCGGCTCGTACGCGATCGCCTACCGCTTCTACTCGCGTTTCATCGCCCGCCGTGTCCTGAAGGTCGACGACAGCCGCGCCACACCCGCCGAGCGTCACGACGACGGGATCGACTACCAGCCCACCGACCGGCGCGTCCTGTTCGGCCACCACTTCGCCGCCATCGCGGGCGCCGGACCGCTCGTCGGCCCCGTCCTGGCGGCGCAGATGGGCTACCTTCCGGGCACGATCTGGATCATCGTCGGCGTGATCTTCGCCGGGGCCGTCCAGGACATGGTGGTGCTCTTCCTCTCCACGCGGCGGGACGGCAAGAGCCTCGGCCAGATGGCCCGCGAGGAGATCGGCCGGGTGGGCGGCACCGCGGCGCTGATCGCCGTCCTGGCCATCATGGTCATCCTGCTGGCCGTGCTGGCCCTGGTGGTCGTCAACGCGCTCGCCGCATCGCCCTGGGGCACCTTCTCGGTGGCCATGACGATCCTCATCGCCCTGTTCATGGGCTTCTACATGCGCTACCTCAGGCCCGGCCGGGTCCTGGAGACCAGCCTCATCGGTGTCGTCCTCCTGCTGCTGGCGATCGTGGGCGGCGGCTGGGTCGACAGCTCCTCCTGGGCGGAGGCGTTCACCTGGTCGCCGACCACCCTGGTCTTCTGCCTCGTCGGCTACGGCTTCGTCGCCTCGGTGCTGCCGGTGTGGATGCTGCTGGCCCCGCGCGACTACCTGTCGACCTTCATGAAGGTCGGCACGATCGTGCTGCTCGCGGTCGGCGTCATCGTCACCGCGCCCATGCTGAAGAACGACGCCGTGACCCCGTTCGCCTCCTCGGGCACCGGGCCGGTCTTCGCCGGGGCGCTGTTCCCGTTCCTGTTCATCACGATCGCCTGCGGCGCCCTGTCCGGCTTCCACGCGCTCGTGTCGTCCGGCACCACTCCCAAGCTCATCCAGAAGGAGTCGCAGGTCCGGCTGATCGGCTACGGCGCGATGCTCATGGAGTCGTTCGTCGCCGTGATGGCGCTCGTCGCGGCGTCCGTGCTCGACCCGGGCCTGTACTACGCGATGAACGCACCGGCCGGCCTGCTCGGCACCACGGTGGACAGTGCCTCCCAGGCGGTGGCGAGCCTCGGCTTCACCATCAGCCCCGAGGACCTGGCGGCGGCCGCCCGCTCGGTCGAGGAACAGAGTCTGATCGCCCGTACCGGCGGTGCGCCGACCCTCGCCTTCGGCATGGCGGAGATCTTCTCCGGGGTGTTCGGCGGGCACGCCATGAAGGCGTTCTGGTACCACTTCGCCATCATGTTCGAGGCGCTGTTCATCCTCACCACGGTGGACGCGGGCACCCGGGTCGGCCGCTTCATGCTCCAGGACATGCTCGGCAACGTCTGGAAGCCGATCGGCCGGGTCACCTGGAAGCCGGGCATCTGGATCACCAGCGCCGTCATCGTCGGCCTGTGGGGCTACTTCCTCTACGTCGGCGCCACGGACCCGCTCGGCGGCATCAACCAGCTCTTCCCGCTGTTCGGCATCGCCAACCAGCTGCTCGCGGCCATCGCGCTGACCGTGTGCACGACCCTGCTCATCAAGTCCGGGCGACTGCGCTGGGCGTGGGTCACGGGCATCCCGCTGGTGTGGGACGTGGCCGTCACGTTCACCGCCGGCTGGCAGAAGATCTTCCACAGCAACCCGAAGATCGGCTTCTTCGCCCAGCGTCAGCTGTACGCGGACGCGCTCGACGACGGAAAGGTCCTCGCCCCGGCGAAGTCGCTCGACGACATGAAGACCGTGGTCCTCAACTCCACGGTGGACGGCGTCATCATGATCGTCTTCCTCGTGCTGGTCGCACTCGTGATCGGCCACGCGGCCGTGATCTGCGTCAAGGCCGTACGGTCCGCGCAGCCGCTGCCGACGACGGAGACCCCGTACGTGGAGTCCACGATCATCCTCCCCGCGGCCCGCTCCAAGGTGCTGGCCGGCGCGTCCACGGGGCAGGCCGAGCGGGAATGAGTGCGGGAACGAGAGCGGACGGCAGAGCGGCGGCGCTCCTCGGCCCGCTGACCCGGCTGCTGCGGGGCGTCCGCTGGTACCTGAGGGAGATCTCGGGCACAGCGAACTACGAGCGCTACTGCCGACGGTACGAGGAGCGGCACCCCGGCGAACCGGTGCCGACCCGGCGCGACTACGAGCGCCACCTCACCCGCCACCGCGAGGCCAACCCACAGGGCCGCTGCTGCTGAAGGGCACCTGGGGCAGGGCATACCGGCCTTGCCCCAGGAGCGGTTCACCTCGGGCGGCTCACCTCCGATGGCCCTCCACTGGTCGGCCGGAGGGAGGTCGGAGGGAGGCGGGGGCTCGGCGCCACCGGGACCCGCCGCCCCGGAAATGGGGGTGCGCCCGCATGAGCCAGGGGGCATGCTGCTGCGATGGACCAGATCCGGGAGATCGCAGAGCTGGTCGGCGATGTGCTGGGGCACGCCGCCATCGGGACGTACCTCCACGGGTCCTCCGTCCTCGGGGGCCTCAAACCGACCAGCGACGTGGACGTCCTGGTGGTCTCCCGGCGACGCATGGACGGCCGGGAACGACAGGCGCTTCTCGACGGACTGCTGAACATCTCCGGCTCCGGTGCCAGTTCCGGTTCCGCTTCTGGCTCCACGGGCGAGGCCCGCCCGGTCGAGCTCACGGTCACCGTCCAGTCCGACGTCCGCCCGTGGCGGTTCCCGCCGACCGGCGACTTCCTCTACGGCGAGTGGCTGCGCGACCGGTTCGAGGCGAGCGGGCCCCCTCAGCCGGAACCGATGCCGGACCTGGCGCTCCTGATCACGATGACGCTGGCCGGCAACCACCCGGTCACCGGCCCGCCCCCGGCCGAGGTACTGGACCACGTCCCGCCCGCCGACCTGGTCCGGTCGAGCGTGTCAGGCATCCCCGGCCTGCTCGACGACCTGGACGGCGACACACGCAACGTCGTCCTGACCCTGGCCCGCATCTGGACGACGCTCGCCACCGGCGAGATCAGACCGAAGGACAACGCCGCCGACTGGGCACTCGCCCAACTCCCCCCGGCCCAGCGCCCCGTCCTGGAACACGCCAGGGAGCTGTACCTCAACTGCCGTTACCCCGAAGAGAGCTGGAGCCAGGAGCTGAAAGCACGGGTACGCCCCCACGTGGACGCGGTGCTCACCGAGATCGACCGACTCACACACCGCTGAGGCGCGCGGGAACCGCCCCCGAGGTTGCTCCGGCCACCGCAGGCCGACCCGATTCGAAGGCCGTCACGAGCTGGTCGAGCAGGGGCGCCGTGGAAGGGTGCGGGTCGCGACGTGGTGTGATCGTGTAGATGCCGCGGGTCGGGGGATCGACGAGGGCCACTGCGGTCAGGTCGGCCCGCAGCGCGGACGCCAGCACTCCGGGTATCAGCGCGATGGCGTGGCCCGCCGCGACCAGAGCCGTCTTGCCGGGCAGATCGGCCGCGGTGAGGTCGATGCAGGCGGTCACTCCGGCGCGGGCGGCGTGCTGGCGCAACAGTGCCGCGGAGCCCTCGTTGTCCTCCACCCAGGTCTGGTCGGCCAGCGCCCGGATGTGCACCGGGCCACGCCCGGCCCGCGGGTGGTCGACGGGCAGCACGACGACCATCTCGTCCATCCCCAGGAACCGCCGTTCGAGACGCGGGTCGTTGGGCAGCCCCGGTGGTGCGTCGGTGACGACGGCGACGTCGAGGTCGCCGGAGACCACGCGGTCGTGCAGTTCCAGACTCAGCCCGGGCAGCAGGCTCCACCGGACGGGTCCGGCCGTGTCCAGCAGGCGGCGGATCGCCACGGGCACGATCCCGGCGGCCAGTGACGGCGTCGCCCCGACGGCCAACGGCCGACCCGACGCACCGTCACGCAGATCCCGTACGGCACGGACGGCCCGGTCGGCCTCGTCGAGCGCTGCCATGGCGTGGTGGCGGAACACCTCTCCGGCAGGCGTCGGACGCACGCCCCGCACATGCCGCTGCACCAGCGGCACCCCGAGCTCGCGCTCCAGCCCGGCGATCTGCCGGGAGACCGCCGATTGCGTATAGCCGAGCTCGCCGGCCGCGGCCGACAGCGACCCGAGCCGGCACACCGTCACAAACGTCCGCCATGCAGTGAGCACCATGGCACAAGCATGCCCGCAGGCATGCAGACCTCGCATGGCTACCCTGCGACATCTGCGCTTGTCGCACCTCTCCCGATGTCCCACGCTCGGACGCATGACCACACCGCACACCGTCGCCGTCCTCGGCCTGGGCCGCATGGGCACCGCGATCGCGACACGACTCGCCGACCACGGCTGGGCCGTCGCCGGCTGGACACGGTCCGGTCGCACGGCAGGCGCCGCCGAAACGACCCACGACCCGAACGACGCCGTAGCGAAAGCCGACATCGTGCTCCTGTCACTGTTCGACGGCCAGGCGTGCCGGCAGGTCGTCGACCACGTCCGCGACTCGCTGCGACCGGGCACGATCGTGCTGAACACCAGCACCATCGCCCCCGCCGAGGCCTCGGCGCTGGCCCGGCGGCTCGGCCCGTCCTACGTCCACGCTCCCGTGCTCGGCTCCGTACCGACCGTCACTGCCGGCGCCCTGCGGATCCTCGCCGCAGGCGACCAGGAGGCGCTCGACCGGGTCCAACCCGTGCTGCGAGCGCTCGGCACCGTGCGGCGCGTGGACGGCGCCGCCACCGCCGCGGCACTCAAGCTGGTCGCCAACAGCAGTCTCGCCGGCGCCGTCCTCGCGCTGCGCGAGTCACTGCGGCAGGCCGACGCCCTGGGCCTGCCCCGCGCCCAGGTGCTGGACGTCCTCGAACTCGGTCAGCTCGGCGGGCTCGTCACCCGCAAGCGCACCTTCCTCGCCGACCGGCCAGCTGCGACCGGGGCCCCGGCCGAGTTCACGATCGGCGCGCTGGCCAAGGACATGGCCCTGCTGGCCGCCGCGTCGGACAGCCCCCTGCGCAGCGCGGCCGACCTGGCCGCCACCCCTGCCGATCCCGAGGCCGACATCGCCGTTGCCGCCACGGTCCCCGCCGTGGACGACGCCGTACTCACACCACTGCGCGCCTACATCCGCGGCCACGCCACCGGCGACCCCGCCCACTTCCGCGACGCGTTCCTGCCCACCGCCCACGTCGAGGGCATCCGGGACGGCGCGTTCGTGTCATGGCGCCTGGACGAGTACTGCGCCCTCTTCCCCGGCCGCCCGGCCCCGGACGAAGCGGCCCGCTCCCGCCGCATCGACACCATCGACGTCCACGACACCGTCGCGACCGCGTCCATGACCCTCCGGCACGGCGCGGACACCTTCACCGACGTCTTCCTGCTGGCCCGCGTCGACGGCGGGTGGCGCATCACCAACAAGGCCTACCACCGAACGATGGCCAGCGGCGCGGAGCGTTCTCCCTGAGTACGCCCGCGCCCCGGCTCACAGTCGCTGTCCAACCGCTGCCGCATTACGCACTGTTGCCGTCCCGGCACTCGCGATAGCCTGCGTGGTGACCGGTGGCGGCACGACCAGTTGACACGCGAGGGGGACCGTGGGGCGGCGCGATGTGCGAGATCACTACGAAGGACTCGCAGCCGAATACGACGAACACTGGGTCTACGGCCCGGAGTACATCCCCTGGATGTCCGGCCGGATCGCGGAGGCACTGACGCTCGGCCCGGACGACCGGATCGCCGACATCGGCTCTGGCACGGGCCTGTTCGCCCGCGAAGTGGCCCGGCAGGTCCAGCCCCGCCACCCCATCCTGTGCGTCGAC
>NZ_POTZ01000387.1 GCF_003236365.1 Streptomyces sp. NTH33
CCCACCAGCAGCACCGTGGCGGCGACCGAAGCGATCACCACCGGCGACCGCCCGCGCACCCGCCACCCGCCGGAGCGCCCGTCGTCACCGTCCGGGGCCGCGGTGACGTCCGGTGCATCCGGGGCCGCGGTGACGGCCGGAACGTCCAGGGCTGCGGTGACCTCCGAGGCATCCGAGGCATCCGGGGTGTCCGGGACTTCCTGGCCCGCGGAGGTCCCGGTGACCTCCGCGGCCCCGCCTCCGTCCTCCGAAGCCTTCCGCCTCGGCGTCTCCGCCTGCTCCGGGGCCTCCTCGGCGGTGTCCGCGGCCGCGTCGTCGTGGTCGGGTCGCTCGGTGTTCACCGCATCGCTCCTTCGGCTGGGTCGTATCCCGCATCCCCCGGACGGGGGACAGCGATGGGACGCAGCGGGGGAGCGCGCGGTTCCCCTCGGTACGCCGGTCCGGCCGGTCAGTCTCCGTAGTCCGACATCGCGTCCAGCAGCCGCGCGGAGGAGGCGGGCACGTCCACGCCGTGGATGCGGGACGGCGGCACCGGAAGCGCGGCGGCCCGGCCGGGCGCCGCCCAGAGGGGGGCCATCCGGGCGCAGTCCCCGCGCAGCGAGGCCAGATCGCCCTCGGGATCGGCCGGAGCGGGGGCGGTGCGGGCGGTGTGGGCCTCAAGGTTGGTCATGGGTGAACCGTAGGCACGGAAGGGCCGCCCGAGACAGGCCTACCATCGGGTAGTCCCGCCCGCTCCGGTGTCACCCACCGGCAGGGTGGCGCGAACCGCGACACCGGGTAGCGTGAACTGTCAATCCCCCTGACCTCAGGAGCGTCCACGCCGTGCGCATCGCAGTCACCGGCTCCATCGCCACCGACCACCTCATGACCTTCCCCGGCCGTTTCTCCGACCAGCTCGTCGCGGATCAGCTGCACACGGTCTCGCTCTCCTTCCTGGTCGACCAGCTGGACGTACGGCGCGGCGGGGTCGGTGCCAACATCGCCTTCGGCATGGGCCAGCTCGGCACCCGCCCGGTCCTGGTGGGCGCCGCGGGCCCCGACTTCGACGAGTACCGCGCCTGGCTGGACCGGCACGGCGTCGACACCGACTCGGTCCGCATCTCCGAGACCCTGCACACCGCCCGCTTCGTGTGCACCACCGACGCCGACCACAACCAGATCGGCTCCTTCTACACCGGCGCGATGAGCGAGGCCCGCCTCATCGAGCTCAAGACCGTCGCCGACCGCGTCGGCGGTCTCGATCTGGTGCTGATCGGCGCGGACGACCCGGAGGCGATGCTCCGGCACACCGAGGAGTGCCGCACGCGCGAGATCCCGTTCGCCGCCGACTTCTCCCAGCAGATCGCCCGGATGGACGGCGACGAGATCCGGATACTGCTGGACGGGGCGACGTACCTGTTCTCCAACGAGTACGAGAAGGGCCTCATCGAGTCCAAGACCGGCTGGAGCGACACCGAGATCCTCTCCCGCGTCGGCCACCGGGTCACCACCCTCGGCTCGCGCGGCGTGCGCATCGAGCGCGCCGGCCAGGAGCCGGTCGAGGTCGGCTGCCCGGACGAGGACCGCAAGGTGGACCCGACGGGCGTCGGCGACGCCTTCCGCGCCGGCTTCCTCTCCGGACTGGCCTGGGGCGTCTGCCTGGAGCGCTCCGCCCAGGTCGGCTGCATGCTCGCCACCCTGGTCATCGAGACGGTCGGCACCCAGGAGTACCAGCTGCGCCGCGCCCACTTCATGGAGCGCTTCACCAAGGCGTACGGCGACGAGGCGGCCGACGAGGTCCACGCCCACCTCGCCTGACGGAGCGTCGGACGCTACGAGAGCCGGCGGACGACATAGGCGGAGCCCTCGTCCGCCGGTTCCTCGCCGACGTACTCCTGACCCCGCATCCCGCACCACGCCGGAATGTCCAGCCGCGCCGCCTCGTCGTCGGCCAGGACGCGGACCGTGGAGCCGACGGGCACGTCCCCGAACACCTTGGCCAGCTCGATCACCGGGATCGGGCAGCGCTTGCCGAGGGCGTCCACGACCAGCGCGTCCTCCCGCGCGGAGGCCGGCTGCTCCCCGGCCGGCGCCCCGAACTTCTCCCGGACCCCCGCCACCACGCCCGGCAGGACCGCCAGGAACCGTTCGACGTCCTCCTCCGGCGTCCCGGGCGGCAGCGACACCCGTACGTTGCCCCCGCTCAGCACGCCCATCGCCCTCAGGACGTGGCTCGGCGTCAGGGTGCTGCTCGTGCACGACGAGCCGGAGGAGACGGAGAACCCCTCACGGTCCAGCTCGTGCAGCAGTGTCTCCCCGTCGACATAGAGACACGAAAAGGTGACGACACCGGGCAGCCGGCGGACCGGGTCGCCCACCACCTCCACGTCCGGCACGAGCCGCGGCACCCGCGCCCGGATCCGCCCCGTCAGCTCCCGCAGCCGCACCGCCTCCGCGGCCGCCTCCTCCGCCGCGCGAGTGCACGCCCACCCCCGCTCGGTCAGCACCACCAGCCGAGCCCGCGCGTCCCCGGGGTGCGGCCGCCGCTCGGCGTACCCCTTCCGCACGATCTCGTCGACGAGCTGACTGGCAGCCTGTTTGGTGACCCCGAGGTGGACGGCGAGCTCGGTGACGGTCGCGCCGTCCGGGGCGAGCCGCGAGAAGGCGAAGCCGTGCGCGGGCCGCAGCCCTTCGAAGCCGCGCGCGACGACACCGCCGTGAACGCGCTGGGTGAGCTCACCGGCGACGGCGAGGAGATCTTCCACCTGCTCGACGGCGAGCTCCTGATCACCGTGGACGGTCGCGCCGACCGGATCACCGCGGGCGACACCGTGATCATCAACGCCGGCACGACCTTCGCCGTGGAGAACCCCACGGAGCGCACCGCCGTCTCCTGGGTGGCGACGTCCGTCGGGCTCCGGGCGGAGTTGGCCGACGGCACCGTCATCGCGCCGCCGTGGGCCGACTGACACGCGAAGGCCCCGCCCTTGCGCGCGAGAGGGCGGGGCCTTCACCGGAGGTGAGGGTGGAGCGGGAGCCGGGCCGCACGGGTTGCGGCCCGGCTCGGGGCGACGTCAGCCGATGCGCATCCCGTAGGCGCTCAGCGCCTCGGTGACCGGCTGGAAGAAGGTCGTACCGCCGGAGCTGCAGTTGCCGCTGCCGCCGGAGGTCAGACCGTAGGCGATGCCGCTGGTGGAGTACAGCGAGCCGCCGGAGTCGCCGGGCTCGGCGCAGACCGTGGTCTGGATGAGGCCGGAGACGACGTCGCCGCCGCCGTAGTTGACCGTCGCGTTGAGCGCCGTGACACGGCCGCTGTGGGTGCCGGTCGTGGAGCCGCGCCGGTAGACGGTGGTGCCCACGGACGGCGTGGCCGCACGGGTGATGGTCACGCTGCCCACGGCGCTCGGCTTGGCCACCGAGCTGTTGGTGTAGCGCACGATGCCGTAGTCGTTGCCGGGGAAGGAGGAGCCGGCGGTGGTGCCGAGGACGGTCGTCTTCGAGGAGTTCGACCACCAGGTGCCCGCGCCGTTGGTGCAGTGGCCGGCCGTCAGGAAGTAGGAGTTGCCGCTGCTGTCCTTGACGTTGAAGCCCAGCGAGCAGCGCCAGCTGCTCGCGTAGATGGCGTCGCCGCCGGAGATCAGCTTGGTGAACTTGCCGGAGGTGCGCTTGATGCTCAGGGCACCGGAGTTGGCCCCCGCCTGCTGCTTGATCCTGTTGATCTCGGCCTGGGAGACCGTACTGTCGACGGTGACGACAACCCGGTTGGTCTTGCCGTCGACCACCCAGGCCGTGCCCGGGATGTCCGCCTTGAGCACGGAGTCGCTCGTCTTGGTGAGCTGGGCCGCACTGAAGGTGGCCGGCGCATCGGCCGCGTTCGCGCTGGGGACCGCGAACGCGGCTGCGGCCGCGAGGCCGGATGCGATGGCGATCAGCCGGGTCCGTCTCGTCATGCCGCTGCGGGGAGTGGTGCGCTTGATCCTCACTTGGCGTTCCTCCACAAAGGAAGTCGGGGGCCCGCGTGGGGTCGGGGGCCCGTGAGGCGCAGTCAGGGGACGTGATGTCCGGATCCCGGACATGCCGTGCCCCTGACAAGCGCTGTGGGGGAGTATTCGGCCGAACGACCGGTCGGCGCAAGGGTGCCTTTCAGCCGCGCGACTGTGTGCGATTCGCGTGGGCCATGTGTGGCCGAGGTGAATTGACGCCTGGTCAGAAGCCGGAAAGGACCCGTCCCGTCCGGATCGGCAGGCGTGAGGACGATCACGTCACCGAAGGTCGCCCAAGCCGCGGGGTGTCCGGAACTCGACCCTCCGGACAGCAAGTGCTTTCCCCGTTCGGACGGCCGAAGCCTCCGCCGGGAGCGGCCGTCCCCCGAGGGGCGTACGACGCGGAGCCGCAGCGCCGTACCGCCCCCTTCGTTCACTCGTGCGCACCACGCGTCACCCGTGTGCACGCGCGCGCTGGGGACAATCATATTTCACTCACCGTCAGCGTCCGTGTAGCGCGCCACCCTTGGGGCATACGGGCTCTCGACGGATTCGCCGTGCACCAGTACCGTCACAAACCCCCCGCGCGGCGCCTATTCACTTGGCGCGTTGTCAGCATCATGGATGACCATAGGGATGCGGAAAGGAAGAATGACCGCTGTGAGAGGAGGCGTCCATGGGATCGGTACGCAAGGCGAGTGCGTGGCTCGGCCTCGTCGACGACAACGATGACGAGCGCTACTACGACGACGACTACTCCGAGGGCACCGAGTCCGGGGACGCCTGGGTCACCGACCCCCGGGTGAAGGTGGCCACGGACACGGCCGAGGAGAAGGGCCGCCGGATCGGCACGGTGACGCCGGACAGCTTCCGGGACGCCCGCGTTATCGGCGAGCTGTTCCGGGAGGGGGTGCCCGTCATCGTGAACCTCACGGCCATGGAGCCCGCCGACGCCAAGCGCGTGGTCGACTTCGCGGCCGGACTGGTCTTCGGTCTGCGCGGCTCCATCGACCGCGTGTCCACGCGGGTGTTCCTGCTGTCCCCCGCCGACACCGAGATCGTCACCGCGGACCCGGCGGCGCACCGGTCGGACGGGTTTTTCAACCAGAGCTGAGGCAGGGCCGCGCACCGGCCCCGCCCCGCCCCGGCCTCACCGGAAGGCGTCGAGCCCGGTGAGCGCCTTGCCCAGCACGAGCTGGTGCATCTCGACGGTGCCCTCATAGGTGAGCACCGACTCGAGGTTGGTCGCGTGCCGCATCACGGGGTACTCGAGGGAGATTCCGTTCGCCCCGAGAATGGTCCGCGCCGTACGGCAGATCTCGATCGCCTCCCGTACGTTGTTGAGCTTGCCGAAGCTGACCTGCTCGGGACGCAGGCGGCCGGCGTCCATGCGCCGCCCCAGATGATGGGCGAGCAGAATTCCCTTGTGCAGTTCGACCGCCATGTCGGCGAGTTTGGCCTGGGTGAGCTGGAAGCCGCCGATGGGCCTGCCGAACTGCTCACGTGACTTCGCGTAGTCGAGGGCGGCCCCGAAGCTGGAGCGGGCCGCGCCCATGGCGCCCCAGACGATGCCGTAGCGGGCGTGGGACAGACAGCCGAGCGGCCCGCGCAACCCGGTGGCCTCGGGCAGTACGGCGTCGGCGGGCAGCCGTACGTCGTCGAGGACGAGCTCGCTCGTGACGGAGGCCCGCAGCGACCACTTGTGCTTGATCTCGGGGGCGGAGAAGCCGGGGGCGTCGGTGGGGACGACGAAGCCGCGGATGCCGTCCTCGGTCTGCGCCCAGACGACGGCGACGCCGGCCACGGAGCCGTTGGTGATCCACATCTTGCGGCCGTTCAGCACCCAGTCGGTGCCGTCGCGCTTGGCGTGGGTGCGCATGGAGGCCGGGTCGGAGCCGTGGTCGGGCTCGGTGAGCCCGAAGCAGCCGATCACCTCGCCGGCGGCCATCCGGGGCAGCCACTCCTGCTTCTGCTCCTCGCTGCCGAAGCGGTGGACGGCGTACATGGCGAGGGAGCCCTGCACCGAGACCAGGGAGCGGATGCCGGAGTCGGCGGCCTCCAGCTCCAGGCAGGCCAGCCCGTACTGCACGGCGGTGGCGCCGGCGCAGCCGTAGCCGCTGAGCGACATCCCGAGGGCACCGAGGGAGCCGAGCTCGCGGGCCAGCTCCCGGATGACGGGCAGCTCGCCCTTCTCGTACCACTCGGCGATGTGGGGCAGGACGCGGTCGGCGGCCCAGTTCCGCACGGTGTCGCGGACGGCCAGGTCCTCCGGGTCCAGCAGATCGTCGATCCCGAGGGGGTCGACGGGGTCGAACGAGGACATGGGCACGCACCTCCGGCCAGGGAAAACTAGCGATGCTAGTCAAGCAGCTCCGGCCCGACGTTACGACGCGGTGCGGCCCACGTCCAGGGCCGCCTCCCACCCGGTCACGCCGACACGCGGGACCTCTCCACCTCCCGCTGCGCGGGCAACTCCACCGACGTCGCCTCACACTGCATCACCCGCGGCAGCCGCAGCGCCATCACCGCCCCCAGCAGCAACAGCCCCGCGCTCACCAGCAAGGTCACATGCAGTCCGTGCACAAAGGAATCCCGCGCCGCCCGCCGCAGGGCATCCCC
>NZ_POTZ01000388.1 GCF_003236365.1 Streptomyces sp. NTH33
GAGGTGTATAAGAGACAGGGCCGTGCCGGCGTGGGTGGGGAGTGCGGCGCTGCAGCCGGAAGCCGTCGGGCGGCGGGGTGGTGCGTGGTGTACTACAACGACACGGCGACACGGCGACCGGAGACGGGCGCCCGGAGAGATGGGTGCGTGATGGCCGGTTCCTGGAAGGGATTCGGGTGGCGGAGCCGCACGATACCCACGGCCCCGCTGAACGATAAGGTGCGGGCCCGCCTCGACCTGCCTTTGACGCTGCACCCGGCCACGGACGAGCGCCTTGTGCAGCGTTCGATCTTCGACCCTGCGCTCAAGCAGTACTCCAACGCCTACCGGAACGGGGAGCCCCGGTTCACTGACCATGACACCGGACAGGCCTGGCACGCGGCCCGCCGCGCCGCGATCAGCCTGGTCCTCTCCGCGATCGCGGACTCCCCTTGGGCGGACAATCTCGTGCTGCGCGGCAGCGTGCTGCTCCGTGCCTGGTTCGGGGACGCCGCACGAGAACCAGGTGACCTGGACTTCGTCGTCACCCCGGCGTCGTGGCGAATCGACGAAGCGCGGACCGACACCATGTTCACCGGTGTGGCCCGGGCTGCCGAGGCGGTCGCCCACCGCGGTGACAGCGTCGTCCGGATCGATGTCGCCGAAGCGGTCAGTGACGACATCTGGACGTACGACCGGGTTCCCGGTCGGCGTCTGCTCCTGCCGTGGACCTCCGACGGGCTGCCCGGCGGCGTCGTGCAGATGGACTTCGTCTTCAACGAGCACCTGCCCGTCGACCCCGAACCGGTCCTGCTTCCCGCGGCCCCGGGCGGACTGCAGGCGCGGCTGAACGCGGCCACGGCCGAGCTTTCCCTGGCCTGGAAACTCATGTGGCTGCTCTGCGACATGCATCCGCAGGGCAAGGACCTCTACGACGCTGTCCTGCTGGCCGAGCACACACCGCTGCGCTTCGAACTGCTGCGGCAGGTCCTCCTTCAGGCGGAACCGTCCGACGGGGGCCGCCCGGTGGGGCAGCCTGAGATCGCCGGTCTCAAGCACACGGTCGAATGGGACCACTTCGTGGCTGAATACCCCGATGTCGCGGCAAGCGAGACGGAATTCGTCGACCGTCTGGCGGCCGCCCTCGCACCGACGTTCCGAACGGCCGAGTCAGCCGGGCAGCAGGAAGGCGAGTACGCCCGCCACGTACGCTGGCTGGAGCCACGGATTCGGGAGTACGGGGAGTTGCTGCATCGCGAGGGCATGCGCGCCGTGCAGGAAGCGATGCACGCGGTCGGCCTCCCCGTGCTCACCGCCATCGTCATCACCCGGGAACTCCTCGGCTCCGACCGCCACAGCGTGGAGGACGCGCGCATCCTCGTGTTCGACGACCCGGCCTGGCAGCGACTGGCCGACGTCTACCGGCGCAACGGCGGTTGGCTCGACCGGGAACTCGAACGGCTGTAGGAAGCGGCGACGAAGGCGGCTGCGGAGGGTGGCCTCGACGCACAGGCTGGAACGAGAACAGGATGACAGGGCCGAGTACCGGAGCTCGGTGCACGGGAACGGTGCTGACACGGACGGCGGCCGGGCACACGCGCGAAGCCGCCCCGCCGGACGGCGGCCGGGCACGCGCGCGAAGCCGCCCCGCCGGACGGCGGCCGGCGGGGCGGCTTTCAGTGGTGCTCCGGGTCAGCGCAGGGCGCAGGAGTTCACCACGTCGCCCGTGGCGGGCTTGGACACGGTGCCGCTCGGGGGCGGCGCCGCGCCGCGCTCCACCCAGGCGGTCAGTGCGTCGAAGGCGGTGCGGTAGCAGGGCAGGGTCGGGCGGAGCCGGTCGGGGTAGGCGTCGTAGAGGCTGTCGACGTGGGTGCCCGCCTCGATGGTGTAGTAGCGGTGCATACCGCCGCGGCCCTGTGCCTTGACCATCCTGGTGTAGACGTCGGAGTCGACGGAGATCGGCAGCAGGGCGTCGAGCGTGCCGTGCAGGGTGAGCATCGGCTTGCCGATCCGGCCGGTCAGTGCGATCCGGTCGAGCGCCCGGTGTACGGACTTCGGCCGCTGGGCGTAGTCGTACGAGGCGTCCGAGGCGCAGGGGGCGACGATCTCCTCGAGTGTGGAGCCGGCCGACGCCCCGGGGCAGTGGGGGTCGTAGGACGGGTCGAACTCGGCGCGGTAGGTCTTCTGCGTCAGGCCCCAGTAGACCGACTGGTGGTACGGCCACAGGAACTCGGAACCGGGGGCGAAGCCCGCGTCCAGCATGTCCTGGTGGGTGGCCCGGCCGGCCTGGTAGGCGACCGCGGTGGGCAGGAAGGTGAAGGGGTTGGGGCCTTCGGCCGTCATCAGCGTGCCTTCCCAGTCCACCCCGCCGTCGTACAGCTCGGGGTGGTTCTCCAGCTGCCAGCGGGTCAGGTAGCCGCCGTTGGAGACACCGGTCATGTAGGTGCGGCGCGGCGCCTGCCCGTAGACACGTTGGGCGACCTGCTGGGCGGTGCGGGTGAGCCTGGTGGTCAGCTCGTGCCATTCGGCGACGGCGTCGCCGGGGCGTTTGCCGTCGGTGTAGAAGTCGACGCCGTTGTTGCCCTTGTCGTGGGAGGCGAACGCGTAGCCCTGGGCGAGGACGTGGTCGGAGATGAGATGGTCCAGGGCGTACTGCTTGCGGGTGCCGGGCGCCCCGGTCACCACCAGCTTGCCGTTCCACCGGTCCGGCAGGCGGATGACGAACTGCGAGTCGTGGTTCCAGCCGTGCGTGGTGTTCAGTCTGGAGTCGTCCGGGAAGTAGCCGTCGATCTGGATGCCGGGGACGCCCGAGGGGTTCTTGGTCCCCTTCGCCGACAGGGACGCCCAGTCGGCCTGGTCGGTGTACCGCGTACCGGTGAGCGCGGCCGTGGTCAGGTCCGGCAGGCAGGCCGTGGTCTGGAGCGCGGCGCCGGGGACGGCGGCGCGGGCCTGGCCGGCGCAGTGGCCGGCCTCGCCCGGTGCCTTGCCGGCGGCGGTCGCCATGCCGCCGGTGGTGACCGCCAGGGCGGCGGCCAGCACGGCGGCGGCTGTTCTGAAACGCGTCGAACGCATCAAGCGCATCATTCGGATACCTCCGGATCGGACCGGGGAACAGGGTGGGGACAGCAGGACGGGGACAGCAGGACGGGGACAGCAGGACAGGACGGGCTCAGGCGCCGAACCGGGCGCGCAGGACCTTCTTGTCGAACTTGCCCGTGCCGGTGCGGGGCAGCGCATCGAGCACCTCCACCTGGTCGGGGAGCTGCCAGCGCGCGAAGCCGGTCTCCTTCAGGTGCTCGCGCACCTCCGCCAGACCGACCCGCGCCCCGGGACGCAGGACCATGCATACCAGCGGCCGTTCCTGCCATCTCTCGTCCGGTACGGCGATCACGGCGGCCTCGGTGACACCGTCCATCGCCATCACGGCCGACTCCATGTCGACCGAGGAGATCCACTCCCCGCCGGACTTGACCAGGTCCTTGGCGCGGTCGGTGATGACGAAGTAGCCGTCGGGCGAGCCGACCGCGACGTCGCCGGTCAGGAACCAGCCGTCGTCGGTGAACCGGTCGGTGCCCTCGCCGCCGAAGTAGGAGCCGGCGATCCACGGGCCGCGCACCAGCAGCTCGCCCATCGACTCCCCGTCCCACGGGACGGCCCGGCCCCGCTCGTCGCGGATCTCCACCTGGACGCCGGGCAGCGGCAGCCCGGCCCGGTTGCGTACGGCCCCGGTGACCCGCTCCTCGTCCCAGTCGCTCATCCGCTCCTTGGGCCAGGCCATGCTCGCCAGCGGGGAGGTCTCGGTCATGCCCCAGCCCTGGATCAGGGGGATGCCCAGCTCGCGCCGGTAGCGTTCGATCAGCGAGCCCGGTGGCCGGGCCCCGCCGCACATCACGTGCCGCAGGTCCGGCAGACCGCCGCGCGCCGCGATCTCGTCGGCGACCGACATCCACACGGTGGGCACACCGGCGGCCACGGTGACCCGTTCGGTGGCCATCAGCTCCACCAGCGCGGACGGGTCCTGCCGTCCGCCGTGGAAGACCTGCTTCGCCCCGTACGCGGTCGCGGTGTACGGCAGGCCCCAGGCGTTGGCGTGGAACATGGGAACGAGCGGCAGCACCCGGTCCGACGGGCCGATCGCGACCCCGGCCGCGGTGGCGGCGGTCATGGCGTGCAGCACCGTCGAGCGGTGGGTGTAGACGACGCCCTTGGGGCAGCCGGTGGTGCCGGAGGTGTAGCACAGGCCGAGCGGGGTCCGCTCGTCGAGATCGAGGGGCGGATAGTGGTCGGGCCGGCCGCCGATCAGCTCCTCGTACGCCACCACCGTCACCGCCCTGGACAGGGGAGTGGACGGTACCTCGTCGGCGAGGACGACGACATGGGTCACCCCCGCGAGGGCGCCGAGCCCGTACACCTGCTCCAGCAGCGGCAGCAGGTCGGCGTCCACCAGGATCACCCGGTCCTCCGCGTGACCGATGACGTACGCCAGGTGGTCCGCCGACAGCCGCACGTTGAGGGTGTGCAGAACGCGCCCGGTGCACGGGACCGCCCAGTACGCCTCCAGGTGACGGTGGCCGTTCCAGGCGAGTGTCGCCACCCGGTCGCCGCGCTCGAGACCGAGCGAGTCGAGCGCGTGCATCAGCCGCTGGGTCCGCCGGCCGAAATCGGCGTAGGTGCAGCGGTGCAGACCGCCGTCCGGCAGGCAGCTGACGATTTCCGTGTCGTGGAAGTAGCGGGGGGCATGGCCGAACAGCAGCCAGGTGGTGAGCGGTGTGTCCATCATCGCCATGACGGACATCGTCACTGAGGGCGGCAGGGCGGGACCACGGAGGAAACCCACGGTCCACGCGGTCCCACTATGGAGTGCACCCCTACCACCGCGTCGCGCGGTCCGGGGCCGGCAGCGTGGACAGACCACATATCCGCGGCGCGGTTTATGGTGTTCCCCTCCGTAGCCCCTGTGCGGGGCCGACTCTAGCGTCTCCCCCAACGCCGGCAGTCGGCGACGCATCCCAAGGGGGAGCCGGGATCGGCATGAGCCAACCGCGCACCATTTTGTCAACGCAGAATCTGGTCAAGGAGTTTCAGGGCTTCCGTGCGGTCGACGGAGTCGACCTGAACGTCCGGGAAGGCACCGTACACGCCCTGGTCGGGCCGAACGGGGCCGGCAAGACGACGCTGTTCCATCTGCTCACCGGCTTCCTGTCCGCCTCCGCGGGCCGGATCGCGCTGGGCGGGCAGGACATCACCGGCCGGCCGCCGGAGCGCATCGCCCGGCTCGGCATCGCCCGGTCCTTCCAGGTCACCAGCCTCTTCGCCGATGTGACGGCCTGTGCGCACGTCGAGCTGGCGCTGCAGGCCGCAACGGGCCTCGGGCGCAGCTTCTGGCGCTCCGACCAACACATGCGCCGCTTCACCTCCCGCGCGATGGAACTGCTCGACCAGGTGGGTCTGGCCGAGCACGCCACCCGGTCGGCGGGCAGCCTGCCCTACGGCCGGAAGCGGGCCCTGGAACTGGCGCTCGCGCTCGCCCTCGACCCGAAGGTGCTGCTGCTCGACGAGCCGACCGCCGGGATGGGCCTGGAGGACGTCGACCGGACGGTCGCCCTCATCGGCCGGGTGCGTGAGGGCCGCACGGTGGTGATGGTCGAACACAACATGAACGTGGTCGGGTCACTGGCCGACACCGTGACGGTGCTCCAGCACGGGCAGGTGCTGGCCGAGGGGCCGTACCGGGACGTGCGCTCCGACCCGAAGGTCATCGAGGCGTATCTGGGGGTGGACGTTGCTTGAGGTGCGGGGCGTTTCCGCCCACTACGACGAGGCCAGGGTCCTGGACGACGTGTCGCTGCGGATCGGCGAGGGCGAGGTGGTCACCCTCGTGGGGCGCAACGGCGCCGGCAAGACCACCCTGCTGCGGTGTGTGATGGGCCTGCACCAGCGGATGACCGGCGAGGTCGCCCTCGCCGGACGGGACATCAGCACGGCCGCCCCGCACCGCCGGGCCCGGCTGGGCCTGGGATTCGTACCGGACGACCGGGGCATCTACGCGGGCCTGACCGTGGAGGAGAACCTCACCCTCCCTCCGGTCCCGGCCGCCGCGAAGTCTTCGGGGTCCCCCTGGCCGCTGGAGCGGATCTACGACTCCTTCCCGGTGCTGGCACAGCGGCGCCGCGCGCCCGGCGCCAAGCTCTCCGGCGGAGAGCAGCAGATGCTGGCGCTGGCCAGGGTGCTGCGCACGGGGGCACGGGTGCTGCTGTGCGACGAGCCCACCGAGGGGCTGGCGCCGATCGTCGTCCAGCGGATCGGGGAGATCATCCGCGAGGCGAAGGAGTACGGGGTCGGCGTTCTCCTCGTGGAGCAGAACGTGCGCTTCGCCACCACCGTCGCCGACCGCCACTACCTGCTGGCCCAGGGCCGCATCGTGCAGTCGCTCGACAACGCCGACGTGCGGGAGCGCGAAGACGAGCTCCTCCAGTACCTCGGCCTGTGATTCCCGGTCCGGGCACCGGAGCCCGGACGCGGCCCCCGGTCCGCTTTGCCGGTCCGCCGGTCCGCCCATCCACCGGTCCCCCCATCCACC
>NZ_POTZ01000389.1 GCF_003236365.1 Streptomyces sp. NTH33
CATGCGGGCATTCTCGGCGGAGGGACCGGCGGGCGCGCAACCGGATATCCGGGGCGGCGGGCCTTGCGCCGCTGCACGCCGGGCGGGCAGTTTGTCGATCAGCTTCCGGGCAACCCGATGGAGGAACCGGCCAGTTGGGCCGATCGACCCGGAAGGTGCCCATGTCCACAGGCCTGATCATCGCTTTGATCGTGATTGTGGCGGCCGTCGTCGTGGTGGCGGCCGTGCTGACCTCACGTGCCCGCGGCGGGCACGGCGGACGGAGCCTGAAGCGGCGCTTCGGTCCGGAGTACGACCGGACCGTGGCCCGGCACGACGGCGACACCAAGGCCGCCGAGCGTGAGCTCGCCGCGCGCGTGGAACGCCACGGCGACCTGCGGGAGCAGCCGTTGGAGCCGGCCGAGCGCGAGCGGTTCGAGGCGCGCTGGACGGCCGCGCAGGAGCGGTTCGTCGACTCGCCGCGGGAGGCGGTCGCCGAGGCGGACCGGCTGCTCGCCGAGCTGGCCGGGGCCCGGGGGTTCCCGGCCGACGGCCAGTACGAGGAGCAGCTGGCCGCGCTGTCCGTGCACCACGGGCACCACGTCCACGGCTACCGCCGCGTCCACCGCGCCGCGCACACCCCCCTGGACGGCGCGCCGGAGAACCGCGCGAGCACCGAGGACCTGCGCGCCTGCATGGTCGAGGCCCGCGAGCTCTTCGAGCACCTGCTGACCCCGTCCCGCGGTGACACCGCCCCCGAGGGCGCCGCCAAGTCCGGTACCCGCCAGGGCTCCCACCTCCCGTGGGCCATCAACCGACGTCACGCGAAGGAGAGTTGATCGAGATGTCCGATGTGACACCCGGTGAGGGCCGAGGGCGCGCCGACGGCAGGGAGCGGGTTGAGGGCGGCCGGAGTCCGGTGACGGACCGGGGGCCGGACGCGGGCCGGGAACCGGTGACGTCGCGGGAGCCGGCCGCAGGGCGGGCCGCGGCGGCGGACCGTGGGGCTGCCGCGGGCCGTGACCCGGTGGCGGGTCGCGCGACGGCTCCGGACCGGGACGCGGCTGCCGCTCGCGAGGCGGCGCCGGGCGGTGGCGCGGTGCCCGGCGGTACCTCCGTGACCGGCCGGGAGGCCGTGGCCGGCCCCGACGCCCTGGACGGGGCGTCGGGGCCGGGACGGAGCGGCGTCCCAGGACACGACGACGGAGCCGGCCGTGAGGCGGCGCCCGGGGCCGCCGGGGCTCACCGCGTGGGCGCCGGGCCGTCGGGACGGGACGGCATCCCGGAATCCGGTGACGCCGACGGCAGTGGAGCGGCGGCCGGTGCCCGCGAGGCTCCTGGCGGGACCGTCCGGCCGACGGGACGGGGCGGTGTCCCCGCGCCCGGCGACGGGGCCGGCCGTGAGGCGGCGCCCGGAGACTTCGCTGCTCACGGCGCGCCCGCCGACTCGGGCGGCGCCGCGCCCGCCCAGCTGCTCCTGCCCGAGGAGTGCGACGAGTTCGGGGCCCGGCTGCGGGGTGCCGTCGCCGGGTTCATCGACGGGCCGCGGAATGCCGTGGAGGAGGCGGACCGGGCCGTGGAGGAACTCGCCGGGCGGTTCACCGAGGCACTGGCCCGGCGGCGCCGTACCCTGCGGTCGGCCTGGCAGGACGGCGACGGGGAGAAGGCCGCGACGGCCTCCGCCACCGAGCGCCTGCGGCTGGCCCTGCGGGACTACCGCGAACTGGCCGACCGGCTGACCCGCCTCTGACCCGCCTCCGAACCGTCTACTCGGCCGCCGCCCGCCGCCGCTCGCGCCACTCGTGGACGACCTCCTCGACGTCGTACCGCTTCAGGCCCAGCGGAGGACCGGGCGGCGGCTTGAGCATCATGTCGAGGATCTTGGCGTTGATGTCCGCGACGATGGTGCGGACGATCCGCTCCGACGGGGCCGCGAGGGCCGCCGCGAGCACGTCCTCGGCCTCCTTGCGCAGCGCGAGCGTCGGCGGCAGGGCGGTCAGGCCCTCGCGGGCCATCTTCCGCTTGACCCACCACAGCTCCTCGTACGACATGTCGTCCGGCAGCGGCCTGCCCGCCCCCGGCAGCCGGTCGAACTCGCCGCGCCCCTGCGCGTCGCGGATCTGTTTGTCGACCCAGGACCCGAACGGAACGCCGGGTGGCTTTCGCTCGGTCATGAGCCCATTGTGCCGGACGTGCCCCGGCCGGGCGATTTATCATGCCGCCGCGGTGCACCGACCCGGAGCTCCGCGCACGGCATGGGCGCACCCGGGCACGAGACAGCGGCTCGCGCGCCCCGAACACGAGGAGCGTACGTGCTCGAACTCACCATGGCCGCCGTCTCCGGGACGGACGGGGGCGCCACGGCCGGGATGCTCATGGCCGACGCCCCCAGCGAGCCGGGCGCGGTGCTGCGGGTGGGCCGGGACCGGGCGGTGTGCCGCCTGGTGACGCCCGACGACTGGCTGTTCGTCTCCCGGGTCCACCTGGAGTTCGCGTGCGGACCCGACGGCACCTGGCAGGTCACCTGGCTGCGCGGCTCCCAGCCGGACCCGTCCTCCGAGGTCCGCCTCACGGCCGGCGAGTACGCCCAGTCCCTCGCCTACGGCGGGACCGTCCCGCTGCCCCGGGGCGGTTCCGGGGAGGTCGTCGTCCAGGATCGTACGAGCCCGCGGAGCATCAACGTGGGCTTCTACCACGAGGCGTGAGGACCGCCCCTCCCGGGCCCTACGCGATCACCCGCGCCAGCGCGAAGCCGTCGTAGCCCTTGCTGCCCACGGTCTGGATCGCGGTGCCCTCCAGCCGCGGGTGCTCGGCGATGAGCTCGAGCGCGGCCCGGGTGCCGCGCACGCTCGGGTCGGTGCTGGAGGCGTCGGCGACGCTGCCGCCGCGTACGACGTTGTCCAGGACGATCAGGCTGCCGGTGCGGGTCAGCCGCAGGGCCCACTCCACGTAGTGCGGGTTGTTGACCTTGTCGGCGTCGATGAAGACCAGGTCGAAGGGCGGCGGGTTCTCGTCGGCGAGCTTGGGCAGCGACTCCAGCGCCGGGCCCACCCGCACCTCGGCGATCCGGTCCAGCCCGGCCCGCGCGATGTTGCGGCGGGCCACGTCGGCGTGGTGGGCGTCGTACTCCAGCGAGACCAGCCTGCCGTCGGCGGGCAGCGCGCGGGCCAGCCAGATGGTGCTGTAGCCGCCGAGCGTGCCGATCTCCAGGATGGCGCGGGCGCCCTGGAGCCGGGTGAGGAGCTGCAGCAGCTTGCCCTGGTTCGGCGTGACGTTGATGTGCGGCAGGCCCTCCGCGTCGCTGTCGCGCAGCGCGGCCCGCAGGGGTTCGTCCTCCGGGGAGAGCAGGGTGGTGAAGTAGGAGTCCACGTCGTCCCAGAGCTGCGAGTCGCTCATGCACCAAGCCTTTCGTATGTCTAGTTAGTTCTGCTAACTAGTCGTGCTGGTGAATATAGCCGGGCGCAAGGGTGCTGTCAGGGTATTTCAGCCGTTCGTGGGCGGCCATCCGCCGCCGTGCCGAGCGCGGCGGGCCTACGCCTCCACCGACGGCGCCGACCCCGGCAGCGGCCGCCCCGCGGACTCCGTCATGAACCAGACCGCCGCGCCGCCGATCAGCGCCGCCGCCATCATGTAGTACGCGGGCATCATCAGGTTGCCGGTCGCGCCGATCAGCGCCGTGACCACCAGCGGGGTCGTGCCGCCGAACAGGGACACGGAGACGTTGAAGCCGATCGACAGCGAGCCGTAGCGGACCCGGGTCGGGAACAGTGCCGGGAGCGCGGAGGGCATCGCGGCCGTGAAGCAGACCAGCAGCAGGCCCAGCGCGCCCATGCCCAGGGCGATCGCCGTCAGGCTGCCCTGGCGGATCAGCAGCAGTGCCGGGACCGACAGGAGCAGGAAGCCCGCGCAGCCGGCCGCGATCACCGGACGGCGCCCGACACGGTCGGTCAGCGCGCCGGCGAACGGCTGGACGGCCATCATCAGGACCATCACGCCGAGCACCACGAGCAGGCCGTGCGTCTCGTCGTACCGGAGCACGCTGGTCAGGTAGCTCGGCATGTACGACAGCAGCATGTAGTCGGTGACGTTGAAGACCAGCACCAGGGCCACGCACAGCAGCAGCGCCTTCCACTGGCCCGCGATCATCTCGCGCAGCGGCACCTTGGGGCGGTCGGCCTCGGCCTTCTTCGCCTCCGCCGCGAACGCGGGGGTCTCCTCCAGGCGCATCCGCAGGTAGAGGCCGATGATGCCCATCGGGCCCGCGATCAGGAACGGGATCCGCCAGCCCCAGGAGGTCAGCTGGTCGGAGGAGAGCAGGGCCGTCATCAGGGTGACCAGGCCCGCGCCGCCGACGTAACCGGCCAGCGTGCCGAACTCCAGCCAGCTGCCGAGGAAGCCGCGCCGCTTGTCGGGGGCGTACTCGGCGATGAAGGTGGACGCGCCCGCGTACTCACCGCCGGTGGAGAAGCCCTGCACCAGCCGGGCCGCCAGCAGCAGCAGCGGCGCGCCGACACCGATCGTGGCGTACGACGGGATCAGGCCGATCGCGAAGGTGCCCACGGCCATCATGATCATGGTGAAGGCCAGCACCTTCTGGCGGCCGACGCGGTCGCCGAGCGGGCCGAAGACCATGCCGCCGAGCGGGCGCACCAGGAAGGCCGCGGCGAAGGCGCCGAACGTGGAGAGCAGCTGCGCCGTCGGGTTGCCGGAGGGGAAGAAGACCTTGCCCAGGGTCACCGCGATGTAGCTGTAGACACCGAAGTCGAACCACTCCATCGCGTTGCCCAGCGCAGCCGCCTTCACGGCGCGTCTGACGAGCGCGGGGTCGGTGACGGTGGCGTCGGGGGTCTTGGTGAGGGACACGTGCCGGGGAGCGGTGACTGCGGGGGCCGACAAGGCTCGCTCGCCTACCTTTCGACGGGGACGGGGACGCGACCCACGCGTCGGCGTTGGCGGGCGGGCCGGAAACGACCTGCGCGCGGCGGGCCGAAAAACGACCATAAGACCGCTGGGGTCCCTTACCTGCCGTATGCGACTCGATGCATACGGCATTCAAATGCCCGGTACGCAGGGACGCAGGTCCCGCGCCGGCCGCGTTCCGCGGTTCCGCGCTGTGACTCTTCTCGCGCCCCGCGAGCGCAACCGAACCGCCCTCGCCCTGTCGCCGACCTCACGGAAGGCGGGCGGACGGCAGGCGGAGCGGGGGCGGGAGGCCGGCGAGGCGCGGGGAACGCGGAGTGCGGCCGGGGCCGGTCGCGGGGCCACCCCGAGCCGACTTGACGATTAGGTAAGGTTTACCTTATTCATAACTTGGTCGAAAACAAGCCACCGCAGTGCTTCGCCGCCCGCTTCCCGTCGACCTGATCAGCGGCACACAAGCAAGCCGTGGCAGGAAGGCACCACACGATGCGACGCCCCTCGGGACGCCGGATCACCGCGCTGGCCGCGGCCGGTCTTCTGCTCCCCGCCCTCGCCGCCTGCGGCTCCGACGACAGCGGCGCCGGAGCCGGGAACGCCGGGAACGCCGGGAACAAGGACTCCTCCCTCGTCATCTACTCCGGCCGCAACGAGAAGCTCATCAAGCCGCTCCTGGGCGAGCTGGAGAAGGCGGTCGGCACCAAGGTCGAGGTGCGCTACGGCGACAGCGCGGAACTCGCCGCCCAGATCCTGGAGGAGGGCCGCCGCACCAAGGCGGGGCTGTTCTTCTCCCAGGACGCCGGCGCGCTCGGCGCCCTGTCCAAGGAGGGCAGGCTGCAGAAGCTGCCGCCGGCCACCCTCGACAAGGTCGACAAGGCGTACCGCGGTTCCGACGGCGACTGGGTCGGCCTGTCCGGACGCGTCCGCGTCCTCGCGTACAACCCGGACGAGGTCCGCGAGGACAAGCTCCCCGACAGCGTCCTCGACGTCGTGAAGCCGGAGTGGAAGGACAAGACCGGGTTCGCGCCCACCAACGCCTCCTTCCAGGCCTTCGTCACCGGGATGCGGGTCCTCGAGGGCGACGACGCCACCCGCACCTGGCTCAAGGACCTGAAGGCGAACGGGGCCAAGGCCTACGCCAACAACCTCGCCGTCCTGGACGCCGTCGAGTCCGGCGAGGTCTCCCTCGGCCTGGTCAACCACTACTACTGGTACGAGCGGGTCGCCGAGAAGGGCGAGGACAAGGTCGCCGCCCGGCTGCACTTCCTGCCCGGCAAGGACCCCGGTGCGCTGATCAACGTCGCGGGCGCGGGCGTCCTCAAGGACACCGGGCAGAGCGAGGCCGCCCAGAAGGCCCTGGACTTCCTGCTGTCGAAGAAGGCGCAGACCTACTTCGCGGACGAGACGAAGGAGTACCCGCTGGCCGCGGGGGTCACCAGCTCGGTGAAGGACCTGCCGCCGTTCGCCTCGCTCGAGTCCCCCGACATCGACCTCGGCAAGCTGGAGTCCCTGCAGCAGACACTGACCATGCTCCAGGAACAGGGCCTGGTCTGACCCGCCATGCACACCTCGCCGCCCGCCACCGAACCCGCGGAGGGACCGGGCCGGGGTGGTCCGCTCCGGACCACCCCGGCCCGTCCCCTCCGCGGGTTCGGTGG
>NZ_POTZ01000038.1 GCF_003236365.1 Streptomyces sp. NTH33
CCGCTTCGACGCTTCAGCGCTTCGGCCCGAACGGCCCCGGCCCACCGGCCGCCCTCGCCGTCCCTACGGCGCCGGTCGGTTTCTCCGTCCCGGCCGGGACGGGCCCGGCCCAGGGGGGCGTGGCCCGGTGAGAAGCGCGGCCCTTCCGGCCGCCGGACGTCGAACCCGCACTGGCGGCACGGCACACCGCCCGCCCGGACCCCGGACCGGCGGCGGGCCGCCCGGCACGAGCCCCCACCGGGGGTTCGTGCCGGGCGGTGGGCGAGCCCTCGCAGCGGACGCGGCCCTCGCAGCGGACGCGGCCCTCGGCCGTCAGTCCCGCGGGCCCTTCTCCGTCATGCCGTGGACGGCCGGGACGGTCCCCAGGCGGCCCTTCTGGAAGTCCTCGAAGGCCTGCATGAGCTCTTCGCGGGTGTTCATGACGAAGGGGCCGTAGTGCGCCATCGGCTCACGGATCGGCTGCCCGCCGAGCAGGGCGACCTCCAGGTCCGGCGTGTGGGAGTCCTGCTTCTCGTCCGCGCGGACGGTCAGCGAGCCGCCGGTGCCGAAGACCGCGGTCTGGCCCAGGTGGACCGGGCGCCGCTCGGCGCCGACCGTGCCGCGGCCGGCCAGGACGTACGCCAGGCCGTTGAAGTCCTCCCGCCAGGGGAGCGTGATCTCGGCGCCCGGGGCGAGCGTCGCGTGGATCATCGTGATCGGCGTGTGCGTGATGCCGGGGCCCTCGTGACCGTCCAGCTCACCGGCGATGACCCGCAGCAGCGCGCCGCCGTCCGGGGAGGTCAGGAGCTGCACCTGACCACCGCGGATGTCCTGGTAGCGCGGGGCCATCATCTTGTCCTTCGCCGGCAGGTTCACCCACAGCTGCAGGCCGTGGAAGAGACCGCCGGACATGACCAGCTGCTCCGGCGGCGCCTCGATGTGCAGCAGACCGCTGCCGGACCAGGGCATGCGCGCCGTCGGGCGTGAGACCGGTCTGGCAACCGGCATACGACACACCCCTGGCGCCTTCAGCCGGCCCCACCGGTATCGACAGCCGCTTCGCCGCATGCGGCGTCGTCTCCACAGCCGCCCCGGCCTGTGCGGAGTACCGTGGACAACACCGAGGGCATTTCGCACACCGGCTTCCACGCCGGGGTCGTTCTCGGCGAGAGATGAATCCCGGGTCGCCGCGAAGGCGGCCCGGAGACGGGTCCGCATCATGTCGGCGACCTTGCACCAACCCCTGCCACACCACGAGCCCGTCGCAGCCCCGGCCGTGCGTCTCGCGCTGAAGAGCGACGGTCCGCCCCGCGGCCTCCTGGACGGTGCCTGGTGGCCCCGCTCCCGGGACCTGCTGAGCGAGCTGCCCGCACTGACCGATGTGCTGGACCCCCTGTGGGGCCGCATCACCCGCATCGCCGTCAACCCGAAGTACTGGCCGGTCATCCCGCACGACATTCCCGTGGACGGTCATGTCGTCAAGGCCGGTTGGTTCACCCCGGAGATCGACCCGCACAAGCTGCTGCTGCTCTCCTACGGCACCGGCCGCTGGGATCTGCTGGTCATCCCACCCGGGACCGGGGCGGAGTCGGCGGCCCGCCTGATGGCGGCCGCGTCCGACCACGACGGCCCGCCGCTGACCGCGACCGCGCTCATCACCGCGGACGAGGCCCGGCACGCCGTATCCGCGGCCGACCGGCCACTCGATCGGGACGAGGCATGGGAGTACGAGGGCGGCGCCTCCTCGACCTCCGCGGCCGTTCCCGCACAGGCCGGTGGCGTCAGCCGCCTGATCATCGGCATGTGAGACAGCCGTCATGAACACCTTCCTGACGACCGCCGCCTTCCTGGTCCTCATCGCAGCGGCGGCATTCGTGATCCACCGGCTCAACATCGAGCACGCGGAGAGAATCGCCGTGCACCGGTACAGTCGCGCGCTGCCCGGCGGCCCGCGCCGCGGAACCGACGCGGCACAACCTCCTGCGGGACCGGCACTGTCCACGTCGCCGACCGTCGGCGAACGACGTGACCACCGCGACGGGGGCCGCGGCCGCTTCCCAGCGCGCCGCCGCCGCGACCGCACCACTCACCACAAATGACGAGGCGACGTTCCCGGCCTCCGCGCACCGACTGCCGGCGCGGGCCCGTATCGACGGGTTTCGGCCCCGCCTTACGAACGACGCAGCCACGTGCAGGGATCTCGACCGGCGGGTCCCCGCACCACGTGGCCATGGGCCTCGTCCCGAGGAGCAGCACATGCAAGCCCTGATCGTTCTCATCGTCGTGATCGGCCTCCTGGCCGTCCTGACCCTCGCCCTGTCCGTGAGGATCGTCAAGCAGTACGAGAAGGGAGTGCTGTTCCGCTTCGGCCGACTCGTCGGAACACGCTCCCCGGGGCTGCGGTTCATCATCCCGTTCGCCGACGTCCTGCACCGGGTGTCGCTGCGGGTGGTCACCATGCCGATCCAGTCCCAGGGCATCATCACCCGGGACAACGTGAGCGTCGACGTGTCGGCGGTCGCCTACTTCCGGGTCGTCGACGCCGTGAAGTCGGTGGTCGCCGTGGAGAACGTCAACGCGGCGATCAATCAGATCGCGCAGACCACCCTACGGAAGGTCGTCGGCCGGCACACGCTCGACGAGACGCTGTCGGAGACGGACCGTATCAACCTGGACATCCGCCAGATCCTCGACGTCACCACCGTCGACTGGGGTGTGCAGGTCACGCTGGTCGAGCTCAAGGACATCCAGCTGCCCGAGACCATGAAGCGGGCCATGGCCCGCCAGGCCGAGGCCGAGCGGGAGAAGCGGGCGAAGATCATCAACGCGGAGGGCGAGTCGCTGGCCGCAGCCGCGCTCGGTGACGCCTCGGACACCATGATGGCCCACCCGCTGGCGCTTCAACTGCGCAATCTGCAGAGCCTGGTGGAGATCGGTGTCGACCAGAACACCACCGTCGTCTTCCCGGCCCCCCTCATGAGCACGATCGGCGAGCTCGGCTCCTTCCTCGCCCGGGAAACCGCAGCCGCTGCACCCGCCGCGGCGGCGCCACGGGCCGGCACCCGCCGCACCGACAAGTCCCTCAGCCCGGCCGGCAACGCGCCCGGCCCCGCAGCGTGACCCGACTACGGCCAGCATCATCACCGCGTACCGCGGTGGTGGTGCGGGCGAGCGATCCGTGCCACTGGGACGGCCTCGTGGCCGATGCCTGTCGCGCGCGTCCTGCGTGCATCGGCTGATGATGGGAGTACGGCCGAACACGCGGAGCTGATCATGACGGGTTGGCGGGTCAGGGACTACGCCCAGGACGATCTCGAAGCGCTGATCCGAGTCGACATGGAGAGCAGTACGACCGAGGAGCCGCCGCTCTTCCCGCTCTCGGACGCCGTGACGTCCCTCCAGGCCCGCCACCCGGCTGTGGTGGCCACGGCCGACGACGTGCTGATCGGCGCCGCGGTGAGCAGGGTGGAGGGCGAACGGGCATGGATCCTGCGCATCTGCATGGCGCCCGGCTGGCGGCAGCGCGGGCTGGGCAGTGCCCTGATCACCGCCCTTGAGCAACGTCTCTTCGCCGTCGGCGTCCGGGCGGTACACGCCGCCCTGCCCGAGGGCGAGACCGGTGCCACCGCTCTGCGCAACTGCGACTTCGGCGCCCGCCCCGGGCTGGTCTTCTTCGAGAAGCGCGGGCCGGTGACCCCGCAGTCGGCCGGCACGCTGTCCTCGCTCGGAGCGGAGCTGCCGCCGGGGGGACTGTGGCAGAAGGTCGCGGGCATGCAACGGGAGAAGCGGCTCATCGAGCGGCGCCTGGTCCTGCCGCTGGCCCATCCGGAACTGGCCGCACAGCACGGAGTGGAACTGCCGCGGGCGGTGATGCTGTTCGGCCCGCCCGGGACCGGCAAGAGCACGTTCGCGCACGCGATCGCCAGCCGCCTGGGATGGCCCTTCCTCGAACTGTTCCCCGCCCGTCTGGCCGCCGAGTACGGCCTGGCGACCGGGCTGAACCGGCGCTTCGACGAGATCGCCCGGCTCGACCACGTCCTCGTCTTCATCGACGAGGTCGAGGAGATCGCCGGCGAACGCGGCGGCGCGGACGCCACCGCTGTCGGCGTCGTCAACGAACTGCTCAAGGCGATCGTCCGGTTCCGTAGCCAGGACGGGCGGCTGCTCGTCTGTGCCACGAACAACGTGACCACGCTCGACTCCGCGTTCCTGCGGCACGGCCGCTTCGACTACGTACTGCCGATCGGCCCTCCCGACCACACCGCCAGGACCGCGCTGTGGGAGAGCTACCTGGCCCGAGCGGGCGCGCGGGCCGACAGCGCGGTACTCGCGTCCGCCAGCGAGGGGTTCACCCCCGCCGACATCGCCCACGCGGCGCGAACCGTCTCCCAGGCCCAGTTCGAGCGCGCCTTCGACACCGGAACCCGGACCACCCCCATCACGGATGACTATCTGGACACGATCCGCGACACCAAGCCCACGGTCAGCGCCGCCATGGCCCAGGAATTCGCCCAGCAGACGGAGAAGTTCGCCCGCATCTAGCGTCCGGACCGACGGGGAGTCGATCCGCGACGGACGTGTCAGGCCGACGTAGGTGGCGTGGCGCCGCCCGTATCGATGAGGATCTGTCTGGCCTCGGTGATGTTGTCGGCCCGTACGGCCCGGGCCATCGCGGCGCGTGCCGCGTCGGGCGACGTGTCCGGAGGGACCAGCAACAGAGAGAAGAGGTCCCGCTCGCCCCGGGTGATGAGGACGGTGTCGTCACCGACCGGGAAGGAATCGATGTGGACGACTCGGCCGTCGACCACCACCCGGGTCGGCAGTCCGTCCCAGGCGCTCCCGTCCAGACCGACCCGGGTGACAGGCCCGAGATGCTCGGTCAACGCGGAGATCAGCGAGGGAAGCTCGGCACCGATGTCCCGGGACCGCGGCCACCACGCGCCGTCCAGGATTCCCTCGCGTGCGTGTGTCGTCTCCAGCCGCAGCAGGGCCGTCCCGGGTTTCACCGACCGGTGGACGGCGTCCGGCAGGAGCCTGGGGAGGCCGGGGGTGTCTGAGTCGGCCATGATGTCCGCCCGTCCGCAGAGAGCGGTGCGACCGCAGAGCGTGCGACCGCGATACGACCCTGCTCCCTCACGGTACTCCGCACGACGCTCGCGCGAGCGCCTCGCCGCACGGCGCGGTTACGGAAACAGGCAACGGCTCCGGCGTATACCCGCCGGAGCCGCCCTTCCGGGTCATTGCACGTGAGAGTGCGCCGACCCGCTTTCCACGCTACACCAAGGGGATTAATCCGACAGGAACGATCCTTGCGAAGGTTCACTTCGGTCCGAGAAGCCGACGCGGCGGCTCAGCCACGCCCTTCCTCTTCCGTCTCCATCTGCCGGATCCCCTGGTGCGTCAGCGTGATCATCGCGGGCGAGTTGCCCCTCCCCCAGTCCACGACGACCCGGCCTTCGCCCGCCAGGTACATACAGGCAGCGGCCATGTCCTGCTCAGGGATACCGAGGTCGGTGCGGAGCTTCGCCCCATCGACGCCCAGGAGGCGATTGCCCTCGGCGGCTTGGTACAGAGCCTGCATGATCCTCTCGCGGTACGTCTTCCGGTCTCGCAATATCGCCATCACGCGCCTTCCTCTACTGCCCACGGTCGGGCCGAAGTCGATGTCATCCGCGGTCGCCGTCGCGGTGGGGCGCGTCGGAACGCTCGCGTCCACCGCCGACCGACGGTGCCTCCGGGGCCGACGCCCGATCCCCGGCAGAACATCGCTGTAGTGGAAGGCAGCGATCCGTTCGTCGTGCTGAGCGTTGAGCTGGTGGATCAGAACGACTCCGACGGCGATCAGAAGGAGCAGCGCGGCCGCGGCGATGAGAATCACGGTTCTCTCACCTCCGCCGATCGGTGGGCGAAGGCCCTGTCGAGCCGGTGGGCCGGGGCAGGGACGACGGCCGACCTGCTCCGCCGTCGGTCTCCCACGCTTCTTCCGCGATCCGGGCGTCGATCCTGTCTGCTGCTTCCTCCCGGGCCGGGGCATCGATGCCGTCGCCCGCCATCAGCTGCGCGGCGGCATCCGCACCGGTTTCCGGCGGAATCACCAGCACGTCCCGGCGGCCATCGGCGGAGAAGAAGGTCAGTCTGTGCGGATCCTGCTCCTCGGTGGACCAGCCCACGTGCACCGTGCGCCCGGCGACGGACACCCGACACGGGATGACGGGCCAGTGGGCAGGGTTCACTGCGATACCTGTGATGCGGCCCCAGAGATCACCCAGGGCGACTGTCAAGGGTGGCAGCTCACGGGTGAGGGCACGGGAGCGAGGCCACCACATGCCGTCCAGCCCGCCCGGCGCGGGCGTCAGGGACAGGCGAGCCGGCAGCGACGGCACGCGCCTGCTCGATGTCGTACGGTCGATGGTCACGGACATGGCGCGAACCTGCCCCGGGCTCGTAAGCGGCCCGGCGTCGTCGATCGCCGGAAACGGCACCCGCAGCGGAGCCGGTGCGCGAAGAACTCCCGGTGCCTCCACACTACTCCGCCCGTTGACCCAAGAGGCCGTGGATGACCTGGCATTTTCCAGCCTTCGGGACCTGATCCCGGGTGCCGGAGGCGCACCTTGTCAGAGCCAGTCCTTGCCCTTGAACGTCAAATACAGCACGGCGGACAGGACCACGATGACGGCTGCGGAGGTGATGAATCCGGACTCGCGGCCGAAACCGGGATAGGGGAGGTTCTGGCCGTAGTATCCGGTGATCGCGGTGGGTACGGCGATGATCGCGGCCCAGCTCGTCACCTTCTTCATGATCAGGTTCATGCTGTTGGCCTGGACCGAGAGGTTCGTCTCCATGACCGAGGCCACCAGGTCCCGCAGTGATTCCGTCCATTCGGTGGCACGCAGCACGTGGTCGTAGACGTCCTGGTAATAGGGGACGAGAGGGTCGGTGATCACGTGCAGGCCGGGGCGCATGAGGGTATTGACCACCTCCCGCATCGGGAGCACGACGCGGCGCAACTGGACGAGCGATTTGCGGAGCGCGAAAGCCCGGCGTTGCACGGCTTCGATCTCACGGCGCCCGGCCGCGAAGAGCAGACCCTCCAGCTCCTCGATACTGTCGTCCAGCTGCTGGACCGCGGCGAAGTGGCCGTCCACGAGATGGTCGAGCAGACCGTGCAGCAGGAATCCGACGCCATGGCCGGCCAGGTCCGGGCTCTCGTGCCAGCGGGCGACGACGTCCTCCATGTCGAAACCGTCGTCCTTGCGGACGGTGATCACGGCCTGGCTGGTGAGGAACACGGCGATCTCGCTGTACGTCAGTTCCGCAGCGTCCGGGCTGACGGTCACGGCATAGGCGCTGAGGAACTCGTGAGTGCGATAGCGGTCGAGTTTCGGCCGCTGCCCACGCTGTGCGGCATCCTCCAAAGCCAGTTCATGGATGCCGAACTCTTCGCCCAGCATGGTGAATTCGGCTGACCCGGGCCGGTACAGGTCCAGCCACACCACCGACGCCGGATCGGCGAGATGCCCAGAGACGTCACTGACGGGAAAGTCCTCCAGGACGAGAGTGCCGTCGTGATACAGCCGGGTGCGCGTCACCATGGCCCGAGGCTAGTCTTTCGCGCCCCGATCATGCCGCTTCGCCCTAATTGCCAGCGCGGCAGGCTCCCGACATCACCGGACGGTCAGCACATCCGCACACATGCTTTCCGGCCGGTATCGCAACGAGACGATACGGCGCCCCAACGGTTCCCCAAACGGGACAGCAGTCGGCACACAGTCCGCAGGGCACCCGATCGGGACCGTCGCACCCCATTACCAACCGGCCCATTACTAGGAGACCAGAAGACGGCCGGTCCGGATCCCTCGTACGCGAGGGATCCGGACCGGACTCGTCCGCATATGGTCCTGGCGAGCCCTATATTCCGCCCTCAGACATCCCATGCACGGCCGGGATGGTCCCCAGGCGGCCCTTCTGGAAGTCCTCGAACGCCTGCTGGAGCTCTTCCCTGGTGTTCATGACGAACGGGCCGTAGTGCGCCATGGGCTCACGCATCGGCTGTCCGCCGAGAAGGACGACCTCCAGGTCCGGCGTGTGGGAGTCCTGCTTCTCCTCTGCGCGGACGGTCAGCGAAGAACCCGCACCGAACACGGCCGTCTGCCCCAGGTGGATCGGACGCCGTTCCGCACCGACCGAGCCACGCCCGGCGAGGACATACGCCAGGCCGTTGAAGTCCTCCCGCCACGGCAGCGTCACCTCCGCACCCGGCGCCACCGTCGCGTGGATCATCGTGATCGGCGTGTGCGTGATGCCGGGACCGGCATGCCCATCCAGCTCACCGGCGATCACGCGCAACAGCGCGCCGCCGTCGGGCGTGGTCAGCAGCTGGACGTTGCCGCCGCGGATGTCCTGGTAGCGCGGCGCCATCATCTTGTCCTTCGCCGGGAGGTTCACCCACAGCTGGAGCCCGTGGAAGAGACCGCCGGACACGACCAGCGACTCCGGCGGAGCCTCAATGTGCAGCAGGCCCGAGCCAGCCGTCATCCACTGGGTGTCGCCGTTGGTGATGGTGCCACCGCCACCCTGGCTGTCCTGGTGGTCGAAGATCCCATCGATGATGTACGTGACGGTCTCGAAGCCCCGGTGCGGATGCCACGGGGTCCCCTTCGGCTCCCCAGGCTGATACTCCACCTCACCCATCTGATCCATCATGATGAACGGGTCGAGATGGCGGTAGTTGATCCCGGCGAACGCCCGGCGCACCGGGAAGCCCTCGCCCTCGAAGCCGCTCGGCGCGGTCGTGACGGCGAGCACGGGACGTGCCACGGCACCGGCCGGCGCGGCCACACGGGGCAGCGTCAGCGGGTTCTCGACGGTCACTGCAGGCATGTCGGTTCCTCCTTGTGCGCTCACATTAGTTGAGCGTTGAACTTTCTACCAGACCCAACAGAAGGAGCCCGGGGGGCATTCCCTCCGGGCTCCGCACACCGGGCACACCGGCCGTCTCCGTCGCGGCTCAGCCGTACATCCGGCGCATCGCGAACTCCACCATCTGCTCGACCGCCTTGGCGTCGAACACGATCCGGTGCTCGCCCTCCATGTCCAGCACGAAGCCGTAGCCGGTGGGCAGCAGGTCGATCACCTCGGCACCGGTGATCACGAAGTACTTGGACTCCTTGCCGGCGTACCGCCGCAGCTCCTTGAGCGAGGTGAACATCGGGATCACCGGCTGCTGGGTGTTGTGCAGCGCGAGGAACCCGGGGTTGTCCCCGCGCGGGCAGTACACCTTGGAGGTCGCGAAGATCTGCTGGAAGTCCTCCGCGGCGAGCTGCCCCGTGGTGAAGGCGCGCACCGCGTCCGCGAGCGAGGGAGGCGACGGCTCGGGGTAGAGCGGCGCCTGCTGACCGTACCCGCCGACGCCGCCGGGCATCTGCTGCTGCGGGGGGACGTATCCCTGCTGTGCTGCCCCGTTGTCCATCGGCTGGCCGTATCCGTACATGCCCCAAAGCGTACTGACCTTGACGAGGACTGGGTCACAGTAGTCCGAATCGGGGTTGCTTCTTATTACCGACGGGTAGCATCATCGGATCTACTAGTCAGTACGTGAACCAGTTGCGAGGAGTCAGTGCCTCGCCGAGTCATCGACGGGAGCCGTGGCCATGGGGCACTACAAGCCGAATCTCCGCGACATCGAGTTCAACCTGTTCGAAGTCCTCGGACGTGACGAGCTGTACGGCACCGGCCCGTTCGAGGAGATGGACACCGAGACCGCCAAGAGCATCCTGGAGGAGCTGGCCCGCCTCTCCGAGAACGAGCTGGCGGAGTCCTTCGCGGACGCCGACCGCAACCCGCCGGTGTTCGACCCCGAGACGAACACCGCGCCGGTGCCGGAGAGCTTCAAGAAGAGCTACAAGGCCTTCATGGACTCCGAGTACTGGCGGCTCGGCCTGCCCGAGGAGATCGGCGGCACCACCGCTCCGCCGTCCCTCATCTGGGCGTACGCGGAGCTGGTCCTCGGCGCCAACCCGGCCGTGTGGATGTACTCCTCCGGCCCGGCGTTCGCCCGCATCCTCTTCGAGGAGGGCACCGAGGAGCAGAAGAGGCTCGCGAAGATCGCGGTCGAGAAGACCTGGGGCTCCACCATGGTGCTCACCGAGCCCGACGCGGGCTCCGACGTGGGCGCCGGCCGCACCAAGGCGGTCCAGCAGGAGGACGGCTCCTGGCACATCGAGGGCGTGAAGCGCTTCATCACCTCCGGTGAGCACGACATGGAGGAGAACATCCTCCACTACGTCCTCGCCCGCCCCGAGGGCGCCGGCCCCGGCACCAAGGGCCTGTCCCTCTTCCTGGTCCCCAAGTACCTGTTCGACTGGGAGACCGGCGAGCTGGGCGAGCGCAACGGCGTCTACGCCACCAACGTCGAGCACAAGATGGGCCTGAAGGCCTCCAACACCTGCGAGATGACCTTCGGCGACCGCCACCCCGCCAAGGGCTGGCTGATCGGCGACAAGCACGACGGCATCCGCCAGATGTTCCGCATCATCGAGTTCGCCCGCATGATGGTCGGCACGAAGGCGATCTCCACGCTGTCGACCGGCTACCTCAACGCTCTGGAGTACGCCAAGGAGCGCGTCCAGGGCCCCGACCTGGCGAACTTCATGGACAAGAGCGCGCCCAAGGTCACCATCACCCACCACCCCGACGTGCGCCGCTCGCTGATGACGCAGAAGGCGTACGCCGAGGGCATGCGCGCCCTCGTCCTGTACACCGCCTCCGTCCAGGACGCCATCGCGGTGAAGGAGGCGGGCGGCGAGGACGCCTCCACCGAGCACGCGCTCAACGACCTGCTCCTGCCCATCGTCAAGGGTTACGGCTCCGAGAAGGGCTACGAGCAGCTCGCCCAGTCCCTGCAGACCTTCGGCGGCTCCGGCTTCCTGCAGGAGTACCCGATCGAGCAGTACATCCGCGACGCCAAGATCGACACCCTGTACGAGGGCACCACGGCGATCCAGGGCCAGGACTTCTTCTTCCGGAAGATCGTCCGCAACCAGGGCGCCGCGCTGAACTCGCTCGCCGAGGACATCAAGAAGTTCCTGGCGCTCGGCACCGGCGGCGAGGAGCTGGCCGGCGCCCGCGAGCACCTCGCCAAGGCGGCCGTCGAGCTGGAGGCCGTCGTCGGCCTGATGCTGACCGACCTCGCGGCCACCGAGCAGGACGTCAAGAACATCTACAAGGTGGGGCTCAACACCACCCGCCTGCTGCTCGCCTCCGGTGACGTGGTCGTCGGCTACCTGCTGCTCAAGGGCGCGGCCGTCGCCGCCGAGAAGCTTCCGACGGCGTCGAGCAGGGACAAGGCGTTCTACCAGGGCAAGATCGCGGCGGCGAAGTTCTTCGCGGCCAACGTCCTGCCGGGCGTCACCCTGGCCCGCAAGGTCTCCCAGAACGTGGACCTGGACCTGATGGAGCTCGACGAGGCCGCCTTCTAGTCCCCGGCCGGTCCCCGGCAGCCGCAGTGCCCCACGAGGGTCCGCTCCCGTCGACGGGAGCGGACCCTCGTGGCGTCGTTATGGTGAACACCATGAGTACAAGCCAGCGCTTCGACCGCGGCCACACCGACGACCTGATGTCCTTCCTGGCGGCGAGCCCGTCGCCGTACCACGCCGCGGAGAACGCGGCCGAGCGGCTGGAGAAGGCCGGCTTCCGCCGGGTCGCCGAGACGGATGCCTGGGACACGGGGACATCAGAGGCCTCCGCCGCGGGCAGCGGCGGAAAGTACGTACTGCGCGGCGGGGCGATCGTGGCCTGGTACGTCCCCGAGGGCGCCGCGCCGCACACCCCGTTCCGCATCATCGGCGCACACACCGACTCCCCGAACCTGCGGGTCAAGCCGCTGCCCGACACCGGGGCGCACGGCTGGCGCCAGATCGCCGTGGAGATCTACGGCGGCCCGCTGATGAACTCCTGGCTCGACCGCGACCTGGGCCTGGCGGGCCGGCTCACGCTCCGGGACGGCTCGAGTCACCTGGTGAACGTCGACCGCCCGCTGCTGCGCGTTCCCCAGCTGGCGATCCACCTGGACCGCGCGGTCTCCACGGACGGCCTCAAGCTCGACAAGCAGCGCCACCTGCAGCCGGTGTGGGGCCTGGGCGACGACGTCCGCGACGGCGACCTGATCGCCTTCCTGGAGCAGGAGGCCGGGCTCCCGGCGGGCGAGGTGGCCGGCTGGGACCTGATGACCCACTCCGTGGAACCGCCCGCCTACCTGGGCCGCGACCGCGAGCTGATGGCCGGCCCCCGCATGGACAACCTGCTCTCGGTGCACGCCGGTACGGCGGCGCTGGCGGCAGTGGCGACCGGCCCCGGGGCGGCGGACCTGCCGTACATCCCGGTGCTGGCCGCCTTCGACCACGAGGAGAACGGCTCCCAGTCGGACACCGGCGCGGACGGCCCGCTGCTCGGAACGGTGCTGGAACGCTCGGTGTTCGCCCGCGGAGGGTCCTACGAGGACCGGGCGCGCGCCTTCGCCGGCGCGGTCTGCGTCTCCTCCGACACGGGACACGCCGTCCACCCCAACTACGCCGAGCGGCACGACCCGACCCACCACCCGCGCGCGGGCGGCGGCCCCATCCTCAAGGTCAACGTCAACAACCGCTACGCCACGGACGGTTCGGGCCGCGCGGTCTGGGCGGCGGCCTGCGAGAAGGCCGACGTCCCCTTCCAGTCCTTCGTCTCCAACAACTCCATGCCGTGCGGCACGACCATCGGTCCCATCACCGCGGCCCGGCACGGCATCCGCACCGTCGACATCGGCGTGGCGATCCTCTCCATGCACAGCGCCCGCGAACTGTGCGCCGCGAACGACCCGTTCCTCCTGGCGAACGCCCTGGTGGCCTTCCTGGAGGGCTGAGGAGGCCGAGCGCCCGGCCCATGAGGGGCCGCCTCCGCATGGTCACCCGACATGGGGGTAACCGGAGTTGACCGGAAGGAACCGGAACAGGCCGGAACCACCGGACCCGACACCGGACCGACACCGGACCAAGGAGGCGACACTCATGGGCCTCGGCGGATGCATCATCCTCATCGCCGTGGGAGCCATCCTCACGTTCGCGACCGACTGGCACATGCAGGGCGTCAACCTGCACCTGGTCGGCGTCATCCTGATGATCGTCGGCCTCATCGGCGTGACCACCTTCAGCAGCATCTACCGGCGGCGCCGCGTCATGGTGCCCCCCACGACAGCGGTCGTCGAGGAGGACCGCCACCCCCACACGCGGGACGGCTACAGCGACGGGTACGGCCTCTGACCGTGAGCAATCCGTTACGCACGCCGACTTGTCGCATTGTGTGGACATCGTGAAGACTTTGTGCAGCTGAGCCCGGAGGGGAGAGTCGGGCGCTGTACACATCACGACGGGGGGGGCCGCCCGTGCTCGACTTCGCCGCACCGGGCGGCACCTCCGCCGCCTCGGTGCAGCCGGGACCGGGCACCAGGGGCCGCCACGCCGCCCGCCGCGCGCACGCCGGCGTGGAGGAACCGGCCGAGAGGCCCCGGCTGGCGGTCCTGATCCCCGCCCACAACGAGCAGGACCGCATCGCCGCCGCGATCGAGGGCCTGTGGCGGCAGACCCGGCGGCCGGACCTGATCGTCGTCGTCGCCGACAACTGCACCGACGACACCGCCCGGATCGCCCTCGCGCACGGCGCGCAGGTCTTCCACACCCAGGGCAACACGCACAAGAAGGCGGGCGCCCTCAACCAGGCCATCGCCTGGGTGCTGCCCCACCTCGACGACCGGGACCTGCTGCTGGTGCAGGACGCCGACACCGTGCTCAACCCGTGGTTCGCCGAGACCGCCCTGGCCACCTTCAACCGTAGGGTCGGCGCCGTCGGCGGAGTCTTCTACGGCGAGGAGGGCGGCGGACTGCTCGGCCTGCTGCAGCGCATGGAGTTCCACCGCTACGCCTGGGAGCTGGAGCGCACCGGAGGCAGGGCCCAGGTGCTCACCGGCACCGGCACCATGTTCCGCGCCCGCGTGCTGCGCGAGGTGCGGGCGGCCCGCCGCGCCGGGGTGATCGGCGGCGGCACCGGCTACTACAGCCTCGCCTCCCTCACCGAGGACGACGAGATGACCAAGGCGGTCAAGACCCTCGGCTACCGCGCCATGTCACCGGCCGGCTGCGCGGTCACCACCGAGGTCATGCCGACCCTGCCCAAACTGTGGCACCAGCGGCTGCGCTGGCAGCGCGGCGCCCTGGAGAACCTCCGCGACTACGGCTGGACCCGCGTCACCGCCCGGTACTTCCTGCAGCAGTTCCTCATGGGCTTCGGCGCGCTGTCCTTCCTCGTCTACCTGACCTTCATGATCACCTTCACGTCCCTGTACGGCCTGCCCGGCCTGTCGCCGTTCTGGACCTCGATCGGCCTGATCTTCGTGGTGGAAAAGGTCGTCTCCGTGCGCCGCGCCGGACCCCTGCCCATGCTCGTGGCGCTGCTGATGATCCCGGAGATGCTCTACGACCTGTTCCAGCACGCCGTCTACTTCTGCTCGCTGTGGGGCCTGCTGCGCCGCAGCGAGGAGAAGTGGGTGTCCACCTGACCACCCCTCACATCCCGCGCACCCACCGCACCCACCGCACCACAGCAAGGAGAACGACCATGTACGGACGAGTCATCGGCGCCGGCACCACGGGCGCCGGGGGCGCCACCCTGGCGGCCACCGGCATCTGGATGAACAGCATGGCCATGATGGTCGCGGCCACGACACTGGTGGCCGCCGGAGTGGCCCTGTTCAAGCTGGCCCCGCGCCCGCGCCGCCGCTGACGCCCGGCTCCGGCGGCCGTACACCGGGCGGGAACGGCTGCTGCCGTCCCCGCCCGGTCAGGTGTCCCCGCCCGGTCAGGCGTCCATGCCCGCCAGGACCAGCGGCAGCCGTTCCGCGCCGCCCTCGGTCACCCGGACCGGGACGCCCCAGTCCTGCTGGTGCACATGGCAGGCGGGGTACTCGTTCGCGGGGTCGTCGTCGCACGAGGCCGCCATCGCGGAGACGTGCAGGACGCCCTCCGGAACGGCGGGGTTGAGGTCCAGGGTGCGGGACAGGTCCGTTCCCGCGCCCTCTCCGTCGAGCAGCAGCTCGGGCGGGGTGGACGAGACCAGGAGCCGGGTGGACGGGCCGTAGCGCGTGTCCAGCTTCTGGCCCGCCGGGGCCTGGAAGACGACGTCCAGCCGCAGCCGCCCGGGGGCGACCTCGGTGGCGGCGCGCTGGGTCCGGTGGGCGACCGCCTCCACCCGTACCGCCTCCTCCGGCAGGCGCAGCCGGGTCAGCCGGTGCCGGGCCGACTCCACGACCACGATGTCCTCGCCGACGAGCACCGCGTCGCTGGGCTCGCGCAGGTCGGTGGCGAGCGTGGTGACCTCGCCGGTCGCCGGGTCGTAGCGGCGCAGGGCGTGATTGTAGGTGTCGCTGACGGCGACCGAGCCGTCGGGGAGGGCGGTCACGCCCAACGGGTGCTGGAACAGGGCCTGTCCGGCGGCTCCGTCCCGGTGCCCGAAGTCGAACAGGCCGGTGCCGACGGCCGTGTGGACGTGGCCGTCCAGGTCCACCCAGCGCAGTGCGGACGTCTCGGAGTCGGCGAGCCACAGCCGTTCGGGCGTGGCCGCGAGCCCGGAGGGCTGCGCGAACCAGGCGTCCCCGCCCGGCCCGTCGACGAGCCCCTCGTTGGTGGTCCCGGCGGTGACGGAGACGGTCCCTCCCCCAGCGCTGAACGCCTGGGCGGTACCCCCAGCGGGGTCGTACGCCCACAGCTGGTGCACGCCGGCCATGGCGATCCACACCCTGCCGTTCCACCAGGCGACGTCCCAGGGCGAGGAGAGTTTCACGTCACGGGCGGGACCGGACGTGGCCTCGCCCTGCATCCACTGGTGTCCGGTACCGGCCAGGGTGGTCACCTCACCGGTGGCGAGGTCGAGGCGGCGCAGCGTGTGGTTGACCGTGTCGGCGACGACGACCGAACCGTCGTCGAGCAGCGCGAGCCCCTGCGGCTCGCTGAAGGTCGCGGACCCGGCTTCTCCGTCGGCGAACCCGCGCTCTCCCGCGCCGATCCGCCGCACCACGGTCTCACCGTCCTCCGCCAGCTCCACCAGCTGGTGCCGGGTGGTGTCGCTGACCAGGAAGTTCCCGCTGGGCAGCAGCAGCGCCTTGCCCGGGAAGCGAAGCGTGGTCGGCTCCGGCTCCGGCGGCACGTACGGCCCGTCGCCGCGCCGCAGCGTCCCCTTCGCCCCGTGCTCGGCCTCCAGCTCCTCCACCAGCCGCTCGATCGCGTGCGCGTGCCCCTCACCGGCGTGCTGCGCGACGACGTACCCCTCCGGGTCGATGACGACGAGCGTCGGCCAGGCACGCACCGCGTACTGCTTCCAGGTGGCGAGCTCCGGGTCGTCGAGCACCGGATGCTCGACGCCGTACCGCTCCACGGCGTCCACGACCGCCTGGTGGTCGGCCTCGTGCACGAACTTCGGCGAGTGCACTCCGACGATCACCACCGTGTCCCGGTGCTTCTCCTCCAGCTCCCGCAACTCGTCGAGGACATGCAGGCAGTTCACACAGCAGAAGGTCCAAAAATCCAGAATGACGACGCGTCCTCGCAGGTCGGCGAGGGTGTACTGCTTACCGCCCGTGTTCAGCCAGCCGCCCTTGCCGATCAGCTCGGGGGCGCGTACGCGGGCACGGTGGGGTGCGGAGTCGCTCATGGCACCAAGGGTGCCATCCGTCCGCCGTCCCCGTTCGCCCGGCCTCACCCGTGCCGGGCGGGGGACGGCGCTCGGCCCATCGGCCCACCGGCGGCGTTCCCGGGCCGGTGCCGGGGAAGCGGTGAGGCATGAGATTTCTCGTGCGGGACCGGATTTTCGGCATCGGTGAGGACTACTGGATCGAGGACGAGCACGGCGGCAAGGTCTTCCTGGTCGACGGGAAGGCGATGCGGCTGCGGGACACCTTCGAGCTGAAGGACGCCCAGGGCCGGGTACTGATCGACATCCATCAGAAGATGCTCGCCCTGCGGGACACGATGGTGATCGAGCGGGACGGTGAGGTCCTGGCGAAGATCCGGCGCAAGTGGCTGTCGCTGCTGCGCAACCACTACCGGGTGTCCCTGGTGGACGGCACCGAGCTCGACGTCAGCGGCAAGATCCTCGACCGGGAGTTCGCCGTCGAGTACGACGGCGAACTGCTGGCGGTGATCTCCCGGCGGTGGCTGCGCGTCGTCGACACGTACGGCGTGGACATCGTGCGGGACGACGCCGACCCGGCGCTGCTGATCGCCGTGGCGGTGTGCGTGATCCACATGGCGGAGAAGGAGCGGGAGGAGCGGTAGCCGCCCGGCGCGGCGGGCGCCCAGCGCGGCGGGCGCTCAGCGGCGGGGCGGTTCCAGACCCAGGACCCGGTCCTTCAGGGCCGGGAACTGCTCGCGGGTGGCCGCGACCTTCGCCGGGTCGAAGTCGACCGTCAGGACCTCCTCGTCGTGGCCCGCCTCGGCCAGGACCTCGCCCCAGGGATCGACCACGATCGAGTGACCCGCCTGGGGAACCCCGGCGTGCGTCCCGGCCGTTCCACAGGCGAGCACGAACGCCTGGTCCTCCACCGCCCGCGCCCGGGCCAGCAGCGTCCAGTGCGCACGCCGGCGCTCGGGCCAGCCCGCCGGAACCACCAGGGTCTGGGCCCCGGCGTCGACGAGCCCGCGGAAGAGTTCGGGGAAACGGAGGTCGTAACAGGTCGCCAGGCCGAGGGTCGTGTCCGGCAGACGCACCGTCACCAGATCCTGGCCCGCACCCATCAGCACGGCCTCGCCCTTGTCGAAGCCGAAGCGGTGGATCTTGCGGTAGGCGGCGGCCAGGTCTCCGGAGGGGGTGAAGACGAGAGAGGTGTTGTAGAGGGGACCCTCAGGATCACGTTCGGGAATCGAACCCGCGTGCAGCCATACGCCCGCGTCGCTCGCCGCCTTCGCCATGGCCTCGTACGTGGGGCCCTCCAGCGGCTCGGCCTCGCGCCCGAACTCCTCGAAGGCGAAGGCCCCGGTGGTCCACAGCTCCGGCAGTACGACGAGGTCGGCACCGGCCTGCTCACGGACCAGCGCGGCCGCTCGCCGCCGCCGCGATTCGACCGATTCGCCCTCGTTCACGGCAATCTGGATCAGCGAGGCGCGCACACTACCACCGTCCTGGCATTCGAGTTTCCCCGGGGGCCTACGATCGTCACACGAAAGCACTGCCGGGGTGCCTCGGAGCAGCGTAACTTAGCACCTCAAGACGCCCGCCGATCGCAGCCACCTCCCGCTGGCAATGCCGAGACAACCTGCCCGTGTACCAACCGCCGAGGGGTCCCGTTCCGTGAGTCTGCATCCCACCCTCCAGCCCTACGCCGATGCCTGGGCCCACTCCGTCGAGGCGATATCCGAGCTGGTGCAGCCCCTTGTGGAGGGCGAGTGGAACCGGCGGACCCCGTGTCCCGGCTGGTCCGTCCGCGACCTGGTCTCGCACGTCATCGGCCTGGACTGCGAGGCACTCGGCGACCCGCGCCCCATCCACACGCTCCCGCGCGACCTGTTCCACGTCACCAACGAGCACCAGCGCTACATGGAGATGCAGGTCGACGTCCGCCGCCACCACACGGCGCCGGAGATGACCTCCGAGCTGGAGTACACGATCATCCGCCGCAACCGCCAGCTGCGGAACGAGTCCCGTGATCCCGGCACCAAGGTGCGCGGCCCGCTCGGTGCGGAGATCACCCTCGAGGAGGCCATGCGCTACCGCGCCTTCGACATCTGGGTGCACGAGCAGGACCTGCGCGCGGCCCTCGGCCACCCCGGCAACCTCGACTCCCCCGGCGCCCACGTCACCCGGGACTACCTGCTGGCCGCCCTCCCGGACGTGGTCGCGGCCAAGGCGGATGCCCCGCGCAGCTCGGCGGTCGTCTTCGACGTCCACGGCCCGGTGGAGTTCCTGCGCACCATCCGCGTCGACATCCAGGGCCGCGGCACCCTGGAAACGGCCCCCGCCCTCGGCCCGGCCGCGACCCTCACCCTCGACTGGGAGACCTACGTCCGCATGGCCTGCGGCCGCGTGACCCCGGAGGCGGTGTCGGACCGGGTGAAGACGGAGGGCGACCAGGACCTGGCAGCGGCGATCCTGCGTCATTTCGTGGTGACGCAGTAAGGGGAGTCCGACAACGAGGCCGCCGGGCCGGCAGCGGGGCCTGGGGGCGGCAGCCCCCGGCCCCAGCACGCCCGCACCGGCGCCCGCACCGGCCCCAGCACGCCCGCACCGGCACCGGCACCGGGTGCCCTACACAGGAACGTGCACCGTCTCCACCCTGCTGGCCACCAGTCGCTCCCGCTCCCGCCGGGCAACCCGCCTCCGCAGCCGCAGGATCTGACTCACCCCGAGCGCCTGGAGGACGAACACGGCGGAGAAGGCGACCGTGTAGTCGTCCCCCGTCCCGTCCAACAGCACACCGATCGCGAACAAGGTCGTCATGGAGGCGACGAAACCTCCCATGTTGGTGATGCCGGAGGCGGTCCCCTGCCGCTCCGGCGGATTCGCCGGCCGCGCGAAGTCGAACCCGATCATCGAGGCCGGCCCGCACGCCCCGAGCACCACGCACAGCACCACCAGCAGCCACATCGGCGCCCGCCCGCCGGGATACGCCAGCGTCACCGCCCACATGAGCGCGGTCGCCGCGACCGTGCCGAGCGCCAGCGGCAGCCGCGCCGTGTGGTGCCGGGCGACGATCTGCCCGTACACCAGGCCGACGGCCATGTTGGACAGCACGACGAGCGTGAGCAGCTCCCCGGCGGTCGCCCGGGTGAGCCCCTGCGCCTCGACCAGGAACGGCATCCCCCACAGCAGCAGGAACACCATCGCCGGGAACTGCGTGGTGAAGTGCACCCACATCCCCAGCCGTGTCCCCGGTTCCCGCCAGGACGCGGCGATCTGCCGGCGTACGTAGGCGGCGCCCTGGTGCGGCAGCGGCTCCGGCTCGTGGCCCTCGGGGTGGTCCTTGAGGAACAGGAGCAGCAGCACCAGCACCACCACTCCGGCCAGCGCGCTGCCCGCGAAGGCGGCCGTCCAGCCCACCCCGTGCAGCAGCCGGGCCAGCACCAGCGTGGACACCAGGTTGCCGGCCATCCCGGCCAGCGCGGCGAGCTGGCCGATCATCGGCCCGCGCCGGGCGGGGAACCACCGGGTGCCCAGCCGCAGCACGCTGATGAAGGTCATGGCGTCGCCGCAGCCCAGCAGCGCGCGGGCGGCGAGCGCGGTGCCGTACGACGGCGAGAGGGCGAAGCCGAGCTGGCCGGCCGTGAAGAGTACGGCGCCGATGGCCAGCACCTTCTTGGTGCCGAGCCGGTCGACGAGCAGGCCCACGGGTATCTGCATGCCCGCGTAGACGAGGAGCTGCAGGATCGAGAACGTCGACAGCGCCGAGGCGCCCACGTGGAAGCGGTCGGCGGCGTCGAGGCCGGCGACGCCCAGGGACGTACGGAAGATGACGGCGACGAAGTAGACGGCGACGCCGATGCCCCAGACGGCGAGGGCACGCCGGCCGCCGGGCGGATCACCGGGCGGGAAGGCGGGAGCGGCGGAACCCGACGGAGAGCTCACCGGACCTCACCCCGCGCCAGGTGGGAGAACCAGTTGACGTGCCGGTGCACGACGGCGACGGCCGCCTCGGCGTCCCCGGAGCGCAGCGCGTCCAGGATCTCCTGGTGCTCGGTGAGCGTCTTGGCGAGCCGGTCGGGGTGGGAGTGCATGACGGCGACGCCCATGCGCAGCTGCCGGTCGCGCAGTTGGTCGTACAGCCGCGACAGGATCTCGTTTCTGCCGCTGCGGACGATCTCGGCGTGGAAGCAGCGGTCGGTGACGGCGGCCTCGGCGAACTCACCGGCGGCGGCCTGCCGCTTCTGCTTCTCGAGCAGTTCCTCGAGGCGCTCGATGAGTCCGGGCGGTGCGGGTACGGCCTTCCTGGCCGCGTGCTCCTCGACCAGCTGCCGGGTCTCGACGACGTCGGCGATCTCCTGCGCGGAGACCGGCAGGACGAGGGCTCCCTTCTTCGGGTAGAGCTTGATGAGCCCCTCGGCCTCCAGCCGCAGCAGCGCCTCGCGCACGGGCGTGCGCGAGACCCCGACGGCCTCGGCCAGCTCTCCCTCGGTCAGCAGTGTCCCGCCCTCGTAGCGGCGGTCCAGGACGGCTTGCTTGACGTGGGTGTAGACGCGGTCGGCGGCGGGGGGTTGCTTCACGGCCAGACTCATGCCCACAGCATAGATACAAGAGGTACGCATGGCACGCCCCGCCCGGCATGCGGACCGGCCGTCCCGTGAGAAAAAAGCCCCGGCAACCACACAACCATCCGCGCCGGTTGCGAGTCAGACAGACGCGGCCCCACTCCCGTGGGCACTCAACCCTGCCGCACCGAAGGGTCATTCGATACAATCGGGGTACCTCACTTGAAAACCGGCATCCAGGGCATCCGTCTCCGCAGAGCCGCCGCAGTCGCCGTGACGACCGGCGCCATGCTCGCCACCGGAGCCCTCACCGCGGCACCCGCTCAGGCCGTCACCAAGCCGTCGATCGTGGCCAAGGGCGGCTACGCGATGGACAACGCGACCGGCAAGTCGCTGTACACGAAGGCCGCGGACACCCCCCTTTCCACCGGTTCCACCACGAAGATCATGACCGCCAAGGTCGTGCTGGCGCAGTCGAACCTGAACCTCGACGCCAAGGTCATCATCCAGAAGGCGTACAGCGACTACGTCGTCAAGAACAACGCCTCCCAGGCCCACCTGATCGTCGGCGACAAGGTGACCGTCCGTCAGCTGCTGTACGGCCTGATGCTGCCCTCGGGCTGCGACGCCGCGTACGCGCTGGCCGACAAGTTCGGCTCGGGCTCGACGCGGGACGCGCGGGTGAAGTCGTTCATCGGCAAGATGAACACCACCGCCAAGAGCCTCGGCATGAAGAACACGCGCTTCGACTCGTTCGACGGCATCGGCAAGGGCAGCAACTACTCGACGCCGCGCGACCTGACGAAACTCACGCGCAGCGCGATGAAGAACTCCACGTTCCGCACGGTCGTGAAGACGAAGTCGTACACGGCCAAGACCACCACCAAGACGGGCAGCACCCGCACGATGGCGACGTGGACGAACACGAACACGCTGCTCAGCAGCTACAAGGGTGCCATCGGCGTGAAGACCGGCTCCGGCCCGCAGGCCAAGTACTGCCTGGTCTTCGCCGCCACCCGCAACGGCAAGACGGTCATCGGCACCGTCCTCGCCTCCTCGTCCGTCGCACAGCGCGGCACGGACGCCACGAAGCTCCTGAACTACGGCTTCGCCCAGCTGGGCTGACACCCGCTCACCCGCGTGACGGGCCCGCCGCTGACGACCAGCGGCGGGCCCTTTTTCTGTGACCACGCCCACCAGGACGCCGACCGCACACCGATGTACTGATGGTGATACTGTCATTAGCATCATGTTGCTGCGTTTGGACAAGCGAGACACCAGGCCCCTGCACGAGCAGGTCGCGGGCGCCATCCGGCGCGCCATCGCCGAGGGGGAGTGTCGGCCGGGCGACCGCCTGCCGTCGGCACGCGACCTCTCCCAGGCGCTGGACATCAACGTCAACACGGTCCTGCGCGGTCTGCGCGGTCTGCGGGACGAAGGTCTGCTGGAGTTCCGCAGGGGCAGGGGCGTGACCGTGGCCGAGGACGCCGAGCAGCACTCCGGGCTGCGGATCCGGGTGCGGGACCTGGTGGCCGAGGCGGCCCGCCTGGGCTACAGCCGGAACGATCTCATCGAAATGATCAGGGGTACGCAATGAAGGTGACGCGCTGGGGAGCCGCGGTCTGGACGGTCGGGACGGCGGCCCTGATCGCGGCGCTTCCCTGGGCCGCGAAGAGTCGGCTGCCGGACCGGCTGGCGACCCACTGGAGCTTCGACGGGTCCGCGCCGGACGGCTCGATGCCGCTGTGGGCGGCCTGTGTGTTCCCGGCGCTGATCTGGCTCGTGCTGTGCGCGGGCGTGGAGGTGGCGCGGTGGCGGGCCGGCCGGGACGCCCGCGCGGTGACCCGGCCGTGGGCGGTGGCCGTGCTGCCGACGGTCGGCATCGTCATCGCCGGCACCCAGGCGGCCGTCGTACGGGCGAACCTCGACCGCACGGACTGGCACCAGGCCCGTCTGTCGGTCGGGTGGGTCGTCGCCTCCGTGGCCGCGGCGCTCCTCGCCGGGATCGGGGGATGGCTGGTGAGCACGCGGCAGCGCCCCGTCGGCCCGGCGTCCGCGGGACAGGACGGCCAGGGACCGGCGCTGGAACTGCCCGAGGGTGAGCGGGTGGTGTGGTTCTCGCGCACCACGAACCCCTGGCTCTACCTGCTGGCGGCCGTGACCGGACTGGTGGCCGTGGCCGCCCTGGTCGCCCTCTCCGGCGGCCTCGCGGGGCCCTCGGCCTGGGCCCTGTTCGCCTCGTGCGCGCTGGCCTCCCTCACCGCGGCCGGCTGCGCCTCGGTCCAGGCACGCGTTTCCGAACACGGCCTGGAGGTGTCCTTCGGCCCGCTCGGCTGGCCGGTACGGCGCTGGACCCCGGACGCCGTCGAATCCGCCCGCGCCGAGAACCGTACGCCCACCCAGGCCGGCGGCTGGGGCTACCGCTTCAGCGGCCTGGGCACCACGGTCATGCTGCGCGCCGGCGAATGCCTGGTCATCCGCGCCCGGGGCAGGCGCACCGACTTCGCGCTCAGCGTGGACGACGCGGAACGCGGCGCGGCCCTGCTGAACGCCCTGCGCGCCCGGCAGGCGCGCTGACGGTCCGCCGGCCGACGGGCCGGGGCCCGCTCCCGCAGACGCCGGGGCGGGCCCTCCCGTGTGGTGGGTCCGCCCCGGGCCGCGCCGGGTGCTACGCCCAGGTGATCAGCCGCTTCGGCTGTTCCAGGATCGCCGCCACGTCCGCCAGGACCTTCGAGCCCAGCTCGCCGTCGACCAGACGGTGGTCGAAGGAGAGGGCCAGGGTGGTGACCTGACGGGGCTTGACCTTGCCCTTGTGGACCCACGGCTGGAGCTTGATCGCGCCGACCGCGAGGATCGCGGACTCGCCGGGGTTGAGGATCGGCGTACCGGTGTCGACACCGAAGACGCCGACGTTGGTGATCGTGACCGTGCCGCCCTGCATGGCGGCGGGGGACGTCCTGCCCTCCTTCGCTGTCGTCACCAGCTCGCCGAGCGCCTCCGCGAGCTGCGGGAGCGTCCTGGCGTGGGCGTCCTTGATGTTCGGGACGATCAGGCCGCGCGGGGTGGCCGCGGCGATGCCCAGGTTGACGTAGTGCTTGACCACGATCTCCTGGTTCGCCTCGTCCCAGGAGGCGTTGATGTCCGGGTTGCGCCTGATGGCGACCAGGAGGGCCTTGGCGATCAGCAGCAGGGGGTTCACGCGCAGGCCCGCGAACTCCTTGTCCTGCTTCAGCTCCTCGACGAGCTTCATCGTCCGCGTCACGTCCACCGTCACGAACTCCGTGACGTGCGGCGCGGTGAACGCCGAGCCGACCATCGCCGCCGCCGTCGCCTTGCGGACGCCCTTCACGGGGACGCGGGTCTCGCGGGCCGTGTCGTACGACGGCACGGGCGCCGGGGCCTGGGGCACCGGGGTTTCCGCCGTCGCCGGAGCAGGGGCCGGTGCCGCCGGCGCGGTCGCCGTCGCCGGCACCGCCGCGTGCACGTCCTCGCGCGTGATGATGCCGTCCGGGCCGGACGGGACCACCGTCGCCAGGTCCACGCCCAGGTCCTTGGCCAGCTTGCGCACCGGCGGCTTCGCCAGCGGGCGGGGCCCGGCCCCGGGAGCGGCGGCGGGGGTGCCGTGGCCGTTCAGCTCGGTCCGGACCGCCGTCGACGCCCGGGAGACCGCGACCTCCGGGCCCTTGCGCGGGCGGCGCTTGGTGGCGGACGTCGAGACGCCGTAGCCCACCAGGACCGGCTGGCGGCCCTCCGCCTTCGGCTCCTGGTCCGTCTTCGGCTCGGCCGCCGGGGCCTGCGCCGGGACCTCCGCCGGTGCCGCGCCCGCCACCTCCACCGCGATGATGGACGTGCCCACGTCCACCGTGGTGCCCTCGGCGAAGTGCAGCGCGCGCACCACACCGTCGTAGGGGATGGGCAGTTCGACGGCCGCCTTGGCCGTCTCGACCTCGCAGACCACCTGGCCGTCGGTGACCGTGTCACCGACCTGGACGTACCACTTGAGGATCTCCGCCTCGGTCAGACCCTCGCCGACATCCGGCATCTTGAACTCGCGCACGGACGCATCGGTCATCGTCGTCACGAACCTCTCCCTCAGTACGCCAGCGAGCGGTCGACGGCGTCGAGCACGCGGTCCAGGTCCGGCAGGTACGACTCCTCCAGGCGGGCCGGCGGGTACGGCGCGTGATAGCCGCCGACCCGCAGCACCGGAGCCTCCAGGTGGTAGAAGCAGCGCTCGGTGATCCGGGCGGCGATCTCCGCGCCGGAGCCGAAGAACACCGGTGCCTCGTGGACCACCACCAGGCGGCGGGTCTTCTCCACCGACGCCTGGATCGAGTCGAAGTCCAGCGGGGACACCGAACGCAGGTCCAGGACCTCCAGGGACTTGCCCTCCTCGGCGGCCGCGGCGGCCACCTCGTGGCAGAGCTTCACCATCGGGCCGTAGGCCGCCAGCGTCAGGTCCGTGCCCTCGCGGACGACCCGCGCCTTGTGCAGCGGGCTCGGGATGGCCTCCGTGCTGACCTCGCCCTTGTCCCAGTAGCGCCGCTTGGGCTCGAAGTAGATCACCGGGTCGTCGCTCTGGATGGCCTGCTGCAGCATCCAGTACGCGTCCGACGCGTTGGAGGGGGAGACGACCTTCAGGCCCGCCACGTGGGCGAACAGCGCCTCCGGCGACTCCGAGTGGTGCTCGACCGCGCCGATGCCGCCGCCGTAGGGGATGCGGACGACGACCGGCAGCTTGACCTTGCCCAGCGAGCGGGCGTGCATCTTCGCCAGCTGCGTGACGATCTGGTCGTACGCCGGGAAGACGAAGCCGTCGAACTGGATCTCGACCACCGGGCGGTAGCCGCGCAGGGCGAGACCGATCGCGGTGCCGACGATGCCGGACTCGGCGAGGGGGGTGTCGATGACCCGGCTCTCGCCGAAGTCCTTCTGCAGACCGTCCGTCACCCGGAACACGCCGCCGAGCTTGCCGACGTCCTCGCCCATGATCAGGACCTTGGGGTCGGACTCCAGGGCACGGCGCAGCGACTCGTTGATCGCCTTGGCCAGCGCCATGTTTTTCAATGTCACAGCCTCCGCTGCCATGATCAGACCCCCTCTGCGTCCGCGAACGACGCCTGGTAGGCGGCGAACCGGGCGCGCTCCTCGTCGACGAGCGCATGCCCGTCCGCGTACACGTTCTCGAAGATGGCGAAGTCGTCCGGGTCGGGCATCGCACGGACCGCTTCGCGCACCCGCTTGCCCAACGCCTCGCTCTCGGCCTCGAGTTCCGCGAAGAATCCCTCGTCCGTGTGGTGTACGGACTCCAGGTGGCGGCGAAGGCGCAGGATCGGGTCCTTCGCCTCCCAGGCCAGGCGCTCCTCGTCGCCCCGGTAGCGGGTGGGGTCGTCGGAGGTGGTGTGGGCGCCCATGCGGTAGGTGTACGCCTCGACCAGGGTGGGCCCCTCACCGCTGCGGGCACGCTCCAGCGCCCACTTGGTGACCGCGAGGCAGGCCAGCACGTCGTTGCCGTCGACGCGCACGCCGGGGAAGCCGAAGCCCCGCGCGCGCTGGTAGAGCGGCACACGGGTCTGCTTCTCGGTCGGCTCGGAGATCGCCCACTGGTTGTTCTGGCAGAAGAACACCACGGGGGCGTTGTAGACCGCGGAGAAGGTGAAGGACTCGGCCACGTCGCCCTGGCTGGAGGCGCCGTCGCCGAAGTAGGCGATGACCGCGGAGTCCGCGCCGTCCTTGGCGACGCCCATCGCGTAGCCGGTGGCGTGCAGCGTCTGGGAGCCGATGACGATCGTGTAGAGGTGGAAGTTGTTGCCGTTGGGGTCCCAGCCGCCGTTGTTCACCCCCCGGAACATGCCGAGCAGGTTGGTCGGGTCGACCCCGCGGCACCAGGCGACGCCGTGCTCCCGGTAGGTCGGGAAGACGTAGTCGTCGTCGCGCAGCGCCCGGCCGGAGCCGATCTGGGCGGCCTCCTGGCCGAGCAGCGAGGCCCACAGGCCCAGTTCGCCCTGGCGCTGCAGGGAGGTGGCCTCGGCGTCGAAGCGGCGGGTGAGCACCATGTCGCGGTACAGACCGCGAAGCTCCTCGGCGGTGATGCCGGCGACGTACTTGTCGTACTCGGCGTTCTTTACGCGCTTGCCCTCGGGCGTCAGCAACTGCACGAGTTCGGGGTCGGCGCCCTTCTTGGCGCCGGCGCGGCCCCTGGTGCCGGCGGCTTTCGTACCGGTCGAACCGGTCTTGCTTCCGGCGCTGCGTCGCGGTGTGCGCGCGGCAGTGCTCTCCACGGTCACGTGTGCTCCTCCGTCGGTCCGGCCCCCGGGGTTGCCGGCTGGCCTGGGGTCCCCCCTGCTCGCCAGAGCCTGGGGGAGCGGCTCGCCTGCTGACCACGGGCACGGGGTGGGTGCCACTCGGCCGGGAACAGGCGTGACAGGTGCCCCGGCGAGCGCCCTGCAGCAGTCACGTTACCCAGTGCTCCACATTTCTGGGAAACCCTCCTGACCTGCGCGTTTTCTTGGATTTCCAAGTATTTTTCCTTGGACGTCCAAGTATCGCGCCGGGCATCGGGGCAGCCGCTGGTCACAACCGTGCAGAGGGCCGGAACACCGGCACGTTATCCCGGTCACCCCTGAGTCGGGAAGAGCTGACAAGTGGCCGGAACTGCTCTGGACGGAGGACACCGCGGGGGGACAGGCGCGCCGACGGGCCGGGCACGGAGGAGAACGACGCCGCGACCCGTTGTGACCGAAAGCGACTGTCGACGACTTTCTGTGACAATGCCCAGCTCACAGACTTCTTCTGTGCCCTAGCATCTGGCGCGTGCCGCGCCCTTGTGTACCACCCCCCATGCCC
>NZ_POTZ01000390.1 GCF_003236365.1 Streptomyces sp. NTH33
CCTCTCCGCCCCGCCGGGCGGTTCGAGAGTCCTACCGCTCCTCTGCCGCCCGGCGGGCGAAGTCGTCCACCAGGCCCTCCAGCGCCTGCGCGGCCAGATCAGCGTACTCGCCGAAGGGCCGGGCCCGAGCTCGTCCGGACCGTCAACCCGGGCGGGAGGAGCACCACTTCGTCCGTGCCGCGCCCGCCGAGCTTCGCCATCAGGTGCTCGACCGCGCGCCGGCCCATCTCCTGGGCGGGGATGCCCACGGAGGTCAGGCGCACCGAGGCCTGGACGGCCACCTGGTCGGGGCAGATGGCGACCACCGACATGTCCTCCGGCACGGCCCGGCCCTGCTGGCGCAGCAGGGCGAGCAGGGGTTCGACGGCGGACTCGTTCTGCACGACGAAGCCCGTGGTGCCGGGGCGCTCGTCGAGGATCCGGGCCAGCGTGGCCGCCACCGCGTCGTAACCGCCCTCGCACGGACGGTGCAGCGCCCGCAGGCCCAGCTCGCGGGCCCGGGAGCGCAGGCCGTCGAGGGTGCGTTCGGCGAAGCCGGTGTGCCGCTCGTAGACCGCGGGCGCCTCGCCGATGACAGCGATGTCGCGGTGCCCGAGCATCGCCAGGTGCTCCAGGCAGAGCGCGCCCGTCGCACCCCAGTCCAGGTCGACGCAGGTCAGGCCGGTGGTGTCGGCGGGCAGGCCGATCAGGACGGACGGCTGGTCGGACGCGCGCAGCAGCGGCAGCCGCTCGTCGTCCAGTTCGACGTCCATCAGGATCATGGCGTCGGCGAGTCCACTGCCGGTGACCCGGCGCACGGCGTCGGGGCCCTCCTCGCCGGTGAGCAGCAGCACGTCGTGGCCGTGGGCGCGGGCGGTGGTCGCCACGGCGATGGCGATCTCCATCATCACCGGTACGTACATGTCGGTGCGCAGCGGGACCATCAGGGCGATGATGTTCGACCGGCTGCTCGCCAGGGCGCGGGCGCCCGCGTTCGGGTGGTAGCCGAGCACCCGGATGCTCTCCTCGACCCGCCGCCGGGTGCTCGCGGAGATGGACCGCTTGCCGCTGAGGACGTAGCTCACCGTGCTCGCCGAGACTCCGGCGTGCTGGGCGACCTCGGCGAGGGTGACCATCCAGCTCTCCCAGCTTTGTGAAGCGCTTCGACAGTGCGCGTTACCGACATCGGGCGGTGAGGGTGGTCCGACAGTAACTCCAGGAGGAGTGGGTGTCCAGAGGCTGTCGAAGCGCTTCGACTGTTTTCTTTCGGCGGCCCCAGGGGCGAGAACGGCGGCAAGGGCGGCGGCAAAGGCGGCGGCAAGGGAGGAGGCAAGGGCGACAGGGCCATCCGAATGGAGCACACGACTGGTCGCCGGGCCGCGTCCCCGTGATGCTGGGTGGCGCCGCACCGAAACAGAACGGTGGACTGCGAGCGTCCGTGCGCGAGGGGTGGTGGGTCCGCCCGGTATCGGGTACATACGATCCAGTAGCACCGGTCGGTAACGTACTGCCCTCACAATCCCTATTCGCGGCGAGGTGAGCCTCATGTCCGCACCACCGTCCAACAAGCCCACCGTCACCGAGCGCGAGGCGCGCCAGGTGGCGGAGGCCGCCCGGGAGCAGGACTGGCGCAAGCCCAGCTTCGCCAAGGAGCTGTTCCTCGGCCGCTTCCGGCTGGACCTCATCCATCCGCACCCGCTCCCGGCCGACGACGACGCCCAGCGCGGCGAGGAGTTCCTCGCCAAGCTCCGCGACTTCTGCGAGACGAAGATCGACGGGGCCCGGATCGAGCGCGACGCGCGCATCCCGGACGAGGTCATCACCGGCCTCAAGGAGCTCGGCGCCCTCGGCATGAAGATCGACACCAGGTACGGCGGCCTCGGCCTGACCCAGGTCTACTACAACAAGGCCCTCGCCCTGGCCGGCTCCGCCAGCCCCGCGATCGGCGCGCTGCTCTCCGCGCACCAGTCGATCGGCGTACCGCAGCCGCTGAAAATCTTCGGCACGCGGGAGCAGAAGGACACCTTCCTGCCGCGCTGCGCCCGCACGGACATCTCCGCCTTCCTGCTGACCGAGCCGGACGTCGGCTCCGACCCGGCACGCCTGGCGACCACGGCGGTCCCGGACGGGGACGACTACGTCCTCGACGGGGTCAAGCTGTGGACGACCAACGGGGTCGTGGCCGACCTCCTCGTCGTCATGGCGCGCGTGCCGAAGTCCGAGGGCCACCGGGGCGGCATCACCGCCTTCGTCGTCGAGGCCGCCTCCGAGGGCGTCACGGTGGAGAACCGCAACGCCTTCATGGGCCTGCGCGGCATCGAGAACGGCGTCACCCGCTTCCACCGGGTCCGCGTCCCGGCCGCCCACCGCATCGGCGAGGAGGGCCAGGGCCTGAAGATCGCCCTGACCACCCTCAACACCGGCCGGCTCTCCCTGCCCGCGATGTGCGCGGGCGCCGGCAAGTGGTGCCTGAAGATCGCCCGCGAGTGGTCGGCGGCCCGCGAGCAGTGGGGCAAACCGGTCGCGCTGCACGAGGCGGTCGGCTCCAAGATCTCCTTCATCGCGGCCACCACCTTCGCGCTGGAGGCGGTGCTCGACCTGTCCTCCCAGATGGCCGACGAGAACCGCAACGACATCCGCATCGAGGCCGCCCTCGCCAAGCTCTACGGCTCGGAGATGGCCTGGAAGATGGCCGACGAGCTGGTCCAGATCCGCGGCGGCCGCGGCTTCGAGACGGCCGCCTCCCTCGCCGCCCGCGGCGAACGCGCGGTCCCCGCCGAGCAGATGCTGCGCGACCTGCGCATCAACCGCATCTTCGAGGGCTCCACCGAGATCATGCACCTGCTGATCGCGCGCGAGGCCGTCGACGCCCACCTCTCGGTCGCCGGCGACCTCATCGACCCCGACAAGTCCCTGTCGGACAAGGCGAAGGCGGGCGCGAACGCGGGCGTCTTCTACGCCAAGTGGCTGCCGAAACTGGTCGCCGGCCCCGGTCAGCTCCCGCGCTCGTACGCCGAGTTCCACCCGCCCGGCCACCGCGACCTCTCACCCCACCTGCGCTACGTCGAACGCCACGCCCGCAAGCTCGCCCGCTCCACCTTCTACGCCATGTCCCGCTGGCAGGGCCGGATGGAGACCAAGCAGGGCTTCCTCGGCCGGATCGTCGACATCGGCGCCGAACTGTTCGCGATGAGCGCGGCCTGCGTCCGCGCCGAACTCCTGCGCACCCAGGGCGACCACGGCCGCGAGGCCTACCAGCTCGCCGACGCCTTCTGCCACCAGTCCCGCATCCGCGTCGCCGAACTCTTCGACCGCCTGTGGACCAACACCGACGACCTGGACCGCAAGGTCGTCAAGGGCGTTCTCGGCGGCACCTACACCTGGCTGGAGGAGGGTGTCATCGACCCGTCGGACGACGGCCCGTGGATCGCGGACGCGTCACCCGGGGAGCCGAGGAGGGAGAACGTGCACCGGCCGATCCGCTGACGCCGGCCACGGGTACGGCACGGTGGGATTCCGAAGCCCGGCGGGCGCGACCGGCAGGCCGGCCGCGCCCGCCGAGCGGCGCGGGCAGATCAGGAGCGCGATGTCCGGCAACGTGCCCCGGCCCGGGGGACGCGCTGTCCTGCCGGGCACCCGTTGCCGCCACAATGGGGGGATGAGTGACAGTCCAGCCTCTCTCGCCGATCCGCATCTCGTCTTCGACCCCGTCACCGGGGACGGGCCCAAGGACGTGGTGGTCCTCGGGTCCACCGGGTCCATCGGCACCCAGGCCATCGACCTCGTGCTGCGCAACCCGGACCGCTTCCGGGTGACCGGGCTCTCCGCCAACGGCGGACGGGTCGGGCTCCTCGCCGAGCAGGCGTACCGGCTCCGGGCGCGGACCGTCGCGGTGGCCCGCGAGGACGTCGTACCGGCGCTGCGCGAGGCGCTGTCCGCGCAGTACGGGACCTCCGAGCCGCTCCCCGAGATCCTGGCCGGACCGGACGCGGCCACCCGGCTCGCCGCCTCCGACTGTCACACCGTCCTCAACGGCATCACCGGCTCCATCGGCCTCGCCCCGACCCTCGCCGCCCTGGAGGCGGGCCGCACCCTCGCGCTCGCCAACAAGGAGTCGCTCATCGTCGGCGGCCCGCTGGTCAAGGCGCTGGCCAAGCCGGGCCAGATCATCCCCGTGGACTCCGAGCACGCCGCCCTCTTCCAGGCGCTGGCCGCCGGGACCAGGGCCGACGTGCGCAAGCTCGTCGTCACCGCCTCCGGCGGGCCCTTCCGGGGCCGCAGCAAGGAGGAACTCGCGAACGTCACCGTCGAGGACGCCCTCGCCCACCCCACCTGGGCCATGGGCCCGGTGATCACGGTCAACTCCGCCACCCTGGTCAACAAGGGCCTGGAGGTCATCGAGGCGCACCTGCTGTACGACATTTCCTTCGACCGCATTGAGGTGGTCGTGCACCCGCAGTCGTATGTCCACTCGATGGTTGAGTTCACCGACGGATCCACGATCGCCCAGGCGACGCCCCCCGACATGCGCGGGCCCATCGCCATCGGCCTCGGCTGGCCCGAACGCGTCCCCGACGCCGCACCCGCCTTCGACTGGAGCACCGCGTCGACCTGGGAGTTCTTCCCCCTCGACAACGACGCCTTCCCCTCCGTCGGCCTCGCCCGGCACGTGGGCCGGCTCGGCGGCACCGCCCCGGCGGTGTTCAACGCGGCGAACGAGGAGTGCGTCGACGCGTTCCTGCGCGGCACACTGCCCTTCAACGCAATCATGGAGACCGTGACACAAGTGGTCGAGGAGCACGGCACTCCCCGCACGGGAACTACGCTCACCGTGCCGGACGTCCTCGAAGCGGAGACCTGGGCCCGCACCCGGGCCCGGGAACTGACAGCGCAGACGGCGACCGCGGAGGCGCGTGCATGACGTCCCTGATGATGATCCTCGGCATAGTCGTCTTCGTGGTCGGCCTGCTGTTCTCGATCGCCTGGCACGAGCTGGGGCACCTGTCCACCGCCAAGCTCTTCGGCATCCGTGTGCCGCAGTACATGGTCGGCTTCGGCCCGACCCTGTGGTCGCGGCACAAGGGCGAGACGGAGTACGGCATCAAGGCCATCCCGCTGGGCGGCTACATCCGCATGATCGGCATGTTCCCGCCGGGCGACGACGGCCGGATCACCGCACGCTCCACCTCGCCCTGGCGCGGCATGATCGAGGACGCCCGCTCGGCGGCCTTCGAGGAGCTGGGCCCCGGCGACGAGAAGCGCCTGTTCTACACGCGCGCCCCGTGGAAGCGGGTCATCGTGATGTTCGCGGGCCCCTTCATGAACCTGATCCTCGCGTTCGTCCTGTTCCTGACCGTCCTCATGGGCTTCGGCATCTCGCAGCAGACGACCACCGTCAGCTCGGTCTCCCAGTGCGTCATCGCGCAGAGCGAGAACCGCGACACCTGCAAGAAGACCGACCCCCTCGCCCCGGCCGCGGCCGCGGGACTGAAGGCCGGCGACAAGATCGTCTCCTTCAACGGGGTGAAGGCCGACAACTGGAACCAGCTCTCCGACCTCATCCGTGCCCACCCCGGCAAGGACGTGTCGATCGTCGTCGACCGGGGCGGCCAGGACGTCACCCTGCACGCGAAGATCGCCACCAACCAGGTCGCCAAGAAGGACTCCCACGGCCAGATCGTGCAGGGCCAGTACGTGAGCGCCGGCTTCCTCGGATTCAGCGCCGCCACCGGTATCGTCCGCCAGGACTTCGGCCAGTCGGTGACCTGGATGGGCGACCGCCTCGGCGAGGCCGCCCACTCCATCGCGAGCCTGCCCAGCAAGGTCCCCGCCCTGTGGAACGCCGCCTTCGACGGCGCCCCGCGCCAGCCCGACTCCCCGATGGGCGTGGTCGGCGCGGCCCGCGTCGGCGGTGAGATCTTCACCCTGGACATCCCGCCCACCCAGCAGCTGGCCATGGCCCTGATGCTGGTCGCCGGCTTCAACCTCTCCCTGTTCCTGTTCAACATGCTCCCGCTGCTGCCGCTGGACGGCGGCCACATCGCGGGCGCGCTGTGGGAGTCGCTGCGCCGGAACCTGGCGAGGGTGCTGCGCCGCCCGGACCCGGGGCCGTTCGACGTGGCGAAGCTGATGCCGGTGGCTTACGTGGTGGCGGGCGTGTTCGTCTGTTTCACGGTCCTCGTTTTGATCGCTGACGTAGTCAATCCGGTCAAGATCTCCTAGCCACCCGCTGTTCGGAGGTGGCCGGGCGGATCTTCCGCCCGGCCACCTTCCATTGAGTGGGTTTGACGGGTGGGATGTGCCGGCGCGCGCGGCCGTGCCGTAATCTCGGAGCCTGGGAGCCTCCGCCGCTGACCGGGGCCGGACCTTGATCCACGACTTGGGGTTGCACAGCAGATGACTGCGATTTCTCTCGGCATGCCGTCCGTTCCGACCAAGCTCGCCGAGCGCCGCAGGAGCCGGCAGATCCAGGTCGGGTCGGTGGCGGTGGGCGGGGACGCGCCGGTGTCGGTGCAGTCGATGACCACGACGCGTACGTCGGACATCGGTGCGACGCTGCAGCAGAT
>NZ_POTZ01000391.1 GCF_003236365.1 Streptomyces sp. NTH33
CTGCCACGGCGACCTCCACCTCGGTCAGCTCGTCCGCCACCCCGCCCCGGACGGCCCCTGGCTGCTCATCGACGTCGACGACCTCGGCACCGGCGTTCCCGCCTGGGACCTGGGCCGCCCCGCGGCCTGGTACGCCTGCGGACTGCTCCCGCCCGACGAGTGGACCCGCTTCCTGACCGCGTACCGCGCGGCCGGAGGCCCGGCCGTCCCCACGGACGGCGACCCCTGGCCCGCTCTGGACGTCCCGGCCCGCGCCCTGACCGTGCAGGCCGCCGCGTCGGCCGTCGCCAGAGCGACCGCGGCGGGCCGCCCGCTCGACGAGGTCGAACAGGCCGTGGTCGACGCCTGCGACCGGATGAGCGGGCTCCCGCCGCTCAGCGCCCCAGCATCTCGCCCACGGACGACGCCTGTCTGGCCACTGTGTTCCAGCCGTCGAAGACGAGCAGGAGCAGGGCCGCCAGGGGAAGGGCCATCAGCGTCGCCACCAGGGGGTGGCGACGGCCCGTGCGGCGGGGGCGCGTGGCGCGTCCCCGGGTGCGCAGCAGTGCCCGCGCTGCCGTCAGGGCCATGGTCCCTCTCCTGACCGTCTCGGTTGTCGTCGGCAGCGGCGGGTGTCCGACCTCGGGGGACGAGTGCTGCACCCGCCGCTGGACCTCAAATCTAGATGCGCGGCGGGTCCGGGTCGTCATGCCCTCGTACCGATCGGGGGGCCTCCCGGAGGATGAGCCCCGACCCGGGGAGTACTCCCCAGGGTGGAGACGCGGGTCCGGTTCTCGGGGTCTCCCCGGAGGGGTCGCCCGTCGCGACCGCTGTGCGTGACGTCCCTCACTTTTACGGCAACCCGGCGCAACCCGGGCTCACCCCTTCGGTACACCCCCGCTCGCCACCGGTCCGTACGGCTGCTTCCTGAGCGGCCAACCTCCCTTCGGGAGGAGGTGGTTGAGATACTCGTCAACCCAAGGACGGCGATCCCACAAGCACCTTGACCACACCTCACCTCTTCTGCCCGGCGCCGACAATCGATCGGTCGAGAGGGCGCGGCCTCTGCGCGCGAACCGCCCCGGGTACGTAAGCTGTGGCTCGTCACAGGGACCGGGCAGCGGGGATGAACATGGCGATGATGCGCCTGAGGCGCGAGGACCCGCGCGTCGTCGGCTCGTTCAGGCTTCACCGACGGCTCGGCGCGGGCGGGATGGGTGTGGTCTACCTGGGCTCCGACCGGAAGGGCCAGCGCGTCGCGCTGAAGGTCATCCGGCCGGATCTGGCGGAGGACCAGGAGTTCCGCTCGCGGTTCGCGCGCGAGGTCTCGGCGGCGCGGCGGATCCGGGGCGGCTGCACGGCGCGGCTGGTGGCGGCGGACCTGGAGGCGGACCGGCCGTGGTTCGCGACGCAGTACGTGCCCGGGCCCTCCCTGCACGACAAGGTGGCCGAGGAGGGTGCGCTCTGCGCCGCGGAGGTGGCGGCGATCGGGGCCGCGCTGTCCGAGGGGCTGGTCGCCGTGCACGAGGCCGGGGTGGTGCACCGGGACCTCAAGCCGTCCAACATCCTGCTGTCCCCCAAGGGTCCGCGGATCATCGACTTCGGCATCGCCTGGGCGACCGGTTCCTCGACGCTCACGCACGTCGGCACGGCGGTCGGCTCGCCCGGGTTCCTCGCCCCGGAGCAGGTGCGCGGCGCGACCGTCACTCCGGCGACCGACGTGTTCTCGCTGGGGGCGACGCTGGCGTACGCGTCGACGGGCGACTCGCCGTTCGGGCACGGCAGTTCGGAGGTGATGCTGTACCGCGTGGTGCACGAGGAGCCCCAGCTGCACGGTGTACCGGACGCGCTGGCTCCGCTGGTACGGGCGTGTCTGGCGAAGGACCCCGAGGAGCGGCCGAGCACGCTGCAGCTGTCGCTGCGGCTGAAGGAGATCGCGACACGTGAGGCGCAGGACCTGGGTGACGTACGGCCGCCCGCGCCCCGCGCCGCCGAACCGGACCGGCCGGCCGGCTCCCTGGCCGACACCCACCCCGGCCGGCAGCGCGCCGACTACACCGAGCGCCCACGGGGACGGCGGCGCCCGGTGGGCTCCTCGCCCGGCACCCCGGTGCCCCGGGGCACCGTTCCTCCGTCGCGGGGCGGCCCGCCCAGGGGCGGACGGGGCGGGGTCCCCTCCCGTACGGGTGCCTCGCGCCCGACGCCGGCCTCACGTCCGACACCGACCTCACGGGGCGGCGGCCGTACCGCTCCCCGGGGCGGCACAGGGCGGACGGGTCCGCGTCCCACGGCGACCGGCCGACGCCCCGCCAACCCGCGTCTGCTGCGCCAGCGCCTCTTCGTGTTCGTGGTGGTGACGCTGCTGGTCGCCCTCGGCATCGCGGCGGCCCAGGGCTGCCAGGGCCCGGCCCGCGGACTGGGCGGCGACGGCCACGGCGTACGGGCGCAGCAGGACCACGCGCGCGTGCACGTGGCGGCGGTGCCCGCGCCGTTCTACGACTGAGGGCGGCCCGTCGCCACCGCGTAGAAGGCGACCGCGGCCGCCGCGCCCACGTTGAGGGAGTCGACGCCGTGGGACATGGGGATGCGGACCCAGGCGTCGGCGGCCGTCAGGGCCCGGGCGGACAGGCCGTCGCCCTCCGCGCCGAGCATCAGGGCGACCCGGTCCATGCGGTGCGGGGCGGCGTCGTCCAGGGACTTCGCCCTCTCGTCGGGGGTGAGGGCGAGCAGGGTGAAGCCGGCCTCGCGGACCGCCCGCAGGTCCCCCGGCCAGGTGTCGAGACGGGCGTACGGCACGGAGAAGACCGCGCCCATGGAGACCTTGACGCTGCGGCGGTAGAGCGGGTCGGCGCAGTCCGGGGAGAGCAGGACCGCGTCCATGCCGAGGGCGGCGGCGGAACGGAAGACGGCGCCGATGTTGGTGTGGTCGTTGACCGACTCCATGACCGCGACCCGGCGGGCCGTCCGCAGCAGGTCGGCCGCCGTGGGCAACGGCTTGCGCCGCATGGAGGCGAGCGCGCCGCGGTGCACGTGGTAGCCGGTGACCTGTTCGGCGAGTTCGGGGCTGACGACGTAGACGGGTGCGGGGAGTTCGTCGATGACGTCCCGCATGGCGTCGACCCACTTCGCGGACAGCAGCATCGAGCGCATCTCGTACCCGGCGTCCGTGGCCCGGCGGATGACCTTCTCGCCCTCGGCGATGAACAGGCCCTCGGCGGGTTCGCGCCTGCGGCGCAGCTCCACGTCGGTCAGGCCCGTGTAGTCGGCCAGGCGCGGGTCGTCGGGGTCCTCTACGGTGATGGGATCGGCCATGGGGTGGTTGCTCCTCAGGCTTCCGGGCCGACCGTGACGACCTCGCCGATGACGATGACGGCCGGCGGCTTCACGTCCTGGGCGCGGACGGTCTCCGCGACGGTCGCGAGGGTGGCGTCCACGCGGCGCTGGGCGGCGGTCGTTCCCTCCTGGACCAGGGCGACCGGGGTGTCGGGGGACTTGCCGTGGGCGACGAGCGTCTCGGCGATCTTCCCGATCTTGTCGACGCCCATGAGGACCACGAGGGTGCCGGTGAGTTTCGCCAGGCTGGGCCAGTCGACCAGGGAGCGTTCGTCGTCGGGGGCCACGTGCCCGCTGACCACGGTGAACTCGTGGGCCACCCCGCGGTGGGTGACCGGGATGCCGGCCGCGCCCGGGACGGAGACGGAGCTGGAGATGCCGGGGACGACCGTGCACGGCACTCCGGCCTCGGCGAGCGCCTGGACCTCCTCCATGCCCCGGCCGAAGACGTACGGGTCGCCGCCCTTGAGCCGGACCACCGACTTGCCCTGCCGGGCGTGCTCGATGAGGGCGTTGTTGATGGCCTCCTGGGCCATGAAGCGGCCGTAGGGGATCTTCGCCGCGTCGATCACCTCGACGTGCGGCGGGAGTTCGGCGAGCAGGTCGCGCGGGCCGAGGCGGTCGGCGATGACGACGTCGGCCTCGGCGAGCAGCCGGCGGCCGCGGACCGTGATCAGGTCCGGGTCGCCGGGGCCGCCGCCGACGAGGGCCACGCCCGGGGTGCGGGTGCGGTGGTGCGGGGCGACGAGCGTGCCGTCGCGCAGGCCCTCGACCACCGCGTCGCGGATGGCGGCGGTGTGCCGGGGGTCGCGCCCGCGCGCGCTGGTGGTGAGCACGGCGACCGTGACGCCCTCGCTGTGGCCGGTGGCCGGGGTCCAGGCGGTCGCCGCGTCGGCGTCGTCGGAGCGTACGCACCACACGCGGTGGCGCTCCGCCTCCGCGGAGGCGCGGGTGTTGGCGTCGCGGTCGCTGGTGGCGATCAGGGCGTACCAGGCGTCCGCGAGGTCGCCGTCCTCGTACCGGCGCCGCTGCCAGGTGATCTCGCCCGTGTCCGCCATGGCCTCGACGGAGGCGGTCGCCTCGGGCGAGACGAGGACGATGTCCGCGCCGGCCGCGATGAGCGCCGGGAGGCGGCGCTGGGCGACCTGCCCGCCGCCGAGGACGACCACGCGGCGGCCGGTCAGGCGGAGGCCTACGGGGTAGGCGGGGTGTTCGGCCATGTGGGGTACGGCTCCTCGTCCGGGCGGTCCAGGCGGTACGAACGGGGTGCTACGGCTCTGGAGCAGCCCTGACATGCGGATTTTAGACGTGGGTTCAGCGTACGGCGGGGCCGGGGGCACAGGAGCGCGCCCTCCGGCCCCGCGGTGCTACTTCTCGGTGACGCCCGCGGAGTCGAACGTCGCCACCTCGTGCATCGCCCGCGCCGTGCTCTGCACCAGCGGCAGGGCGAGCAGCGCGCCCGTTCCTTCGCCGAGGCGCAGGTCGAGGTCGACCAGGGGGCGCAGGCCGAGCTTGTTGAGCGCGGCGACGTGCCCGGGCTCGGCGCTGCGGTGACCCGCGATGCAGGCCGCCAGGACCTCGGGCGCGATCGCACGGGCGACCAGTGCGGCGGCACCCGCGCTGACGCCGTCCAGGATCACCGGCGTGCGCAGGGAGGCGCCGCCCAGGAGCAGCCCGACCATGGCCGCGTGCTCGAAACCGCCGACCGCGGCCAGGACGCCGATGGGGTCGGCCGGGTCCGGCCGGTGCAGTTCCAGGGCACGGCGGACCACCTCGGTCTTGCGGGCCAGTGTCTCGTCGCTGATGCCCGTGCCCCGGCCGGTCACCTCGGCCGGGTCTGCGCCGGTGAACACCGAGATGAGCGCGGCGGACGCCGTGGTGTTGGCGATGCCCATCTCACCGGTGAGCAGGGCCTTGTTGCCGGCCGCGACCAGGTCGCGGGCGGTCTCGATGCCGACCTCGATGGCCTGCTTGGCCTCCTCGCGGGTCATCGCGGGGCCGGTGGTCATGTCGGACGTGCCCGCGCGGACCTTGCGGGGCAGCAGGCCGGTGGTGGCCGGGAGGTCGGCGACGACGCCCACGTCGACCACGCAGACCTCGGCGCCCACCTGGTTCGCGAAGGCGTTGCAGACCGCTCCCCCGCCGAGGAAGTTGGCCACCATCTGGGCGGTGACCTCCTGCGGCCAGGGGGTGACGCCCTGGGCGTGCACGCCGTGGTCGCCGGCGAAGACCGCGACGGCCGCGGGCTCCGGGACCGGCGGCGGGCACTGGCGGGACAGGCCGGACAGCTGCGCGGAGATGATCTCCAGCATGCCGAGTGCGCCGGCCGGCTTGGTCATGCGCTTCTGCCGTTCCCAGGCCTCGCCGAGCGCCTTGGCGTCCAGCGGGCGGATCTGGGCGACGGTCTCGGCGAGCAGGTCGTGCGGGTTCTCGCCGGGCAGGGCGCGGCGGCCGTACGTCTCCTCGTGGACGACCCAGGACAGCGGGCGGCGCTTGGACCAGCCGGCCTGCACCAACTCCGGTTCCTCCGGGAACTCGTCGACGTACCCCACGCACAGGTAGGCGACGGCCTCCAGGTGCTCGGGCAGCCCGAGGGCGCGGACCATCTCGCGCTCGTCGAAGAAGCTCACCCAGCCGACGCCCAGGCCCTCGGCGCGGGCGGCGAGCCAGAGGTTCTCGACCGCGAGCGCGGAGGAGTACGGCGCCATCTGCGGCTGGGTGTGGCGGCCCAAGGTGTGCCGGCCGCCGCGAGTGGGGTCGGCGGTGACGACGATGTTCACCGGGGTGTCGAGGATGGCCTCGATCTTCATTTCCTTGAACTGCTTCGCCCGGCCCTTGGGCAGCGACTTTGCGTACGCCTCGCGCTGGCGCATGACCAGCTCGTGCATCATGCGCCGGGTTTCGGCGGAGCGGATGACCACGAAGTCCCAGGGCTGCGAGTGGCCCACGGAGGGTGCCGTGTGGGCCGCCTCCAGGACGCGGAGCAGCACCTCGTGCGGGATGGGGTCGCTGCGGAAGCCGTTGCGGATGTCGCGGCGTTCGCGGATCACCTTGAGCACGGCCTCGCGCTCGGCGTCGTCGTAGGCGGGCGCGGGCGCGCCGGCGGACTCCCGCACCTGATCGGCTTCCTGGGCCTCGGGGCCGGGCTCCTCGCCGGGCTCCTCGCCCGGTACGGCGGCGGCGTCGCCGTCGCGGGGCGCGGGGACCGTGGCGGCGGGCTCCTGCGGGGT
>NZ_POTZ01000392.1 GCF_003236365.1 Streptomyces sp. NTH33
CCCCAGGACACCCCTCCCCGAGGCAGTCGGCGCCCAGGGTCCCCAGCGCCCAGCAACCTGCCAACGCCGAGCGCTGTCACCGATTTCAGCCACCGACGCTGACCGGAAGGCGACGGAACATAGCCGGTCGCAGGTACGGACCGGCCCCAGCCACGGGCCGTGACGCGCAGGTAACGCCGGAACAAGGCACCGCAGCGCGAAGCCGGGCCTCCCGTTTGGGAGGCCCGGCTTTGGCACGCGTCAAGCTGCTGCGCCACAAGCTCGGCCAGCTCCGCGTGCTCCAGGCACCGACGGCAGTCGGCTGTGTCATCGGATGTGGCGATAGCCAAGGTCGTGTCAACCCGAGTCGCTAGCCTGGACGTTGCCGCCTGGGCGAGCCGGCCCCTGCGGCCCTTCACACGTCGGAGGTGGTGGGTGGCGATGAGTGTTCCTCCCCAGCAAGGCCCGGCTGACGATCTCGTGCCGGCGTGGGGGCGCAAGCTGACGGTGCCGTGTCCGGCCTGTGGCCTTCCCACGCACCGTCATCGGACCATGGACTACGACGGGATCAACATCTACCGCCCCCAGGCAGGGGCCGCCCCCGTCTCCGCTATTGAGGGCGAGGAACCCGACAAGGAAGTGGCGTGGATCGCCTTGATGCCGGGCGAGTACCCGGCTCGGCACTTCGCCGACCGCGAGGTCTACCATCTCGCCGGCGGGATCGCCTGGCCGGGACCTCACCACCGTGACTATGGCACCGCCAAGGTGGCTCACGATGCCTGCTGCCCGGGCCTGCACCGTAGCCAGCCCACCACCAGCCCGGGCGCGGGCGAGCTGTGGCGGGCGATGCGGCTCCGGCTGGCCCGAAGCCCATGGCCAAGCCGCTGATCAAGGGCTCTGGTCCCGGCACAGTGGCACGACGGATCCCCGGTAAGTGCCGAAGACGAAGGAGAGGTCCGCCCATGAACCACGCCCAAGTCGCCGCGCTGGGTCGTGCTCTGCGCGTCGCCGGTGAACACGAACAGCGGCTCACCGGCGGCGAGGCCGTCCCCAACGTGGAGGAGATCCGCCAGGACCTCGAACGCGCGCTGGCCCTGCTGGACGAGACGATCAGCACGCCCAAGCCGGTCACCCGATGCTCCGAACACCCGAACGGACCGGTCGACCCCGACGCCGCAGACCTGTGCCTGCTCTGCGAGACCCGCCGCCGGGCAGGTCGTCGTACACCGCCCCGACCGCGCTTCGCCGACCCCGACGACGAAGCCCCCGCAGCGCGGGTGCAGTCTCGGCACCGGCTGCGCGCCGAACAGCCCGAGCCGCAAAAGCGCTGGATCCCCGAGATGTGGAATGGGCAAGCCTGGCAGGTGTGCGGAACACCTCGACGCAGCGAGTCGGAGGCACAGGAGTACCTGGCGCAGCTGCGGCAAGGGCCGCATCCGGCGACCGCCTACCGGCTGGTGTACGCGTTCACCGATCACAACGTCGTACGTGTCTGGGGCACCCCAACCTTCCGCCAGCAGGTCGACCTATGACTCGTGAAGAGGCGGCCAGCGGTGAGCAACGCCTGGATCTGGCCCGGATGATGCTGCGGCGGGCCAGGGAAGATGCCCGTCTGCACCGTTTCACCGAGCGATCGGCTTCCCCTGCCGTTCGCAGGCAACTGCGCGGACGGACACCACCGGTGCAGCTCGGGCAGGCGTTGCTTGAGATGTTCTCCGAGCACGGGCTCTGGAGCGAGACCGAGGCGACGCTGCTCAACTGCTGGGTCTCCGTGGCCGGACCCCTGGTCGGCCACGTGGACCTGGCAGGCTTCGACCGGAAATCTGGAACCCTCACACTGTGCGGGTCCTCCACCGTCTGGATCACCCAGGTCAAGCTCCTGGCAGACGCTCTCATCCAACGGATCAACGTCGAACTCGGCTCCCAGACCGTGCGCCGGATCCGTCTGGTGAAGAGGGACATCACCGGCCCTCTACGGCCCTCCGCCCTATCGCCTTCCGCCCGCCCGGACGGTACACACGCGCGGCGATGGCAGCCAGCACCAGCGTTGCCCGACCCTGCCATCCAAGCCGCCGTTCAACGCCAAAGGCAGCTCCTTCCGCGCGAACCCGCGCGTCGGCCGTGAACCGTAAAGTTCCTCGGCCGGCACGGCAACGGGAAGTGAGCGTCATTATCCCCACGAGGGCCATAGAGACGATCAGCTCCTGCCGTCGGGGCGCCGCAGATACGCTCACCTCTGGCCACTTGCCTGGCCACTCGGGGAGAAGATACGAGGAGGGGGATTCCAAGGTGACCGTCGAGGACGCCGATACCGCACTGCACCACCCGCACGATCTGCACGCCGAGAAAGGCGTCCTGAAGGCGATGCTGCGGTCGAAGGACGCGATCGCCGACATCGTCGAAGTCCTCAACGGCCACGACTTCTACCGGCCTGCCCACGCCCTGCTCTACAACACGGTCCTCGACCTGTACGGGCGCAGCCAGCCAACGGATCCCGCTGCGGTGATCGCCCACCTCAGCGACCAGGAACAGCTGGACGAAGCCGGGGGTGCCGCCTACATCACCGCGCTGGTCGACGGCCCTTCACCTTCGCGGAAGTGGATCGCCGACGCCGAACGCGTGGAAAACGCTGCCCTGCTGCGCCGCACGAAGGCCGCTGCTGTCCACATCGAAGACCTGGTCGCCGATGCGGAGCCGGACTCGGCGGACCGGATCGCGGACGCTGCGCAGGCGGAGATCTTCGCGGCGACCACGCGGCGTCCCCTGCTGCCCCCAGCAAGTCCTCTGGGGGACGTCATGGAAGACACACTCGACTGGATCGAGGCAACTGGCAGCCGTGACGCGATCCTGCCGGGTGTGCCCACAGGCTTCACCGACCTGGACGCTCTGACTGGCGGACTCCACTCCGGTCAGTTCATCGTCGTCGCGGCCCGGCCGGCCATGGGCAAGTCCACGCTCGCGCTGGATTTCCTGCGCAACGCCAGCATCACGCATAACCTGCCTACGGCCCTGTTCACGCTCGAAGCCGACCGCAAGGAAGTCGGCATGCGGATCCTGTCAGCGGAAGCCCGTGTCTCCCTCTTCCACATTCGCTCCGGCACGTGCACCGATGAGGACTGGACCCGGATGGCCCGCCGGATGCCCGACATCAGCGCCGCGCCCATCTACATCCAGGACGGCTCCTACGCCAACCTGCACGACCTTCGAGCCCACTGCCGATACCTGCACAGCCGTATGGGCGTCCAACTCATCGTGGTCGACGCCGTTCACATGCTCACTTTTGGTACGAGGCAGCTCAACTCGCGCTACGAGGAAATCTCCGAGATCGCCCGTTGCCTGAAACTGCTGGCCAAAGAACTTCGGCTGCCCATCGTCGCCATCTCCACCCTCAACCGGGGACCGGAACAGCGCACTGACAAGAAGCCCATGATCAGTGACCTGCGAGACTCCGGGGCACTCGAAGACAACGCCGACGTGGTCATCCTGCTGCACCGCGAAGACGCCTACGAGAAGGAGTCTCCGCGCGCCGGGGAGGCCGATCTCATCGTTGCCAAGCACCGGCACGGTCCCACTGCCACCATCACGGTCGCCTTCCAGGGCCACTACTCGCGGTTCGTGGACATGGCGCAGACCTGAGCGGCGTCCCTGTAGGTTCTCAAATCCCGTGTCATTTTCTCAGTCGCTATGTCATGTGACTGGCCGATCTGACACGGGATCGAGAATCGCTGGTCAATCCCATCACTCGTTCGGGTGACCTTGCTTCAGGTCCGGCGTGGGCGCCTCCGTTGCCAGCGGGATACCGCACCGCGGGCAGCCGTTCGCGTGGTCGTCCTGGCAGACGTAGCCGATGGCACCATCCACGCACCATTCGGCGGCCTCCTCGGACAGCAGGTCAGGCCCGGCATGGAGCAGCCGACGAAATTCCGTGGTGTCCGCAATGTCGGCCGGGCGGTTGGTGAACCACTCGTCGAACCAAGGCTCGTCCCGGTGCATGCGCCAGTGCGCATTCTCCCGGTCGTCGACAGCCGTAAGGAACCGATCGACGATGCGCCCCCAACTCGGTGCTCCAAACCAGCCGTTGCCGAACGCGCAGAAGAATTCGATCAGGGTTCGCAGGCCGAACTCCTTCTCGCGAAGGCAGTACGTTCGACCCCAATCGATCGCGCCCTGTGCCATCTCTGCGAGATCTTCTCGCGGATCAACCTCGTGCGCCGGGTCGTCAGGGTTGTGGCAGGCCAGCCCGAGCTCGAGCACGGACTGCCCTGTCGGTAGAACCCGAGATGGGTTGACGATCGCGAGACCGACAGCGATCCAGTCGACATGGTCGAACGACAGCATCGAGCGCACGATCCGGGTGGTTGCCGCGTTGATCCGCATCATCGTGCCGTCGTGCAGCGGACTCTTCCCGGCATGCCAGTTCTCGACGGGTGTGTTGCGCCACAGGGCGAGCGTGATGCGGGTGGCAGCGAGCCACAGCAGCGCGTTGTCGTCAAGGTGCCCGAACCGGTCGGCACACTCCTGGGCACCGTAGCGGATCAACTCTCGTGGGTTCGGCCGCGTGTGACTGTCAGACCCTTCAGGCGCGTACTCGTAGTCGCCAGCGTACTCGTCGAGGATCTCGCTCAACTCGGCTGCGCTGTCAGCCTCGCTGTACTCGGAGCCGTCCGGCCCCTCGACGGTGTACATGTCGTGGTCCCAGGAGACATACACGTCGCCCCAAAGCACGACATCATCGCACTCGACGGCGTTATCCGTCACAACCGGCCTGATTATGATCGGCGCAGTACGCCCGTCGGTTCGCTCGCCGTCCTTCTTGGCCGCCCATGCGGTGATGACCCCGAGCGGCTTCGGAAGGAGAGGGCCGACCTTGGTGATGCTGAACGGCTCGTCGTCATCGGTGTCGAACCGGCTGTTGACGAACGCGACCGCCTCGGAGGGCGTGCTGACGATGGACTGGGTACCACTCTCGTTGTCAACCACTCGCCACAACGCGCTGTTCTTCACGATGCTCTCCGATCGCGGTGAATGCACCCGGGGCGGGTGCGATGCGCCGGGTCGCTCGGCACTGACTCCAATTATGGGCTGATCAACCCATCCGTAGTCCCGCAGGCGCTTGTCGGCGACAACGCTCGGGACGTTCGTGTGCAACCTGCTTTTCGCGACCGCGGCGACACAGCAGAGTCCAACAGCGGAGGAGGCGAAGATGGCGCTGAACAAGAAGGGTTCCCGGCGCATAACCGTTGACGGGATCGAGTACCGCTGGCGGATCCGCAGGAAGCCCTCCTACATGCAGGGACTCTGCTGGACACCGATGACCTATGCAGTTGAAGCGGCCAGCGGCAGCCAGCCGGGCGCGACCTTGATCGTCACCAGCGGTCAGGCCCATCCCAGTAACTGGGTGGGCGTTGAGACGGAGCCCATTCGTCCGGCTCACGTTGCTGCCAGCATTCGAGAGGCACGGGATCAAGGCTGGGATCCAACCCGGGTCGGTTCTCCTTTCCAGCTCGACCGATCCGCAGGATTCATCGCCCTGCCATGAGATGAGCGGAGTAGGGCGGCGCATCTGGCCCGACATCATGGCCTGGTGACCACATGGATGCGCTGCTACTGGGACGAGGAAGACACCTGGTTCTACTTCGAGGTCAACGCCGAAGGCTGGGTGATTCGGCAGGTCGAACTCGAAGGGCCTGAGCTGATCCCGATCGCAGCTGCTTCCCTCGCTGAGTGGCAGCGGGCCCGCGACGCAGGCCGCCTCGGTGATGACGACAGCAGATTCGGGATCACCACCGAGCTGCCCGTCTCGGAATGGGAAGGCCACGACCCCGAACAACTCACCTTCGAGGAGTTCGAGGATGTCTGGGGCCCTGCCCGTCAGCAGATCGCATCCCGTCCCAGCTGACCTCTCGGCGCCGCACTGGCTTCTTGGCATCATCGCGACATGACCCCGACCCTTCCCCGCACCGTCCGAGCCGTCGACACCGCTCAGCTCCTGGACCTGGCCCAGGAGGCCGCCCTGCACGGCTTTAGCCAGCGGCTCCCGGTCGACTGGCTACGCGAGCACCTCGCCACAGAAGCGACGCACTACCTGTTCCCGACACTCGTGCAGCGGCTCACGCACCGTCCTGAGGTGCCGCTGCAGTGGAGGTGCCAGCAACTGCTGACCGTCAGCACCGGCGAGCAGATCTGGGGCCTCCTCGACGTCCTTCCCGACACCTTCGACAAGATCCCGGAGACCTTGGACACGGCGTCCAAGAAGGACATCGTCAACCGCATCGAGCAAGCAGTGAAGGTACGGGAGTGGATAGAACGGACGGCCGCCGATGCAGGTTCAGGAGGTCCGGCGCAGCCGGCTGGGTAGCCTGAGGAAATGACATCGATCTGAGAGGGCGTTAAGTCCGTTTCTGATAGCGGCCACGTCCGGGTTGCTCGAGGAATCCCTGGCGAACGAGTCGTCCCAGCCGGGAGCGGGTGACGTTGATCGAGGGCTCGTCGGTGGGCAGGCCGAGGTGTTCGTGCAGGTCGCGGACGCGGAACACCTTCTCGGGGTCTTCGTTGAAGGC
>NZ_POTZ01000393.1 GCF_003236365.1 Streptomyces sp. NTH33
GGCCTCGGGGCGGGTCGGAGGGAAGTCTGCGGTGTCCGTGGTGTGCACGGCGGGCGTTCCGTCGGGATTCAGCCGTACGACGATGTGGCGGCGCCAGTGGGTGTCGTCGCGCTCGGCGTGGTCCTCGCGCCAGTGGCAGCCGCGGGTCTCCTCGCGCAGCCGGGCGGCGGCGACCAGGACGCGGGCCACGCACAGGAGGTTGGCGGTCTCCCAGGTGTCCACGCCGGGCTCGGCGGTCTTGCCGTTCTCCTCCAGGGCGTCGCGGGCCTCGGCGCGCAGCCGCTCGAGCCGGTCGGCGGCCGTGGCCAGGGACGTGGCGGAGCGCAGGACGCCCGCGCCCTCGGTCATGATCCGCTGGATCGCGAACCGGGCCTCGGGGGCGAGCAGGGGGTGCGCCGGCGTCTCCGGGTACGGGACGGGCCGCGGCACGCGCGCGTGGAGGCCGCCGTCCGCCCGTTCCCGTGCGATGCCGGCGGCGATGCGCTCGGCGTAGACCAGCCCCTCCAGCAGGGAGTTGGAGGCGAGCCGGTTGGCGCCGTGCACGCCGGTGCAGGCCACCTCACCGCACGCGTACAGACCGGGCACGGTCGTCCGGCCGTGGGAGTCCGTGCGCACGCCCCCGGAGGCGTAGTGGGCGGCCGGGGCGATCGGGACGGGCTCGGTGACCGGGTCGATGCCGTGGGCGCGGCAGGCGGCCAGGATCGTCGGGAAGCGGTGCTCCCACATCCGCGCGCCGAAGTGCCGGGCGTCGAGGAACATGTGCTCGGCGCCCTGCTCCCGCATCCGCCGCATGATGCCCTTGGCGACGATGTCCCGGGGCGCGAGCTCGGCCAGTTCGTGCTGTCCCGCCATGAAGCGCACGCCGTCGCCGTCGACCAGGTGGGCGCCCTCGCCGCGTACCGCCTCGGAGACCAGCGGCTGCTGGCCCTCGGCGTCGGCGCCGAGGAAGAGCACGGTCGGGTGGAACTGCACGAACTCCAGGTCGGAGACCTCCGCCCCCGCGCGCAGGGCGAGCGCCACGCCGTCGCCCGTGGACACGGACGGGTTGGTGGTCGCGGAGAACACCTGGCCCATGCCACCGGTGGCCAGGACCACGGCGGGCGCGTGCACGGCGCCCACGCCGTCGTGCTGGCCCTCGCCCATGACGTGCAGGGTCACGCCCGCGGCGCGGCCACCGGCGTCCGTGAGCAGGTCCAGGACGAGCGCGTTCTCGATGGTGCGCACTCCCGCCCGTCGCCCACCACCGCCCTTGGCCGAGAGCGCTTCGCGCTCGCCCCTCCCGGCCACGCGTACCGCCTCGACGAGCGCCCGGGAGATCTCCGCGCCCGTCGCGTCACCGCCCGCGTGGGCGATGCGGCGGCGGTGGTGGCCGCCCTCGCGGGTGAGCTGGATGCCGCCCTCGTCGTCGGTGTCGAAGTGCGCGCCGGTCGAGATCAGCCGCCGTACGGCGTCGGGGCCCTCGGTGACGAGGAGCCGTACGGCCTCCTCGTCGCACAGGCCCGCGCCGGCCACCAGGGTGTCGTCCAGGTGCTGCTCGGGGGTGTCGCCCTCGCCGAGGGCCGCCGCGATGCCGCCCTGGGCCCAGCGGGTGGAGCCGTCGTCGAGGCGGGCCTTGGTCACGACGACCGTCGCCAGGCCTGCGGCCTCGCAGCGCAGCGCGGCGGTCAGGCCGGCCACCCCGGAGCCGACGACCACGACGTCCGCGGCGATGGACCACCCGGGCGCGGGCGCGGGCAGTCGTATGCCTGTGCTGGTCACGAGGCGGCTCCGAGGGGTCCGAAGGTGAGGGGGAGGTTGTCGATCAGCCGGGTGGTCCCGACCCGGGCGGCGACGGCGAGGACGGCCTCGCCGGTGAAGTCGTCCTCGATCTCGGTGAAGTCGGAGGGGTCGACGAGGGCCAGGTAGTCGAGTTCGAGCGGCGGGTCGAGGCGCGCGGCCTCGTCCAGGACCAGCCGGGCGGCCGCGCGGACGGCGGCGGCCGCGCCGGGGGACGCCTTGGCGACGGCGGCGGCGTCGGCGGCCGCGCGGGTCTCCCCGAGCGCGCTGAGGGCCTCGGCACGCGCACGCGTGGAGGGCACTTCGCGGGCCCGCGCGCGCAGCGCCTCCTGGGCGGCGTGCCGGTCGCGGCCCGCGAACAGGGCCTGGGAGAGGGCCAGGGCGGTGCGCCGCTCCTGCGGGGAGAGGTAGCGGTTGCGGCTGGACAGGGCCAGGCCGTCGTCCTCGCGCACGGTCGGCACGGCGACGATCTCCACGCCGAAGTTCAGGTCGCGCACCATGCCGCGGATCAGGGCGAGCTGCTGGGCGTCCTTCTGGCCGTACAGGGCCACGTCGGGACGGGTCAGGTGCAGCAGCTTGGCGACCACGGTGAGCATGCCGTCGAAGTGCCCGGGGCGCGAGGCGCCCTCCAGGCGCTCGCCCATGGGGCCGGCGGTGATGCGGACCTGGGGTTCGCCGCCCGGGTAGACCTCCTCCGCGGACGGCGCGAACACGACGTCGGCGCCCGCCTGCTCGGCGACCTTCAGGTCGGCGTCCAGGGTGCGCGGGTAGCGGTCGAGGTCCTCGCCCGCGCCGAACTGCAGCGGGTTGACGAAGACGGTGACGATCACGAAGCCCTGGTCGCCGACGTGGGCGCGGGCCGCGCGGATCAGGGTGGCGTGGCCCTCGTGCAGGGCGCCCATGGTCATGACGACGGCGGTGCGTCCCGGGCCCGCGCAGTGGTCGCGCACGTACTCCAGGTCGTCCGCCGTGGGGGCGAGTTCGAACAGGGGGCGGTTCGTGCGACGGCTCATCGGTCTTCCCCGTTCTCGGGCAGGTCGGCACCGCCGGCGAGCACTCCCAGCAGGTCCTCGGCGAGCTCGGGCTTGAGCAGGCCGTGGGCGAGCGCGCGGTCGGCGGTGGCGCGGGCCATCGCCAGATAGCCGGCGACGGTCTGCGGGGCGTGCCGGCGCAGCTCGGTGACGTGGGCGGCGACCGTGCCGGCGTCCCCGCGCGCGACGGGGCCGGTCAGGGCCGCGTCGCCGGAGCGCAGGGCGTTGTCCAGGGCGGCGCCGAGCAGTGGGCCGAGCATCCGGTCGGGGGCCTCGACACCGGCCTCGCGCAGCAGCTCCATGGACTGCGCGACCAGCGTCACCAGGTGGTTGGCGCCCAGGGCGAGCGCCGCGTGGTACAGCGGCCGCATCTCCTCGGCGATCCACTCCGGCTCGCCGCCCATCTCGATGACCAGGGCCTCGGCGGCCAGCCGCAGCTCCTCGGGGGCGGTGACGCCGAAGGAGCACCCGGCCAGCCGCTGCACGTCGACGGGGGTGCCGGTGAAGGTCATCGCCGGGTGCAGGGCCAGCGGCAGCGCGCCCGCGCGCAGGGCGGGGTCGAGCACGTTCGCGCCGTACCGCCCGGAGGTGTGCACGAGCAGCTGTCCGGGCCGCACCGCGCCGGTCTCGGCCAGGCCCGCGACCAGCCCGGGCAGGGTGTCGTCGGGGACGGTCAGCAGCACCAGGTCGGCCCGCTGCAGCACCTCGGCGGGCAACACCAGGGGCACGCCGGGGAGCATCAGCTCGGCGCGCCGCCGGGAGGCGTCGGAGACTCCGGAGGCGGCCACCGGACGGTGTCCGGCGAGCTGGAGGGAGGCGGCGAGCGCGGGTCCCACCCGGCCGGCGCCGACGACGCCGACGGTGAGCCGCGCGGGACGGTCCCTGGGGTCTGGCTGTTGGCTTGTACTCACGCGACGACGGCCTTCCGTTCCAGTCCGCTTCGGGTACCGGACGATTTCTCGTCATGTTAACGCGATCGGTCCCGGGGCCGGCCGTTCGTCCACAGGCTGTGGGCTTCCCCACGGATCCGGTACGGAAATCAGGGTGCCCGCCGCGCCCGGCGCACGCGATGATCCGGGGCATGAGCGATACGGCGGAACGGGACGACCGGCGGGAAGAGCGGATCTCGGACGAGGAGCGGCGCAAGCGGCTGCGCGAGCGGCGCACAGGGGCGTACCGGAGCGCGGAGCGGGTGCTCGCGCGCCCCGGGTTCCTGGGAACGCTCCGGGAGCGGCTGGCGCTGCTGGAGCGGGCGGAGGAGGTGTACGACCTCGACGAGTCGTCGGACCTGTACGGCAACGGGGTCGTCGAGGCCCTGGAGGGGAAGGTCGCCCGTCTGCTCGGCAAGGAGGCCGCCGCCTTCTTCCCGACCGGCACGATGGCCCAGCAGGTCGCCCTGCGCTGCTGGGCGGGCCGCACCGGCAGCCCGGCCGTCGCGCTGCACGCCCTGGCCCATCCCGAGGTGCACGAGCGGCACGCCCTCAGCCAGGTCGCCGGTCTGCGCCCGGTGCGGATGACGAGCGCACCCCGGCTGCCGGCCGCCGAGGAAGTGCGCGGCCTCGACGAGCACTTCGGGGCGCTGATGCTCGAGCTCCCCCTCCGGGACGCCGGTTTCCTCCTGCCCACCTGGGAGGAGCTCACCGAGCTGGTCGAAGCGGCACGCGAGCGCGACGCGGTGGTGCACTTCGACGGCGCGCGCCTGTGGGAGACCACCGTCCACTTCGGCCGTCCGCTGGAGGAGATCGCGGACCTGGCCGACAGCGTGTACGTGTCGTTCTACAAGTCGCTCGACGGCTACGGCGGCGCCGCGCTCGCCGGTCCGGGGGAACTGGTGGAGGAGGCCAGGGCCTGGCGGCACCGGTACGGCGGCAACGTCTTCCAGCAGTTCCCCACGGCCCTGTCGGCGCTGGCCGGCCTGGAGCGGGAGCTGCCCCGCCTGCCCGAGTACGTACGGCACGCACGCGTGGTGGCCGCCGCACTGCGGGAGGGCTTCGCGGCGGCCGGGCTGCCGTGGGTGCGCGTGCACCCCGAGGTGCCGCACACCCACGAGTTCCAGCTCTGGCTGCCGTACGAGGCCGACGTGGCCGCCGAGGCCGCGATCCGGACCGCCGAGGAGACGGGCACGATGCTCTTCGCCTCCGGCTGGGACGCCCTGGGCCCGGGCCTCGCCTTCACCGAGGTCTCCGTGCGAGCCGCCGGACTGGAGTGGACGGCGGACGACGTACGGGCCGCGGTCGCGGAGTTCGCGGCACGGCTGGAGGGGAACGCCGGCGAGGGCGGGTGACCGCCCGGGCGCTGCCGGCACCTCCCGTCAGTCGAACCGGATGTGCCGGACGCCCACCCTCGCCTGTCTGAGCCGGGTCCGCAGCGGGCCCTCGGTGTTGGGCCTCAACGTCAGGCCGGCCAGGACGGCGATCCGGTCGGCCGTCTTCGGCACGGTCGAGCGGTCCGTCCACAGATGCTCGGCGAACTCCGGCTCGCGCAGCCGCTCGAGGCAGTGGTCGAGCTGCTGCACGGCCCAGGTCTTTCTGCCCAGGCCCGCGTTCTTCCCGCCGGCGTACGCGAGCAGATGCCCCAGGCCGCGCTCCCGCAGCCGCTTCAGGACGGTCTCGCGTTCCGCGAGGAGCGTGAAGTGCCGTACATCGTGGCCCAGTTCGCGCAGCCGGCCGACGGTCTCGGCGAAGTGGCCGAAGTCGGTGACGGTCATGGGGGCGACCACCACGCCCTCGTGCCGGGTGAGGGCCAGGTCCAGGACCTCGACCACGCCCTGCCGCCAGGACGCCAACTCCTGGAAGTCTCCGCGTAGTTCAGGCGGGAGCATACGACGCAGGCCGAAGCCTGCGTGCTCGGGATCGCAGATGACGCTGCCGGGCAGGCGGCGCTGGATCTCATGTGCGGTCTGTGTTTTTCCGCCCCCGAAGGGGCCGTTGATCCACAGGAGCATGCGCAGACCTTACCGAGCCGAGACCCTGCCGACGCCCGCCCGCTCCGCTCAGCCGTTTCCGCCGGCCCGGACGAGGCCGGTCTCGTAGGCCAGCACGACCACCTGCACCCGGTCGCGCAGGCCCAGCTTGGTCAGGATGCGGCCCACGTGGGTCTTCACGGTCGCCTCGGACAGCACCAGCCGGGCGGCGATCTCCCCGTTCGACAGGCCCTGCGCGACCAGCACCATGACCTCGCGCTCGCGCTCGGTGAGCCGCTGCAGCTCCTTGTGCTGCGGCCCCTTGCCGGCGGTGGGCAGCATCGGCGCGAACCGGTCGAGCAGACGGCGGGTGGTGGAGGGCGCGACGACGGCGTCGCCGCTGTGCACGGCGCGGATCGCGGCGAGCAGGTCGCCGGGCGGCACGTCCTTGAGCATGAACCCGGAGGCACCCGCCTTCAGCCCGGAGAAGGCGTACTCGTCGAGGTCGAAGGTGGTCAGTATCAGCACCTTCGGCGGGTCGGGCTCCGAGCAGATGCGGCGGGTGGTCTCCACACCGTCCAGCTTCGGCATGCGCACGTCCATCAGCACCACGTCCACGGCGGTCGCGCGCAGCACCTGCAGGGCCTCGACGCCGTCGCCCGCCTCCGCGACGACCTCCATGTCCGGCTGGGCGGCGAGCACCATCCGGAATCCGGTGCGCAGCAGTACCTGGTCGTCGACGAGCATCACGCGGATCGTCATCGGGGTCCTTCCGTCCTGGGGTCGGCGAGTCGGGGGCGAGTCAGGGGGCGTGGC
>NZ_POTZ01000394.1 GCF_003236365.1 Streptomyces sp. NTH33
GAACGGCTACCACCCGGCCCCGGGCGGACGCGTACGCCCTCCTCCTCACCTTCTGATGAGGGGGAGGGCGTACCACTGTGCGGCCAGGGCGCGCAGCACAGTCCGATGCCTACCACCGCGGTGGTAGGCATCGGGAACCCCGATGAGATCGCCGCCGGTCGGCGGGGGTGGCTTCGACCGGTCGGCCGGGGGCCGTCGCAGAGCGACGCTCACCGCCGTCGCGGGCGCGTTGGTCCTGCCGCACGTCCTGTGCGCGATCAGGTGTGAACAGGCCGGTGCCCGGGTTGAGTTCGCAACATGGGCCTTGGGACATCGGTCTGCCGCGGGTAGGGCGTCGCGTACGGGGACGTCGCGGCTGGTGGCGCGGGTGGTGTCCCCCGTGCGTGTTCTCTTGCCCGCAAGTCCGAGGAGTTCGCGGATGCCCCGGTTCCTTGCCGCCGTGCTGCTCCTCGACGGCTTCGAACTGGTCGCAACTGGTCGCCCACTCGCCGGGCGGGTGTGACGGCTCGGCCCCGCCATGTGAAGTCTCGCCCGCCACTGTGTGCCAGGTGGTCCGGCGGTGGTCCAGCGGCCTGGTCCGCTGTCGGCGACCGAGCCGACCTGGGCCTCTCAGGAGGCAGTCGAGCGGTCGTGGCCAGCGGACGGCACACTCATCCGGTCCGCGACAGGAAACCGGCCGTGATCGTGTCCCGATCACAGGTGCGCGGCTTTCCGGCCTGCTCACAGCGCTGTGTAGGGTGTGCCCCACGTCTGTTTGGAAGGGTTCCCGGTGCCGGAGAAGAGTCCCGTGTCGCGCGCCGAGCAGAAGCGCCGCACGCGCGATGCATTGGTCTACGCCGCGCGCGGCCTGTTTGTCGCGCAAGGCTACACGGCGACGACGGCGGACGCCATCGCGCGCGCGGCGAAGGTCTCGCGGGCCACGTTCTACCTGCACTTCCACTCCAAGGGCGAGATCGTCGTCGAGATCATGCGCGGCGTGGAACCGGAGGTGCTCGCCGCGTACAGGCGGCTGGCTCTCGTCGAGCCCACGCCCGTGGCCACCGAGAAGTGGCTGCGCGAGCACGCCGCCATGTGGCGCCGGTACCGTATGGAGTTCACCTCCATGGAGCAGGCGCTCGCGAACGAGACGGCCGTCGCGGACGAGTGGTTCGGCTTGTACGGCCGGATCGCCGACGCGATGCCCGCCGTCGTCGACCGGCTCACCGCGCGCGGCCTCACGGCGGAGCGAGCCCGGGCACGGCTCGTCGCGCTCGCGATGACCATCGAGCGCGCGTTCTACTTCGCTGTCGTGCGCGACCGTCCGGCGTTCTTCGAGGCGATCGTGCTGGAGCTCGCCGACGCCCTCGCACACGCTCTGCAGGGGGACCCGGACTACCCGGCCTGAGGCCTGGCGCCGACTCTCCGAGCCCTGCGCCGCGAAATATTTCACTAGACACTTGCCAAGTGAACTGGGGTCGGCGAAGCTGTGCGCCGCCCCCCTCGCGCGGCGTCGTGTCCGCGCGGCGCGGAGCAAGGAGCGGCAACGATGTCCAAGATGCCCTCCCGCGCCGACGCGGGCTCCGCCGCGTCCGAGGCCCGGACTGTGCCCCGGTGCCAGGTCGGCCTCCCCGTGGCGCTGACCTTCTCGGCGCCGCAGATGCCCAACGAGGTCGGGACGATGACGGCGATCCCGCTCCACGCCTCGATGAGTGCGGACCTCCCACTGCCGTCGACCCGGGCAGCCTGGGTGCTGCCCTGTGTGCCGCCATCGCGGCCGGCAACGCCGACCGGGCCGCCGGCGCGCCGACCGCGGGTGCTTGCGGCGTCGGCCTGCTCGTGGCCGCCGCCGGTGGGTCTCGTCGCCGTCCTGGCCGGTCTCGTGCTGCGCCCGAGCGGTCGTGTCGAGGTCACCGCGGGGCTCTGAGCCCGCAGGCGGTGAGGGCCGCCCGGGCCCGGCCCGGCGTCTGTCGGGTCGCGGGTCCTGGGTCCTTCCCGGAGGTGGGTCCGTGTGCTCGGTCCCGCTTCGGTACGCCGGAATTTCCACTCCGGTTCACTAGACATATGTCTAGTGAACGTGGAACCCTCCTCGTATTGCGAACCCGTCGCGGTGACCTGGAGTGCTCAAGGAGGAGCAATGAAGTTCGCCGACCACGTTGTATTCGTCACTGGAGCAGCCTCCGGCATGGGCCTCGCGGTGGCCCGCGCGTTCCACGAGGAAGGCGCCGTCGTCTACGGCGCCGACATCTCCGCCGAAGCGCTGAAGACCGCGTTCGACGGCATGCGACGCGCAGTCCCGCTCGCCTTCGACATCGCCGACAGCACGGCCGTGGGCGAGGCGTTCGCCCAGGTGGAGGCGGACCACGGCCGTCTGAGCACCCTGGTCAACGCCGCCGGCGTCAACGCCCCGAACCGGGCCGCGCTGGAAGCGCTCAACGAGGAGAACTACAAGGGCTTCCTCGCGATGAAGGAGGGGCGCCGTCACAACCCGGAGTTCATCGAGCACATCACGGACGAGGACTTCGACCGCGTCCTGAAGATCAATCTCTACGGCACCTTCTATACCATGCGCGCGGCCACCCCGCTGCTGAAGAAGAACGGCGGCGGCGCCATCGTCAACTTCTCCTCGGCCGCGGCGTTGATGGGTGTGGCCATGCCGCCCTACTACCCGGCCTCGAAGGCCGCCGTCCTCGGGCTCACCCGCGAGGGAGCGGTCGAACTCGCCCCGTTCGGCATCCGCGTCAACGCCCTCGCCCCCGGTGCCATCGACACCCCGCTCTTCCGGCAGAGCGACGACGAGTTCGTCGACTTCCTCGTCGGCCTCCAGCCGATCCGCCGCACGGCCACGCCCGAGGAGATCGCCAAGACGGTCCTGTTCCTCGCCGGCGAGGACGGCTCGTACTACACCGGTCAGACGATCTCGCCCTCGGGCGGGCTCGTGATGCAGTGAGAGGCCCGACGACCATGACCTCCGACACCACCACCGTCCCCGTCGCGCGGACTGCCGGCCCCGACGTCGTGGCACGTGCCGACGTGGACGGCCGCGCACTTGAGCGGTTCGTCGCCGAGATCACGAGCGACATCGCGGCCGGCACCTACGACGGCGCGCACCTGATCCTCGCCCGTGGTGGGGACGTCGTCGTGGACACCACGCTCGGCTGGCACGAGCGCGCCACCGGCCGCGAGCTGCGGCCCGATGCCGTGTTCCGCGTGCTGTCGCTCACCAAGGCGTTCACCAACGCGATGGCGCTGCGGGCGATCGGAGAGGGCAGGCTGGCCCTCTCCACCCGCGTCGTGGACCTGATCCCGGAGTTCCTCGGAACCGACCCGTTCCACATGCTCCGCAAGGACCGGATCAACCTCGTCCACCTGCTCACGCACCGCTCCGGCATGCCGCCGACACCGAACCCGGGACTCGGACCGGACCGCTTCGGCGTCCTCGCGGACGTCATCCAGGCCCTGTCCACGGTGGACGTGCTGTTCGAACCCGGCACCAACCTCAACTACGCGCCGGCGATCAACCACGCGCTCATGGGCGAGATGGTGCGCCGCGCCTACGGTGCCCCGTCGTTCCGTGACCTGGCCCGAGAGCTGATCTTCGACCCGCTGGGCATGGACGAGACCTCGTTCGGTCTCCCGGCGGCACTCAAGGACCGGGCCGTGCCGCTCAAGGCGTACCTGCCCGAGGGCGGGTTCCTGCAGCCGAGCGACATCGAGTGTCTCAACGACCACATTACCGAGGACGCGGAGATGCCGTGGGTGGGCTCCGTCTCCACGGCCCGCGACGTCTTCGCGTTCGCCGAGATGATCCGCCGTCGCGGCCTGCACGACGGGCAGTGGGTGCTGGCTCCGTCGATCGTCGACCAGGCCACCACCCTGCAGACCGGTGACATGCCGAACGACCTGTACGCCCAGATGGCGGCCGCCCGCGGCTGGGAGATACCCCGCGGCAACTTCGGCCTCGGCTTCTCGCTCTCCGGCACGGGCACCGCGCCCAGCTTCTTCGGCCCCTTCACGTCGCCGCGCACGCACGGGAACTACGGCGCCGGGTCGTCGCTGTTCTGGGTCGACCCCGAGCGCGACCTCACCTTCGTGTTCCTGTCCGCCGGAGTCATGGAGGAGAGCGAGAACGTCGCCCGCTTCCAGAAGCTGTCGACCATGGCCGTGGCCGCGGCCCTGTAGGAAAAGGAGTCGATGATGACCGAGACCGTGACACCACCCGCCGTCGGCCGCTGCCCCGTCGCGCACGGCTTCGACGCCATGAGCGACGACTACTACCGCGATCCGTCGATGCACTTCGCCAAGGTGCGCGACGAGCATCCGGTGTTCTGGTACCCGTGGCTCAACGCATGGGTGGTCACCAAGCGCGAGGACGTCCTTCGCGTATTGGCCGACTGGAAGGAGTTCTCCTCCTCCGGCAACACCGCGACGATCGAGGTCCCCGAGAAGCACCGCGACGTCGTCCCGCAGGGCCTGATGTCCGAGATGATCGTGGGCACGGATCCCGAACTGCACACCATCCACCGCAACGCGGCGCTGCGCGGATTCACCCAGGACCGCATGGAGGCGCTGCGTCCGCAGATCGAGGAGCGCGCCCATCGCATCCTCGACAAGATCGAGACGCGGGGCTCCGGCGACCTCATGGAGGAGTACTGCCTGGAGCTGACCACCCAGACCCTGCTGGCCCACCTGGGCCTGGGCTGGGAGCACGACGCCATGATGCGCCAACTGCGCGGCGACATGGGCCGGGTGCTCTCCTCCGCCCAGGAGGAGATGCCGGCGGAGATCTTCGACGAGGTGTGGGAGCGGTTCGCTTCCGCCTTCGCGCAACTGCAGGCCGTGGTCGCCGAACGTCGCGAGAACCCCGGCGACGACTTCATCAGCGACATGGCGACACAGCGGGCAGGCGACGGCGAATACGTCCTGACCATCCCGCAAGTAGCGCTTCATATCTGCGAGTTCGCCCTGGCCGGTGCCGACACCACCGCCCAGGCGATGGCGAACGCCGTACTGTTCCTCGACACCAGGCGCGACTACATCGACGAGGCACTCGAGGACCCGGCGCTGTGGGCGAACGTCTTCGAGGAGACCGTGCGCCGCCGCCCGTCGTCGCCCTTCGCCTCCCGCAAGGCGATGCGCGACATGGAGATCTCCGGTGTGAAGATTTCCCAGGGCGACATGATCTGGGTCTCGCTCGCGAGCGCGAACACGGACCCCGCCCACGTCGAGCGCCCCTTCGAGTTCGACATCCACCGCGAGGACCCCGCCGACCACCTGGCCTTCACGACCGGTCGGCACACGTGCCTCGGCCAGGCACTGGCCCGCGTGCAGGGCGCGACGGGACTCAGGGTGCTCTTCGAGCGGCTGCCCTCGCTGCGCCCGGCCGACGAGGTCCCGCTCGACTTCGCCCGGATGGCGCTGCTGCCGGTGCGTCTGTCCCTGCCCGCCGTCTGGGACGTCGCCGATGTCGAGCGTCAGAAGAAGCGCGTCAAGCGTGAGATGGACCTCGTCCTGACCGGCAAGGAGGAGATCGCCGACGGTGTCGTCGCGCTGCGCTTCGCCCACCCGGACGGCGAGGCTCTGCCGGACTGGGAGCCCGGCGCGCACGTCGACGTCCGCATACCGGTCAGCGGTGGCGCCGTGGTGCGGCAGTACTCGCTGTCGTCGTCGCCGTCGAAGCCGAACGAGTGGCGGCTGGGCGTCCTGCGCGAGGCCAACGGGCGGGGCGGCTCGCGGGCGATCCACGACCGGTTCGAGGTCGGCGCACAGGTCCGCCTGGGCTGGCCGCGCAACAACTTCAGGTTCGTGCCCTCGCCCCGCTACGTCTTCGTCGCGGGCGGCATCGGCATCACCCCGATCCTTCCCATGATCGAAAAGGCCGAGGCCGAGGGCGCCGAGTGGGAGCTGCACTACGGCGGTCGCACCCGCTCGTCCATGGCGTTCCTCGGCGAGCTGGAGAAGTACGGCGACCGGGTGAAGCCCGTGCCGCAGGACGAGTGCGGCCACCCGGACCTGCCAGGCATCTTCGACACTGTCCGGGCCGACACGCTCGTCTACGCGTGCGGTCCGGAGCCGCTGCTCAAGGCGCTCGAAGACGCCCTGGCGCACTGGCCGGCGGGCACACTGCACACCGAGCGGTTCGCGCCCAAGAAGGTGGTGCGCGATGCGCCCGACGAGGCCTTCGAGGTCGAGTTCGCCGAGTCCGGCATCGTGGCCGAGGTGGCCGCGGGCAAGTCGATCCTCCAGGTCGCCGAGGAACAGGGCATCACCGCGCTGTCCTCCTGCAAGGAGGGCACATGCGGCACCTGCGAGACGCAGATCCTGCACGGCGCCGCCGACCACCGCGACTCGATCCTCACACCGGCGGAACAGGCGGCCAACGACACGATGATGATCTGCGTGTCGCGCGCCGCGAAGGGCTGCCCGCGCCTGGTCCTGGAGGTTTGACCCGGGGCCCGGAATCGACGGGTATGACGACGGGGCATGGGGCCCGCCGCGGCGGATCCCATGCCCCGTCGTCCACGTGCCCGCCCCTGTTCCCCTA
>NZ_POTZ01000395.1 GCF_003236365.1 Streptomyces sp. NTH33
GTTGAGGAAACCGCAATACGCATATGCCCGAGCCTACGCCCAACCTTCACGCAGCGAACACGGCTTTTCACCAAGAGGTGGGCAACCGGCCAGCGAGGGGATCGTGCCTCTGGGGCGCACGGAGGCGAACGCGCCCTGTGAGCGCCCCGGCACGTCCGCTCGGAGGCATACCGCGGCCACGGAGACGACCTGCGAAAACGGCCGGAAACGGCGCCCGCGCGGGGCGGTGCGGAAGACGGGCCCGCGGAGGGGGGCGCCCAGGGGGCACGCACCACGGCGCGGATCAGCGCACTGGTGGCATCGGTACCGGTGGTGGCATCGGCACCGGCATCGGCACCGCGCCTACTTCACCGGCAGGTGGTACGCCACCCGGTAGCGGTCGGCGGGGATCACGACGTCCGCCGTCTCCACGGGGCGGCCGGAGGCGTAGAAGGTGCGCCGGACGACCATCACCACATGGCCGGGGACGCCGCCGAGGACGAGCAGTTCCTCGGCGAGGCCGGGGCGGGCGCCGACCTCCTCGGTGACGTTGTCGACGATGACGTCGATGGCGCGCATGCGCTCGACGACGCCCATGCCGCCGAGCGGGCCCTCCTCGGGGAGCATCACGGGGGTGCGGCCGGTGAGGGTGAGCGGTTCCCAGGAGGTGGAGAGCATCATCGCCTCGCCGGCGTCCCGGAACACGTACTTGGTGCGCATCACGCGGTCGCCGGGCTTGATGCCGAGCCGCTCGGCGATCGCGCCGCCCGCCTCGGTCCGCACGCTGCTCGACTCCCAGGTGCCGCGCGCCTCGGCGGCCGCCTGCTCCTGCCGGAACGGGGTCGCGCCGCCGGCCGGGCGGAAGCCGGAGCGGGCGATGCGGCGCGGCACGGGCCGCTCGCGCACGTACGTCCCCGAGCCGGAGCGGCCCTCGACCAGGCCCTCGGCCATCAGCACCTTGCGGGCCTCGAGGGCGACCGTGTCGGAGACGCCGTACTCCTCGCGGATCCTGGCCTGGGAGGGCAGACGGGTGTGCGGCGGCAGCAGACCGTCGACGATCTTCTTGCGGAGGTCACCCGCGACACGCAGATACGCCGGCTGCTCACCGAAAGTCACTGGCCGCTCCCATCAGGTTGTACAGACAGCAACAGCGTGGCAACCGTGGGTTGTACTTGCAAGCAAAGGCCAGAGAATCACTCGATGTGATGACTTCTGCAGGTCGAGCACCGCACCCAGGCACTTTCTGCCCGCTCCGGCCGCCGTCACACCTCTGCGCCGGCCGGCGGGCCAACAGCCCTCCCCCAGAGCCTCGCGCGGGGTGACGGACGTGTCGTACGGCGGCCATGACGCAGCGTCGGTGAACAGCCGCCCGTACCCTGCGGACATGACACCTCTGCCGGATCGTTACTGCCCCGCGGACGGCGTCCGCGTCCCCGGTGACTCCCTCGCCTGGTGCTGCCCGTCCTGCCACGGCCCCCTGGACCTCGACTTCACCCCCATCCCGGCGCCCCTGAAGTCCCTCACCGGACGGGTCAACTCCCTGTGGCGGTACGCCGAGACGCTGCCGCTGCCGGCTCCCACCGTGTCCCTCGGCGAGGGCCGCACCCCGCTCGTGACGCTGACGGACGAGGTCTCGGCGAAGCTGGACTACCTGATGCCGACGCTGTCCTTCAAGGACCGGGGCGCGGTGCTGCTGGCCGAGGTCGGGCTGCGCTCCGGGCCGCGCCGGGTGGTCGCGGACAGCAGCGGCAACGCGGGCACGGCGATCGCCGCGTACTGCGCCCGCGCGCGGCTGCCGTGCACGGTGTACGTCCCGCTGGGCACGTCGGCGAAGAAGCTGGAGCAGACCGAGGCGCACGGCGCCCGGCCGGCGGTGGTCGACGGCGACCGCGAGGCGGCGGGCCGGGCCGCGCGGCGGGCGGCGAACGAGCCGGACACCTTCTACGCCTCGCACGTCTACAACCCGTACTTCCTGCACGGCACCAAGACCTACGTCCACGAACTGTGGGAGGACCTCGGCGGGCGCCTGCCGGAGGTGCTGGTCCTGCCGGTGGGCAACGGCACCCTGCTCCTGGGCGCGGCGCTGGCGATCGCCGAGCTGTATCGGGCCGGTCTGCTGAACCGGCGCCCGGCGCTGTGGGCGGTGCAGGCGGCGGCGGTCGCCCCGCTCGCCCACGCCTGGGAGCAGGGCGCGCAGGACCTGACGGGCACGACCACCGCGGCCCCCACGTACGCCGAGGGCATCGCCGTCCTCCGCCCGCCCCGCGCCCGCCAGATCCTGCGCGCGGTGCGCGACTCGGGCGGCACCTTCCTGACCGTGACGGAGGACCAGATCCGCCATGCCCAGCTGGATCTCGCCTCCCGCGGCCTCTACGTCGAGTCGACGAGCGCGGTCTGCTGGGCGGCGGTCCGGGACCGGCCCCTCGGCGGCAAGTCGGCGGTGGTGCCGCTGTGCGGGGCGGGCCTGAAGTCGGGGCTGGCCCGGCCTTAGCCGTACTCCGGCTCGTACTCCGGCTCGGCGAGCCCCGTGAGGCGCTGCTGTTCCTCCTCCACGATGCGGTGGGCCAGGCCCGTGTCGGAGACGTCGACGGCGTCCGGGGTGGCGTCGGCCAGGTCGCTGCGCCGGGCGAAGGCGTCGAACAGGCGCTCCTTGCGCGCCAGGATGCGCAGCAGCCGGTCGTCGACGCTGTCGGTGGCCAGGAGCCGGTGGACCTGGACCGCGCGTATCTGGCCCATGCGGTGGACGCGGGCCACGGCCTGGTGCTCCACGGTCGGTTTGACCTGTGGCTCGCACAGGATCACCACGGAGGCCGCCTGGAGGTTGAGGCCGACGCCGCCGGCCTCGATCTGGGAGAGCAGCACGGCGTGCCCGGACGCGCGGGTGAAGTCGTCGACCAGCTGCTGCCGGCGGGCCGCCGGGACGCTCCCGGAGAGGGGCCCGAGCACCCCCTCGCCCAGCTCCGTGCGGACGGTGTCGAGCACGTCCCGGAAGTAGGAGAAGACCACCACCTTCAGCCCGTTCGCGGCGGCCTCCGCGACCAGTTCCCGCAGCCGTCGCAGTTTCGCGGACGTCTCCGGACCGGCGTACGCGGCCCGGCGCATCGCCATGAAGTTCCCCTCGGCGACCGCCTCGCGGTAGGCGGCCCGGTCGGCGGGGTCGAGCTCCACCCACTCGTCGGTGTGCACGAGCGCGGGCAGTTCGGTGAGCACGTCCTCCTGGTTGCGGCGCAGGTAGGCGGGTGCCACGGAGCGGCGGAAGGCGTGCGGGCCGGCGGCGGCGTCGGTGCCGCTGACCGTGGGGACGAGGTCCGGGCGGAGGTGGCGCAGCAGGGCGCGGAACTCCTCGACGCGGTTCTCCATCGGCGTACCCGTCAGGAACAGCACCCGCTCGCAGTGCCCGGTCCAGGCGGCGACCGACCGGGATCTCCGGGTGTCCGGGTTCTTGACGTAGTGGGCCTCGTCGACGACGAGCATGCCCGGCGGCGTGCCGTCCGGGGCGGGCAGGGTGTGCAGGACGTCGAAGGTGGTGACGGCGACGCCGCCGCGCTCGCGCCACTCGGCGTGGGCGTCCTGCCGGTCCGGGCCGTGCACGGTCAGGGCGCGCAGGGTGCTGCGGGCGCGGATCTCGCGGGTCCAGTTGATCAGCACGCTGGCCGGGCAGACCACCAGGAAGTGGCTGTGGCCTTCGGCCGCGAGGTGGGCCAGGGCCGCGACGGCCTGGACGGTCTTGCCCAGGCCCATCTCGTCGCCGAGGACGACCCGCCGCTGGGTAAGCGCGAAGCGGGCGCCGAACTCCTGGTAGCCGCGCAGGGAGACCCGGCGGTGGGTGTCGTCGAGCCGCTGGGCGCGGACCCGCTCGGCGACCTCCGACGGCACGAAGCCCTCGCTCGCCGCGGTGTCCGGGCGCTGCTCGGAGACCTCGGCGAGCCGGCCGTAGTACTCCGCGGGGCGCAGCTCGAAGCCGACCCAGGCCTCGATGTCGGGGACGGCCGGGCGCAGCAGGTCGGTGGAGGCCTGGGCGAGCAGCAGGCGTACGTCGGTGCCGGCGGCCTCGGTGAGCAGTTCGCCGAGTTCGGCGGCCGCGGCGAGGGCGCGCTCGCGGCGCGCGCGACCGGTCAGCGCCAGCCGGAGCCGTCCGCCGGCGGGCCGGGCCGCGGGCAGCAGCTCGCCCAGCCGCGCCTCCAGCCGCTCGGCCGCGTCCAGGGCGCGGCGCAGCTCCGGGCCGGCCTCGACGAGCCGGTGCAGGGCGATCACCAGGGCGGTGGTGCGGGGGTCGGGGTGGTCGACGTCGATGCGCACGGTGACGGTGTCGGCGACGGCCCGGGCGATCTGCCCGGCGGCGGCCAGCGCCCGGTCGGCGGTCTGCTCGCCGACGCCGGGCACCTGCCGCAGCTCGTACCGGCTCGCCTCGTACACCGCGCGCACCGAGCCGAAGCCCGCCGCCTCCAGGGCGCCGAGGCGCAGCCGCCCCTCGGTGACGTCCCTGAGCCGTGCCACGGGGATGGGCTCCAGCTCGCGGGCGACGAGTTCGGCCCGCAGGGGGTCGTAGGCCGCGCGGACGGCCGCGACGGCACCGGCGTGGTCCGTGCGCAGACCGCGCGCCGCCTCGTGCAGCCGCGCACCCTGCGCGCACACCTCCCGCACCCCGCGGGCGGCCCGCTCCACGTCGCGGCCGACGGCGACCAGGTCCTCGGGGGTATGGGTGTGGTCGACGCCGATGACCTCCTGGGCGATGATCGGGCCCTCGTCGAGGTCGGCGGTGACGTAGTGGGCGGTCGCGCCGACCACCTTGACGCCGTGTTCGTACGCCTGGTGGTAGGGCTTGGCGCCCTTGAAGCTCGGCAGGAAGGAGTGGTGGATGTTGATGACCCGGCCGGCGAGCCGGGTGCACAGGTCGTCGGAGAGGACCTGCATGTAGCGGGCGAGGACGACCAGTTCGGCCTCGCGCTCCGCCACGATCTCCAGCAGCCGTTCCTCGGCGGCGGACTTGGTGGCGGCGGTCACCGGGACGTGGAAGTACGGGATGCCGTACCAGTCGGCGAGTGCCTCGTGGTCGCGGTGGTTGGAGACCACCGCGACCACGTCGACCGGCAGGTCGCCGCTGCGGGCCCGGAAGAGCAGGTCGTTGAGGCAGTGGTCGTAGCGGGACACCATGATCAGGACACGGCGCCGGGTGCCGGCCGGCTCCAGGCGCCAGTTCATGGCGAAGGGGGCCGCCACGGCGGCGAAGTCCCGGCGCAGGATGTCGCCGGTGTCCTCGCCGCCGGCGGAGAACCGTATCCGCATGAAGAAGTGGCCGCCGCGGCGGTCGCCGAACTGCTGGTTGTCGACGATGTCGCAGCCGTGTTCCACCAGGGACCGCGAGACCTCGTGCACGATGCCGGGGGCCTCGGGGCAGTCGAGGGTGAGCACGTGCTCGACCGGGGAAGCCGGGGTGGCCGGGGTGTCGGTCATGGGGACAGCACTCGTTTCTGCTCGGTTCCGCTTGGTTCCGCTTGGTTCTGCTCGGTTCTTCGCGTCAGCACTCGATGACGTTGACCGCGAGACCGCCGCGGGCGGTCTCCTTGTACTTGACCTTCATGTCGCGGCCGGTGTCCCGCATGGTCTTGATCGCCTTGTCGAGGCTGACCTTGTGGGTGCCGTCGCCGGCCAGGGCCAGCCGTGCCGCGTTGATGGCCTTGACGCTCGCGACGGCGTTGCGTTCGATGCAGGGGATCTGCACCAGCCCGCCCACCGGGTCGCAGGTGAGGCCCAGGTTGTGCTCGATGCCGACCTCGGCCGCGTTCTCCACCTGGGCGGGGCTGCCGCCGAGCACTTCGCACAGCGCCCCCGCCGCCATGGCGCACGCGGACCCGACCTCGCCCTGGCAGCCGACCTCGGCGCCGGAGATGGAGGCGTTCTCCTTGAACAGGATGCCGATGGCGGCGGCGGTCAGCAGGAAGCGGACCACACCGTCGTCGTCGGCGCCGGGCACGAAGCGCGCGTAGTAGTGGAGTACGGCGGGCACGATCCCGGCCGCCCCGTTGGTGGGAGCGGTGACGATACGGCCGCCCGAGGCGTTCTCCTCGTTCACGGCGAGGGCGAACAGGTTCACCCAGTCCATGCCGCGCAGCGGGTCCGTGCTGTCGTGGTCGGCGGCGCTCAGCTCGCGGTGGAGCCCCGGCGCGCGCCGGCGCACCTTCAGTCCGCCCGGCAGCACGCCCTCGCGCCGGCACCCGCGGTCCACGCACGCCCGCATGACCGCCCACAGGTCGAGCAGTCCGGCGCGCACCTCGGCCTCGGGGCGCCACGCCTGCTCGTTGACGAGCATCACCTCGCTGATCGACAGGTTCTCGCGGGCGCAGATCTCGAGCAGTTCGGCACCCGAGCGGAACGGGAACCGCACGGGCGTGGTGTCCGCGACGACGCGGTCGGCGCCGGTGGCCTCCTCGTCGACGACGAAGCCGCCGCCGACGGAGTAGTAGGTGCGGGCGGCCAGTTCCCGCCCGTCCGCCGCCAGGGCCCGGAACGTCATGCCGTTGGGG
>NZ_POTZ01000396.1 GCF_003236365.1 Streptomyces sp. NTH33
ATGCCATGCAGGGACAGGCCGGACGGCGGCCCCGCCCGCCGTCGGTGGGGAGAGGGAGATCCTGAGCGCGGTCCTGGACTGGCACCGGGCCACCTTCGAGCTCAAGTGCGCCGGCCTGCCTCCGGAGCGGCTGTCCGAACGGGCGGTGCCGCCGTCCGGCCTGTCCCTGCATGGCATGGTGCGGCATCTGGCCGGTGTCGAGCGCTGGTGGTTCCGCATCCAGTTCGCCGGCGACGACGTTCCGATGCTCTACTACTCCGACGACGACCCCGACCAGGACTTCGACAGCCTGGACGGAGACGTCGACGAAGCCTTCGCCGTCTGGCGGGCGGAGTGCGAGCACTCCAGGCGGATCACGGTCGCTGCCGCATCGCTGGAGGAAACAGGGATCCGCAGGAGGACCGGCGAACCGGTCTCGCTCCGGAGGATCCTGGTGGACATGATCGCCGAATACGCCCGGCACAACGGCCATGCCGATCTCCTGCGCGAACGCATCGACGGCTCCACCGGGATGTGACCTGGCAAGGAAAGCCTCATCACCCGCGGGTGGCCTGCGCGATGTGCCTTCCCGGCGGCGCGTCCTGCATTCGAGGCGCCTGATGGAACAGGCCGCGGACAGCGGCCGCCCGGGCCCACACCAGGAGGGGGAATGCCGCTATCCGTTCCGTGCCTCCCCTCCCGAGTCCGAGACAGCGGTGGGAGGGAAAGGGCCCGAAGGCCGTGATCGCCGTTGCTCCCAGCAGCCGGTCGCCCAGCGCAGCGGACCGGGCACGTCGTCCGCCAGGCCGGCACCCGCCATCAGAAGGCCGATGTTGATCATGGCCATGATGAGCAGGGCACCCAGGACGTGCTGGTTCTCGTGGACGTCCACGGGTACCGGCCCGGCCCACACGAATCCCACGTCGGCGCAGGCCGGCAGGCCGGCAGGCACCGGGCCACGATCGCGGTCGCGCCCCTGCGCCACAGCGCACCGGTGAAGGCGACGCCGACGACGAGGAGCGCCCCCAGAACGACGAACGAGGCGTTCATCAGGCCGTGTTCGGGCGAGCAGACGTAGCGCGGCTCGGGGCCCGGCTGCACGGCGTATCCGATCCGGGACTTCAACCGTCCACCTTCTCCCGCACGGTTCACGTGCGGACAGCGGATCACGCGCGGCCGGCCTCGGACACGCCGACAAGCCCCCGGGCACGAGGCGGGGCAGACCCTACACGTACAGCCGGCCCTGGAGCGGCGCGGGAAATTCGCTGGACATCGCACAGGTCAACGGCCAGCGTTGACGGAATGCAGCAGGAGAAGATCTGGGACACCGATGCCGCCCGGCGCTATGACACACCCGGCTCCGGCATGTTCGCGCCCGAGGTCCTGGGGCCGACCGTGGATCGCCTCGTCCAGCTCGCAGGGGACGGAGCAGCACTCGAGTTCGCCATCGGGACCGGCCGGGTGGCCGTCCCGCTCGCCGAGCGGGGAGTCCCTGTCACCGGCATCGAGCTGTCGCTGCCGATGGTGGAGCAACTGCGGACCAAGGCCGACGAAGCAACGATCCCGGTGATCATGGGTGACATGGCGACCACCGTCGCTCCCGGGAAGTACGCCCTCGTCTACCTCGTTTACAACACGATCTCCAACCTGCTCACCCAGGAGGAGCAGGTCCAGTGCTTCCGTAACGCCGCCCGCCACCTCACGCCCGGTGGGCGGTTCATGATCGAGCTCTGGGTACCCGAGCTGCGCAAGCTCCCACCGGGCCGGACGGCCACCGTCTGGCAGTCCGAACCCGGCTACATCGGTCTGGACACCTACGACGTCCTGCGCCAGCACGTGGTGTCGCACCACTTCCACTTCGACGAGACCCAGCAGGCCCGGTTGTTCCGCAGCCCTCATCGCTACATCTGGCCGGCCGAACTCGACCTCATGGCCCAGCTGGCCGGATTCGAACGGGAGGCCAGACACGCGGACTGGTCCGGAACCGAATTCACCGCCGAGTCGCGTTCTCACGTCTCCGTCTACCGACTCCCGCCGACGCAGTAGTTCCGCGGCGCCGCCTGCACCCGCGGACCCCCTCACCAAGCCGGTCTCGGTCACCGGGCCGGCCTGGGTGATCCGCTCACGGTCGGTGGCAGCATCCGCATGGCTCCACCACATCGGAGCACCACCCCCGAGCCGGTTCTCCTCGGTTCCGGTCCACTCGCCGTGCCCCGTGGTGGCCACGAAGCAATCTCCCGGGCGCAGCCACCCAGCGGTCTTTCGCCGCAGGGGCAACTGCGGCGGCCACAGCGGCTCGGTGTCACCGGACAGGTCCTCCGGCGACCGCCATCGCCACCGGAGGATCTTGTCCGCGGCACGTGAGGCGGCGAGATCACCGACCGGGTCCAGGACCGCGGCTCCGGCTGCTCGTCCGGGTACCCGCGTCGGGCCGGCCCGCCAGTGTCCCGTGCTCGCCGTCGAGCCCGGTCGTGGCCGCCCGCCGACGCGGTCGGGGGTGCTGGTTCGCGACTGGTCCCCAGCAATGATCAAGGGGATGTTTCGGACTCCTCCGAAACATCCCCTGATCTTGATCTGTGACTCTTCCGAGTCGGGACGACAGGATTTGAACCTGCGACCCCTTGACCCCCAGTCAAGTGCGCTACCAAGCTGCGCCACGTCCCGGTGCGTTCACGTGCGGTGACCCGCGTGATCGCGTGAACGTCACTTTACCGCACCTCGGGGGCCGGATCGAAAGCGGGCGGGGAGCGAGGGGGACAATCGGCGTATGAGCAGCGCATCCAGCAGCGCGTCCTCCGGCAGGCCGGCCGGCGCGCGGGACCGGGACAGTGAGGGGCGGGCGCGCAACGCGCGGCCTCGGGACGGGCTGGGGAGGCCCCTGCCGTACGGTGCCGACGGTGTGCCGCGGCAGCCCGAGGGCGTGGTGCGCACCCCGGGACAGACGGTCGCCGAGGCGCAGGCGCTGCTGGACGCGGGCAGGCCCTTCCACGCGCACGAGGTCTTCGAGGACGCCTGGAAGTCGGGGCCGGAGGCTGAGCGCACCCTGTGGCGCGGGCTGGCCCAGCTCGCGGTGGGGCTCACGCACGCGGCTCGCGGCAACGTCACCGGTGGCGCCCGGCTGCTGCGGCGCGGGGCGGGAGCCGTGGAGGAGTGGGTGGCGGACACCGGGAAGCGGATTCCGTACGACATGGACGCCCCGGCGCTCGTGGCGTGGGCGCGGGAGCTGGCGGACACCGTGGAGAGCGGGGCGGCGGGCGCCGTGGACGCGGCGGAGCGGGCGCCTCGGCTTCGGGGAGCGTAGCCCTGGGCAGGGGCGTGGTGCCGGGGTGTCAGTGCCGTACGGCAGACTCGGGGGCGTGCGAAAGATTCATGTCATCGGCATCGGCGCGGGCGACCCGGAGCAGTTGACCCTGCAGGCGGTCAGGGCGCTGCGTGAGACGGACGTGTTCTTCGTCCTCGACAAGGGCGAGGTGAAGTCCGACCTCGTCGAGTTGCGCCGGGACATGCTGCGCACGCACGTGCCCGAGGGGACGTACCGCGTGGTCCGGGCGCGCGACCCGGAGCGGGACCGGTCGGCGGGCGGCGCCGCCTACTCCCCCGCCGTCGGGGACTGGCGCAGTGCCCGTGCGGACCTCTACGAGCGGCTGATCGCCGAGGAGCTGGGCGAGGGCGGGACCGGCGCGTTCCTGGTGTGGGGGGATCCGGCGCTGTACGACAGCACGATCGGCGTCCTCGAGGAGGTGCTGGCGCGGGGCGCGGTGGAGTTCGCGTACGACGTGGTGCCCGGCATCAGCAGCGTCTCCGCGCTGGTGGCCCGGCACCGTACGGGGCTCAACCGGGTCGCCCGGCCGGTGCAGATCACCACGGGCCGGCGGCTCGCCGAGGGGTTCCCGGAGGGGGTGGACGACGTGGTGGTGATGCTGGACGCCCACCAGACGTTCCGGCAGTACGCCGACCAGGACATCGACATCTACTGGGGCGCCTACATAGGCACCCCGGACGAGATCCTGGCCGCCGGCCCGATCGCCGAGGCCGCGCCGCGCATCGAGCGGCTGCGGGCCGAGGCGCGGGAGCGCAAGGGCTGGATCATGGACACGTATCTGCTGCGGCGGCGCCCGGAGGAGTAAGCGGCCCGAGCCATTCCAGTACGGCGGTCACGTCCGGTACGGCGGTCAGCCGCGGCGGCAGCGGCGGGCGCCGTACGACGACGACCGGCAGCCCGAGGCGGCGTGCGGCCGAGAGTTTGGCCGCCGTGGCCGCGCCCCCGCTGTCCTTGGTCACCAGTACGTCGACGCGGTGCGTCCTGAGCAGCTCCGTCTCGTCGGCCTCGGTGAACGGTCCCCGGGCCAGTACGACCCGCAGGTTGGGCGGCACCGGCGGCTCGGGCGGCTCCACCGACCGTACGAGGAAGTGCGGTTCGGTCAGGTGGGCGAAGGCGGCGAGGCCGAGCCGTCCCGTGGTGAGGAAGACCCGGCGGCCCAGCCGGGGCAGCAGTCCGGCCGCCGCGTCCAGTGAGTCGACGGCGCGCCAGCGGTCCCCGGGCTCCGGCCGCCAGCCGGGCCGGCGCAGTACCACCAGGGGCACGCCGGTCGCCGCCGCGGCCCGCGCCGCGTTCCGCGTGATCGTCTCGGCGAAGGGGTGGGTGGCGTCGACGGCGGCGTCCACGCGGTGTTCCCGCAGCCACGCGGCCAGTCCCTCCGCCCCGCCGAAGCCTCCGACGCGCACCTCCCCGTCCACCGCGCCGGGCCGTGTCACCCGCCCCGCCAGCGAACTGGTCACCCGCACGCCCTCGCGCACCGCGAGCACCGCGGCCAGTTCACGTGCCTCGGCCGTGCCGCCGAGGATCAGGACGTGGGAGGACATGACGTCGAGGGTACGCGGGGTCATGTCCTCCGGGATCGGTGCAGGCCGTGGTCGGACAGGGGGCCCACGGTCCAGCCGGCCGCGTGGCAGGTGGTGATCAGGGCGGGGAGGGCGGCGAGGGTGATGCGCCAGGAGCCGGGGGACGAGGCGTGGTCGGAGTCGTGGAGGAGGATCGTGCCGCCGCCGCGCAGGCCGGCGGTGACGGTGGTGTGGACGGCGGCGGGGGTGGCGTCCGGCGTCCAGTCCCGGCCCCAGGCGGTCCACAGCACCGGTCGCAGGCCGGCGCGCCGGGCGGCGGCCCAGCGGCCGGAGGTGAGGATGCCGTAGGGCGGGCGGTACCAGTGCGGGCGCCTGCCGGTCGTGTCGTGCAGGACGTCGGCCGCCCGTGCCGTCTCCCGCAGGTCCCGGCCCGGGGCCGGCAGCCAGGGGCGGCTGTGGGTCCAGCCGTGCACGGCCAGTTCATGGCCCCGCTCCGCCATGTGCCGGGTGAGCCCGGGGTACCGGGCCACCCTCTCGCCGAGGACGAAGAAGGTGGCGCGCACGGCGAGCCGGTCCAGCTCGTCCAGGAAGTGCGGCGTACAGGCCGGGTCCGGACCGTCGTCGAAGGTCAGTGCGATGTGGTCGGGGTGGCCGGTCCCCGCCAGGCGCGGGAAGCACAGGGCACGGAAGCGGGGCAGCCAGGTGGCCGCCGGGACGATGTGCGCGGCCGCGACGGCGGCGACGGGCGCGAGCGCCGCCGCCGTGGTCCGCACGGCACGGCTGCCGGGTCCTCCCATCTGTGGCCTCCTCACGGGTGTTCCGCCTGTGCCCTTCCCCGGCCGGGGACCGTGCCGCGCGCCGGCTCGGCGTCCCACTTGCCCGACACGGCGGGAGAGCGGGCCAGGCCGACCGTGCCGGCCGCCAGGAGGCCGATGCCGATGGCCTCGGGAAGCACGCGCACGCCCAGGGCGATCTCTTCCCCGAACAGGGCCACTCCGAGCGCCACGCTCGTCACGGCGTCCCCGAGGGTGAGGGCGGGCTGGGAGGCGACCAGGGTGCCCGCGTGGAAGGCCAGCTGGAGCAGCCCGAAGGCGGCCAGGCCGGTGGCCGCCGTGGCGTACGGCGTCCAGTTGGTCGCCAGCGCGGCCAGGCCCTGCGGATACACCCCCGTCACCTCCTTGAGGAGGGCCGCCGTCGCCGCGAACAGCACGGCCGCCGCCAGACCGAGTACGGCGGCCCGGGGCGGCCCCTTGACCAGCCGTGCCACGACGAGCAGCACGGTCACCAGGCAGGCGAGGGCGATGCCGACCGGGATCCAGCGTCCCGCCTCGGCCGTGGCGCGTCCGGCGGAGGGCGCGGCGGCACCGAGGAAGAGGGCCAGCCCGGCGGCCAGGGCCAGGAAGGACAGCCAGGTGCCCCGGGCCGGGCGCCAGTGGAAGACGACGCTGCCCAGCACCAGTGTGAACAGCAGTTCGGTGGCCAGCAGCGGCTGGACGAGTGACAGACTGCCGACGGCCAGCGCCGCGGCCTGCAGCACCGCGGATCCGGCCAGCAGGGCCGCCCCGGCCAGCCAGAACCGCCGCCGCCTCGCGCGGACGGCCTGAGGAGAGCGCCGGCCCGCCGGCCCGCGTCCGCCGTCCGGCGCCCGTACGGCCGGGCCGTCCGTTCCGCGCC
>NZ_POTZ01000397.1 GCF_003236365.1 Streptomyces sp. NTH33
AGTCCCGCGAGGTGACCCTGCCGCTGCCCCAGACGTCGGGGCGAAGGGGGGCCGGCTCGTCCACCCCGACGTCTGGGGCAGCGGCAGGGTCACCTCGCGGGACTCCGTCCTCGTGCCGTACGCGGGGTCGGCCCTGGAGCCCCGTACCCGCTATCACTGGCAGGTACGTGTCCGGGACGCCTCGGGGAAGGCGTCGGAATGGAGCGCCCCGTCCTGGTGGGAGACGGGGCTCGACGACTGGTCGGCGCGCTGGATCGCCGCGCCCGCCGCGCTGGTCGGCGCGCCCGGCCTCGAGGACACCTCGTGGATCTGGTTTCCCGAGGGGGCCCGGTGAGCAGCGCACCGGCCGGTACCCGCTGGTTCGGGGCCCGCGTCGAGGTCCCGCCCGGTGTCACCCGCGCACGCCTGGTGACGAACGCCGACGACGGCTACACGGCGTACGTGAACGGTGTGCAGGTGGCCCACGCGGACGCGGACGGCGCCGAGAACTGGCGTCGTCCCGCCCTCACCGACGTCACGGCGCGGCTCGGCTCCGGTACGGCCGTCCTCGCGGTCGCGGCGACGAACGCCTCGGAGAGCCCCGCGGGCCTCCTCGTCGCCCTGGAGCTGACGTCGGCGGACGGCACGGTGCGCTCGGTGCCCGCCGGCGCCGACTGGAGAGCCGATGACAAGGAGCCGCCGGGGAGTTGGACCGCACCGGAGTTCGACGACGACGCCTGGTCGGCGGCCAAGGTGCTCGCCGTGTGGGGCTCCGGGCCCTGGGGCGAGGTGACCCCGGCCCACGCCCCCGCCGAGGTCTGGATTCCCGTCGCTGAAGGCGGCGCGGACCAAGTCGCCCATGGCACAGCGAAGTTCCTGCGCACGGAGGACGGCTGCGCCGTCTTCGCCGCTTCCCCGGGACGTCACGAGTTCGCCACCTGATCTGTCGGGCGGCGGCGACTGCCCGCCGACCGCGGCCCTTGCCGTCACCGGGCAAACCCGGTTCCCGGCGGACGAAGGTCACGTACCGGCCGGTCTCTGCCGCCCCCCGGCACCGGACACCTGGCAGTCGCGCCCCGCGAGGTGCCCCTCGACGGTCGGCGCACGGGCACCGTACGGTCGGCGATGGCCACACCGGATCGGCCGGGCACGCCAACCCCGGCCACAGGGAAGAAGGGCGGGCAGCGCCGATGGAGGGCAAGGACCCCTGGATCAGACCTCTGCGCGGTGCCGTGCCACCCCGCGTGCGCGTGCTCTTCTTTCCGCACGCCGGTGGCGCCGCCTCGTTCTACGCGCCGTTCGCGCGGCGTTTCCCCGAGGGGTACGACGTCGCGGCCGTTCAGTACCCGGGGCGGCAGGAGCGCTTCGCTGAACCGTTCGTGGCGACCGTCGAAGGACTCGCCGACCGGCTGATGCCGTCCCTGCGGCGATGGGCGGCGGAGCCCGTGCCGCTGGTGCTGGTCGGCCACAGCATGGGGGCGTCCGTCGCCTTCGAGTCGGTACTCCGGCTCGGGCGCGACCGGTTGACGGCACACTGCCGTCTCGTCGTCTCCGGCCGGACCGCCCCGTCGGCACCGCGCGAGATCCCGGCTTTCGACTCCGATCAGGAGATCCTCGACCACCTTGCCGGTCTCGGCGGCACCGACCCGGCGATCGTCCGCAGCCCGGAACTCATGGACCTGTTCCTGCCCGTCCTACGCAACGACTACCGGGCGGTCACCCGGTACCGGCCGGTCCCCGACGCCGTGGTGAACACGCCCGTCCTCTGCCTGACCGGGGACCGGGACCCGCGGGTCGCGCCGGAGGAGGCCGCAGCCTGGAAGAGTCACACCACGGCCGGTTTCCGGCTGGAGATCCTCCCCGGGGAGCACTTCTTCCTGACGGACCATCCGGACACCGTCGTGCGGCTCGTCGCCGAGTGCGCCGACGCCGACGGGCGATGACGGGCGGCGTGTCGAGGCTCGCTGGGGCTCGTGGGGGCTCGCGGTACTGCCGCGAGTTCGTTTGGCGTACGCCCGCGCACGTGCGGTGACCTTGAGCACCGGTGGCTTCCTCCGTGCGCCAGGTCGTTCCCCGTGCCGGGCGGTGTTCGGACATGCCGGATCCGGCCGGCCCCAAGGGGACAAGCGTCCATGAGTCCGAGGTGAACGGTGCAGGTGGTGGCGGTCATGGCCCGGTTGCCGAGAGGAAAGTCAATTTCCCTTTGATGCAAGGGGTTTGGGTGTGGAACGGCGGGATACACGCCCCTGGCGGTGGGCCGCTGACGGGCCGTCCCCCTTCGGTTTCGGGGGGTTGCCATAACGTGACCCGACGTGAAAACTGTGAGCGCATTCGGCTCGGATGAATCGTGTCGAAGCGCTTTCTTGGCACGCAAAGCACTGAATCGTGAGACAGGAGAGTCCTGCGCAGGGCTGCTGCGCGGGGGGAAGTCACGGGGGGATGCAGTGATGTCTGCTTGGTGCCCGAGGCACGTGTCACCAGACTGCGGGCGTGCGGGCCTGCCGGCCGCACGGCGGACGTCCGGACCGCTCGGAACCGCAGCCCTGCCGTACGGAACCTGTCCCCGGGCTTCCTGACGCCCCCGGGGGCCACCCGCGTTCCGTGAAGGGAGGACGGGCGGGTCGTTCCCGAGCGGCGGTCGGCCCAGCCCGACCACGAGTCGGCCACCTGGCGCGGAGCGAGGGCTGCCGCGCGGTGCCACGCCCGTTGACCACGCCCATGACGGCCACGGCTTCCTGCCCGGCGAACCCGCGGCACCGCCGGTGACCCACCGCCGGGCCCGCGCGTCCTCACCCAAGGAGAAACGGTGACAAGCACACGACTGTCCGGGACCGAATCGCCCCTGGACGCGTTACCCGACCGGTGGCGGTCCTTGCACGAGGCGGGCCCCGTGGCCTACGACGAAGGGCAGGGGCAGTGGCGTGTCGTGGATTACCAGGGGGTCGCCGCCGTCCTCGCCGACCCGGCGACGTATTCCTCCGACCTCACGCCGATCGCCCCCACCCAGCAGGACTTCGAGACCTTCCGGCAGGGCAACTTCGTCGGCATGGACCCGCCGAAACACCGCAAACTCCGCACCTTGGTGAGCCAGGCCTTCACCCCGAGAGTGGTCCACGGGCTCGAACCGCGCATCGAGGCCGTGTGCGCGCGCCTGCTCGACGGTGTCGCCGACCACGACCGGTTCGACCTGGTCGACACCCTCGCCTACCCCCTGCCGATCATCGTGATCGCCGAACTCCTCGGCATCCCCGCCGACGACCACAGACTGTTCCAGGAGTGGGCCGGCACCCTCTTCGGTGGCGACCAGCTCGGCGACAGCCTCGACATGGCCGACCTGGAACGGGCGCTGGAGGCCATCGCCCCGACCGTGCGCGAGATGAACGGCTACGTGCTGGACCACATCCGGCACCGGCGCGCCCACCCCGGGGACGACCTCACCAGCAGACTCCTCACCGCCGAGGTGGACGGAACGCGCCTGGCGGACGAGGAGATCGTCGGGTTCGTCGCCCTGCTGCTGGTCGCCGGGCACATCACCACCACCGCGCTGCTCGGCAACGCCGTGGTCCTCTTCGACCGGCATCCCGCTCCCCTCGCCCTGCTGCGCGAGAACCCCGGCCGGCTGCCGGACGCCGTCGAGGAAGTACTGCGCTGGCTGCCGCCCTTCCCCGAGCTGGGACGGCGCACCACCCGGCCGGTGGTGCTCGGCGGCCACGAGATCCCGGCCGACACCCTGCTGATGGCGCACCTGGGTGCCGCCAACCGTGATCCCGCCCGCTTCACCGCTCCGGACGCCTTCGACGTGGCCCGCAGTCCGAATCCCCATCTGACCTTCGGCCACGGCATCCACTTCTGCTTCGGCGCGCCCCTGGCCCGGCTGGAAGCACGGATCGCGCTGCATATGCTGATGGAACGTTTCTCCGCCCTCGCGGTCCCTTCTTACGACGACGTCACGTACCAGAACCCGGCCGTCATCGTCGGCGTACGCCATCTGCCGATCGCCGTCACCAGACCGTGACGCGCGTCGACACGCGCAGGTCCCGCACCGCTCACCCGCGGGCCGGCCGTGTTCTCTCCCCGCACCCGCTCTCACCAGGAGTTCCCTTCTCATGCCGTACCCCACCGCCGCTCCGGCCGCCGACCGGCCGCCGTCCCCGCCGCGCCAGGAGTTGCAGAGCCGCCTCGACTCCCTCGCGCGTGCCCACCGCGTGCCCGGCGCCCAACTGGCCGTCCACACCGGCACGCACACCCTCAGCGTGCACACCGGCACGGCCGACGCCCTGACGGGAACCCCGTTCACCGCGGACACGGCCGTACCCCTGGGCTCCGTCACCAAGCTCGGCACGGCCGCCGCCGTGCTGCTCCTCGCCGACGACGGGGACCTCGACCTCGACGAGCCCACCGCCGCATTACTGCCCGAATTACGGTTACTGCCCGAGGTGACCGTGCGTCACCTGCTCAGTCACACCGCCGGCCTGCCCACCGGACCCGACTCCGACAGTGCCGCCGGCACCACCACCACGCGTTACCTCTCGGCGGTCTGCACCGCGCAGAGCGCCCTGTTCCCGCCGGGAACCGGCTTCTCCTACTCCAACGCCGGCTACGTCGCCGCCGGCCGGCTCCTGTCCGAAGTGACGGGCATGACCTGGCAGGAAGCGCTGCGAGCGCTCCTCCTCGAACCCCTGGGCATCGTCCCCGCCTTCCTCGGCGACGCCGCCCCCGCGCGGCCGGTCGCCACCGGACACGCACTCAACACGGCCACGGGACTGGTGCGCCCGGCCCACCAGAACCTCGCCCCGGTGGAGGCTCCGGCCGGAGCCCTGCTGGCGAGCGCCGAGGACCTGGTGGCCCTGGGGAGGGCCGTCATCGGCCGGTCCACCGCCCTGCCCGCGTCCGTCGCCGCCCGGATGCGCCGTCCCGAACCGGCCGCCGACCCCGGTGCCCTGGCGGACTCCTGGGGCCTGGGCCTCGCCCTCTTCCAGCAGGACGGCCGCGTGTGGTGCGGACACGACGGGAACGCCCAGGGCACCTCCTGCCATCTGCGGGCCGAGCCGGACAGCGGCGTCGTCGTCGCCTTCACCGGCAACGCCGGCGGCGCCACCGCCCTGTGGCGGGACCTCACCGCCGACCTCGCCCGGCTCACCGGCATACGCGTGCCGACCGCCCCGGCCACCGCCCGCCGCGGTCCCGCCGTACCGCTGCCGGAGTGCGCCGGCACCTACCGCAACGGGGGCACCGAGTACGCGGTCAAGCTCGACGGGGACGGCACGCCGACCCTGTCCGTCGACGGCGACTACCCCATTCCACTGGTGTGTTACCCGGATCTGTCCTGCGATCTGGTCGACCCGGCAACCGGCCGGCACGAGCCCGGCGGCCGCTTCCACCGCGACCCCGCCACCGGGACCATCGACCGCCTGCAGATATCCGGACGCACCGCACGCCGCACCGGCACCGTCTGACCGCGCCCGCGTCCCGCACCCGCCCCGTACGCCCGGACCCCCGCACCGCTCTGGTGTGCCCGCGCACCGCTTTGGTGTGCCCGCGGGCTGCCCGAGACCGGCGCGCCGGGTCCGCGCGCCGCCCCCACGGCCGAAGGACTTCACCCCGATGACGGACCTGCACGCCCAGCGCCCCGCCGCGCCCGCCTCCGCACCGGCCGGCACCACCCCGCCGAACCACGCGGACCACGCCACCCGACACATCCCGCTCGGTGAGCTGTTCACCGGGTGGGTGACGCGCGACCCGCACGCCCCCGCGGTGACCGACGGCCGGCGCACCTGGTCGTACGGGGAACTCGCGCGGCGGGCCGGCCGCCTCGCCGCCCACCTCGTCGCGAGCGGCGCCGGACCGGAGCGGACGGTGGCGCTGGTCCTGCCGCGCTCGATGGAACTGATCGCCGCCGAGCTGGCCGTGGCCCTGACCGGTGCCGCCTTCCTCCCCGTGGACCCCGGCTATCCGGCCGAACGGCGTGCCCTGATGCTCGCCGACGCCGCACCGGCCGTCGTCCTGGACGACCCGGGCCGGGTCCGCGCGCTGATGGACGCCGGGGACCAGTTGATGGACGCCGGGGACCAGTTGATGGACGCCGGGGACCAGGAGGCGAACCCGGCCGGGGGGCGGGTGCTCCCCGACCACGCGGCGTACGTCATCTTCACCTCCGGCTCCACCGGCACCCCCAAGGGCGTCACCGTCACCCATCGCGGCATCGGCGCCTTCGCCGCGGCCGCCGCCGAGCGGTACGCCGTCGGCCCGGGCGACCGCGTGCTGCAGTTCTCCTCACCCAGCTTCGACGCCTCCGTACTGGAGCTGTGCATCTCCGTCCTGTCCGGCGCCCTGCTGGTCGTACCGCCGGACGGGCCCTGGCTGGGCGACGAGCTGGCCACCGTCCTGGACGAGCACCGCATCACCCACGCCCTCATACCGCCCGCCGCCCTCGCCACCCTGCCCGACCCGGCGGACACCGGCGGCGCGCCGCCGGTGTCCGCCGGGTCGGGCAGG
>NZ_POTZ01000398.1 GCF_003236365.1 Streptomyces sp. NTH33
CCTTCGACGTCCCCCTCGGCCCCTGTCGCCTCCCCGTCGGCCGACGTGCCCGTGCCCGGGGGGCCGGGCCGTTTCGGTTCGCTCGGTCCGGTCGGCCTGGTGCTCGGCGGCTGTGTCTCGGTGCAGTTCGGTGGCGCGCTGGCCGTGGCGCTGATGCCGAGGGCGGGTGCGCTCGGCGTGGTGACCCTGCGGCTGGTGGTGGCCGCGATCGTGCTGCTGGTGGTCTGCCGGCCGCGGCTGCGCGGGCACTCGCGCACCGACTGGGGCACGGTCGTCGTCTTCGGTATCGCGATGGCCGGCATGAACGGCCTCTTCTACCAGGCCGCCGCCCGCATCCCGCTCGGTCCGGCGGTCACCCTGGAGGTCCTCGGCCCGCTCGCCCTGTCGGTCCTGGCCTCACGCCGCGCGGTCAACCTCGTGTGGGCCGGTCTCGCCCTGGGCGGTGTCTTCCTGCTCGGGGGCGGTGGCTTCGGCAGTCTGGACCCCGTCGGTGTCGCCTTCGCGCTGGCGGCGGGCGGCATGTGGGCGGCCTACATCGTCTTCAGCGCCCGTACGGGCCGCCGTTTCCCGCAGGCCGACGGGCTGGCCCTGGCGATGGCGGTGGGGGCGGTGCTGTTCCTGCCGCTGGGGATCGCCGAGGCGGGCGCGAAGCTGGTCGACCCGGTGACGCTCGGGCTGGGCGCGGCGGTGGCGCTGCTGTCCTCCGTCCTGCCCTACACCCTCGAACTGCTCGCCCTGCGCCGTCTGCCCGCCTCCACCTTCGCGATCCTCATGAGCCTGGAACCGGCCCTCGCCGCCACGGCCGGCTTCCTCGTCCTCGGCCAGTCCCTCACCGCTCCGCAGGCCGTCGCGATCGCCCTGGTCATCGCGGCGAGCATGGGGGCGGTGCGGACGCAGGTGGGCCGGGGGAAGGCGCCGGCGCCGCGGGCGGACTCCTGACGGCGGGCTCGCCTCCGCGGTGACGACCGCGGACATCACACGAAAAAGCATGCACGCATGCTTGATTGCTCTCGCGGGCGCTGACATGCTCCCCTCATGGCCGATCCGACGCCCGTGTTCGACGATCTGCGTGAGGAAAGCGAAGAACTCGACCGGCTGGTCGCCGGGCTGAGTGCCGAGCAGTGGGGACTCTCCACCCCCGCGGCCGGATGGACCGTCGCCCACCAGATCGCCCATCTCGCCTGGACCGACCGGTCCGCCCTTCTCGCCGTCACCGACCCGGACGGCTTCCACGCGCTGGTCGAGCAGGCGCTCGCCGCGCCCGGGTCGTTCGTCGACCAGGGGGCGGAGGAGGATGCCCGGCTGCCGCCGGACGAGCTGCTGGCGCGGTGGCGGAAGGGGCGGGCGGCCCTCGACTCCGCGTTGCGCGCGGCGCCGCCAGGAGCCCGGTTCCCCTGGTACGGGCCGCCCATGTCGGGCGCATCCATGGCGACCGGGCGGCTGATGGAGACCTGGGCGCACGGGCAGGACGTGGCGGACGCGCTGGGGGTGGTGCGCACGCCTACCGACCGGCTCAGGCACGTGGTGCGCATCGGGGTGCGGGCGCGGGACTTCGCCTTCGGAGCGCGGGGGCTGCCCGTGCCCGGTGAGGAGTTCCGGGTGGAGGTGCGGGGTCCCTCCGGCGAGCTGTGGACGTACGGCCCCGAGGACGCCCCCCAGCGCGTCACCGGGCCCGCCCTCGACTTCTGCCTGCTGGTCACCCAGCGCTCCCACCGCGCCGACCTCGCCGTGCGCGCCGAGGGCCCGGACGCCGACCGCTGGCTGGACATCGCCCAGGCCTTCGCCGGGCCGCCCGGCGCCGGGCGGGCGCCCAAGGAGGCGGCCGGGTGACGCCCCGGGCCCTGCGGATCGGCAACGCCTCCGGCTTCTACGGCGACCGTTTCGACGCCATGCGCGAGATGCTCACCGGCGGCGGGCTGGACGTCCTCACCGGCGACTACCTCGCCGAGCTGACCATGCTGATCCTGGGCCGGGACCGGCTGAAGGACCCGGCGGCCGGATACGCCCGCACCTTCCTGCGGCAGCTGGAGGAATGCCTCGGGCTCGCCCACGAGCGGGGCGTGCGGATCGTGACGAACGCCGGCGGCCTGAACCCCGCTGGACTCGCCGACGCGGTGCGGGAGCTGGCCGACCGCCTCGGTGTCCCCGTGCGCGTAGCCCACGTCGAGGGCGACGACCTCAGAGCCCACCTCCCCCGAGCCCTCGGCTCCGCTCGAGCAGGGGGGATCCCCAGGGACAGCCTCGCCGCCCACGCCTACCTCGGCGGCTTCGGCATCGCCGCCTGTCTGCGCGAGGGCGCGGACGTCGTCGTCACCGGGCGCGTGACGGACGCGGCCCTGGTGACCGGGCCGGCCGCCGCCCACTTCGGCTGGGCACCGGAGGACCACGACCGCCTCGCCGGCGCCGTCGTCGCCGGGCACCTGCTGGAGTGCGGCGCCCAGGCCACCGGCGGCAACTACGCCTTCGCCGCCGAACACCCCCTCGACCGGCTCCGCCGCCCCGGCTTCCCGCTCGCCGAGCTCCACGAGGACGGCAGCTGCGTCCTCACCAAGCACCCCGGCACCGGCGGATTCGTGGACGTCGGCACGGTGACGGCCCAGCTCCTGTACGAGACGGGCGGGGCCCGGTACGCCGGGCCCGACGTCACCGCCCGGCTGGACACCGTACGGCTCAGCCAGGACGGGCCCGACCGGGTGCGCGTCGAGGGCGTGCGCGGGGAGGCCCCGCCGCCCACCCTCAAGGTCGGCCTCAACCGCCTCGGCGGCTTCCGCAACGAAGTGACCTTCGTCCTCACCGGGCTCGACATCGAGTACAAGGCCGAGCTGGTCAGGCTGCAGATGGAGGACGCCCTCGGGGCCGCCGAGGCCCGGCCCGCCGAGGTGCGGTGGGACCTGGTCCGCACCGACCGGCCCGACGCCGGCACCCAGGAGACCGCGAGCGCCCTGCTCCGGCTCGTCGTCCGCGACCCCGTCGAGGAGGCCGTGGGACGGGCGCTGAGCGGGGCCGCCGTGGAGCTGGCGCTGGCCGGCTACCCCGGCTTCCACGTCCTGGCCCCGCCGGGGAAGGGCGCGCCCTACGGCGTCTTCGAGGCCGCGTACGTCCCCCAGGACGCCGTCGACCATGTGGCCGTCCTCCACGACGGCCGCCGTGTCACCGTGCCGCCGGCCCAGGACACGCGCGCCCTCGAGGACGTACCGGAGCCGCCCCTGCCGGATCCCCTTCCGGGCGGCCCCGTGCGGCGTGCCCCGCTCGGGCTCGTCGCCGGGGCCCGCAGCGGCGACAAGGGCGGGGACGCCAACGTCGGGGTGTGGACGCGGTCGGAGGACGGCTGGCGGTGGCTCGCGCACGAGCTGACCGCCGACCGGTTCCGGCAACTGGTCCCCGAGAGCCGTGCGCTGCCCGTCACCCGGCACGTCCTGCCCGGCCTGCGCGCCCTGAACTTCGTCGTCGAGGGGATCCTCGGCGAGGGCGTCGCCGCCCGGCACCGGTTCGACCCGCAGGCCAAGGCGCTCGGCGAATGGCTGCGCACCCGCCACCTGGACATCCCGGAGGCCCTGCTGTGACGGTCCTTTCCTCCGCCCTGGACACCGGCTCGCCCGACTACCGGGCCCACCGCGAGGCCATGCTCGCCAAGCTCGCCGACCTGGAGGCCGAGCACGCCAAGGCGCTCGCGGGCGGCGGCCCGAAGTACGTCGAGCGGCACCGGCGGCGCGGCAAGCTGCTCGCGCGGGAGCGGATCGAGCTGCTGCTGGACCCCGACACGCCGTTCCTGGAGCTGTCGCCGCTGGCCGCCTGGGGCAGCGACCACACCGTGGGCGCCTCGCTCGTGACCGGGATCGGGGTGGTGGAGGGCGTGGAGTGCCTGATCACCGCCAACGACCCGACCGTGCGCGGCGGCGCCAGCAACCCGTGGAGCCTGAGGAAGGCGCTGCGGGCCAACGACATCGCGCTCGCCAACCGGCTGCCCTGCGTCAGCCTCGTCGAGTCGGGCGGCGCCGACCTGCCCTCCCAGAAGGAGATCTTCGTCCCCGGGGGCGCCGTCTTCCGGGACCTGACCCGGCTGTCGGCGGCCGGCATCCCGACCGTCGCCGTCGTCTTCGGCAACTCCACCGCCGGAGGCGCCTACGTCCCCGGCATGTCCGACCACGTGATCATGGTCAAGGCACGCGCCAAGGTGTTCCTCGGCGGGCCGCCCCTGGTGAGGATGGCGACCGGGGAGGAGAGCGACGACGAGTCGCTGGGCGGCGCCGAGATGCACGCGCGCGTGTCCGGTCTCGCCGACCACTTCGCCGTCGACGAGCGCGACGCCCTCAGACAGGCACGCCGCGTCGTCGCCCGCCTCAACCACCGCAAGGCCCATCCCGATCCCCCCACCGCGGAGCCGCCCGCATACGACAGCGAGGAGCTCCTCGGTGTCGTCCCCGGCGACCTGAAGATCCCCTTCGACCCCCGCGAGGTCATCGCCCGGATCGTCGACGCCTCCGACTTCGACGAGTTCAAACCGCTGTACGGGACGAGCCTCACCACCGGCTGGGCCGGCCTGCACGGCTATCCCGTCGGCATCCTCGCCAACGCCCGGGGCGTGCTGTCCAGCGAGGAGTCGCAGAAGGCCGCCCAGTTCATCCAGCTCGCCAACCAGCGCGACATCCCGCTGGTCTTCCTGCACAACACCACCGGCTACATGGTCGGCCGCGCGTACGAGCAGGGCGGCATCATCAAGCACGGCGCCATGATGATCAACGCGGTGTCCAACTCGCGGGTGCCGCACCTGTCCGTCCTCATGGGCGCCTCCTACGGCGCCGGGCACTACGGCATGTGCGGGAGGGCCTACGACCCGCGCTTCCTGTTCGCCTGGCCCAGCGCCAAGTCCGCCGTCATGGGCCCGCAGCAGCTCGCGGGCGTGCTGTCGATCGTCGCCCGGCAGTCGGCGGCGGCGAAGGGGCAGCCCTACGACGAGGAGGCCGACGCGGCGCTGCGGGCGATGGTGGAGCAGCAGATAGAGGCCGAGTCGCTGCCGATGTTCCTGTCCGGACGGCTGTACGACGACGGCGTCATCGACCCGCGCGACACCCGCACCGTCCTCGGCCTGTGCCTCTCCGCCGTCCACACCGCGCCCTACGAGGGCGCGCGCGGCGGCTTCGGCGTCTTCCGGATGTGAGGGATCCCGTGATTTCGACTCTGCTCGTCGCCAACCGGGGCGAGATCGCCTGCCGGGTCTTCCGCACCTGCGGCGAGCTGGGCATCCGTACGGTCGCCGTGCACTCGGACGCCGACGAGGACGCCCTCCACACGCGCGTGGCCGACGCGGCGGTACGGCTGCCGGGGGCCACGCCCGCCGAGACGTACCTGCGCGGCGACCTGATCGTGAAGGCGGCGGTCGCGGCCGGCGCGGACGCCGTGCACCCCGGCTACGGCTTCCTGTCCGAGAACGCCGGCTTCGCCCGTGCCGTCCAGGACGCGGGCCTGGTCTGGATCGGGCCGCCCCCCGAGGCCATCGAGGCGATGGCGTCCAAGACCCGCGCCAAGGAACTCATGGGCGTCCGGCCCCTGCGGGACGTCACCGAGGCGGACCTGCCGGTGCTGGTGAAGGCGGCGGCGGGCGGCGGCGGGCGCGGGATGCGGATCGTGCGGCGCCTCGCGGACCTGGACGGCGAGCTGGCCGCCGCGCGCGCGGAGGCGGCGAGCGCCTTCGGGGACGGCGAGGTGTTCGTCGAGCGGTACCTCGGGGGCGACGCGGGCGGGCGGCACGTGGAGGTGCAGGTCCTCGCCGACGCCCACGGCACCGTGTGGACGCTCGGCACCCGCGACTGCTCCCTCCAGCGCCGCCACCAGAAGGTCGTCGAGGAGGCACCCGCCCCCGGACTGCCCGCCGAGCTGGAACGGGAACTGCGGGAGCTGGCCGTACGGGCCGCCCGTGCCGTCGACTACACCGGCGCCGGAACCGTCGAGTTCCTGGTGGCCGGCGGCCGGGCGCACTTCCTGGAGATGAACACCCGCCTCCAGGTCGAACACCCCGTGACGGAGGCCGTGTTCGGCATCGACCTGGTCGCCCTGCAGATCCGCGTCGCCGAGGGCCACGCCCTGGACGCCGACCCGCCGCACGCGCGCGGGCACGCCGTCGAGGCCCGCCTGTACGCCGAGGACCCGGCCCGCGACTGGGCCCCGCAGACCGGCACCCTGCACCGCCTCGCCGTCCCCGGCGAAGTCCGCCTGGACACCGGCTACGCCGACGGCGACACGATCGGCGTCCACTACGACCCGATGCTCGCCAAGGTCGTCGCCCACGCCCCCACGCGCGCGGAGGCGCTGCGCAAGCTGGCCGGCGCGCTGGAGCGGGCGGCCGTGCACGGCCCGGTCACCAACCGGGACCTGCTCGTCCGCTCCCTGCGGCACCAGGAGTTCGCCGACGGCCGTATGGACACCGGCTTCTACGACCGCCACCTCGCCGAGCTCACCGAGCCCGCCCCCGACC
>NZ_POTZ01000399.1 GCF_003236365.1 Streptomyces sp. NTH33
CGGCAGCACCTCGCCGATCAGCCGGCGGAGGGGTGTCCGGGTCGACGTCTCGTCGGCAGCGGCGCCGCAGGGCTGCTTGCCCGCTCCAAGTCCCGCAGGTCAGCCGGAGGCTCTCCCAGCGACTTCCGCTCCGCCCGCACCACGGCCTGGCGCCCGGCCGACGCCTTGGCCTCTCACACCGCGCCCTACCGCGTCCTGCCCTTCCCCGAGCAGTGGCGGGACGCCGTCCTGACTCTGTGCAACGCGCCCCGGGTGGCAGCGGGCAAGGAGCCGTGGAAGACAGCACCGACCTGGCGCCTGGAACAGGTCCTGCAGGCTTTCGCACCCGACGTCCTCGCGCTGCCACGCCCCTTCCACGACCGCGACCCGGGCGCGCCGGCCCACTGGCTGTGTGCGCCCGCCGACCTCCCCGACCCGCTCCCCGGCCCGGTCCTGGACACCGTGCTCAAGCACTGGCTGCGTGACTTGCGGCCCGAGCCCGAGTACCGCGGCCTGCTGAAGGAGACCATCGCAGAACTGGCCGCCCATCCGCCGCGCTGGGAGACCGTCCACCATGAACTCCTGCCGCGTGACGTCCCGACCGATGGCGGCACCGCACGTCCGTCACCGCACCAGTACAGCCTCAGCCCCGACTGGCTGGCCCGCCGGATTCTCGCGCTAGGCCCGTACCCGTACGACGGTGGGCAGCTCATCTTCCGGGCCATGCCACGTGGACCACGTGACCAGGGTGCCCAACTCGTCTCCGAGCCGATCCGGTTCCCCGGGCCGGACGAGAAGCAGGACTCCTGGTGGTCGGTGACGCTGTCGATCACGCTCCAGACCGTGCCGTTCGACCCGCTGCCGCGCTTCAACCTCCGCTGGTCGGTTCGCCGCTGGGCCACTCGTACCAACGCCAAGACGGGCCGCCTGCGCCTCCCGTGGGGTGCGAGCACCACCGTCCTGCTGCGTCCGCGCAGGCCGTTCCTGCCGGGCACCCCCCGCAGCGAGCGGTTCGCCGTCGCCGCTCTGGAGCGCTACTGGGACAAGGACTTGGGCGAGAAGGGCGACTTCGCCGATCGGTGGCGCGCGGGCGGCCCCGCAGCGATGCTCGCCGGGCTGCCCCTGGGCGAGCCCTTTCCGGACGCCGACGCGATCCTGACCGACCCCGCCTCCTGGCTGCGCGACGATGCCCGAGCCGGCATTCTGTACCGCACCGCGATGGGCCGGCACGACGTGGGCCCCGGCTTCATGGCACACCAGCTCTCGCAGCTCACAGCCTGGGCGGAAGGCGCCCTCACGTCCGAACTTCGCCGCGTCCCGGACCTCTCGCTGATCGACCGGGGCACACCCGCGAACATCCCCAAGGGCGACAAGGAGACGGTCGAAGCGGAACGGTGCGCTCAGCGCCGACTGGCGACGGCCTACGCGCTGGACGCTCTCGACGGCGTAGCGCGCCAGGGCAGCGCCCCCGTGCTTGAGGCACGGCTGCTGTGGCAGTCGCCGCGGCTGCGCGACGCCGCCTTGGCCTCCCTCGGTGAGCTTCTGGGCCTCAAGGGCGACGGCGGGTCCTTCACCGCACAGCAGTACGACGACGCCACGGCCGGCGCACCCGTCGTGCACGAGTGGTCCGCTCCGGAGCTGACCGTGCGGGTCCACTGCATGCGCCCGCTCGTCACGCTCGGTGACCGTACCGCCGACAGCCTCCTTGCCCCCCTCGACCTGCCCACCGGCACCCATATCAAGGACGTCCAGGTGACCGCCGCGACAGTGGCCCGCCGCGACAGCGCCGCACAGTGGCTGGCCGCGGAACGCACCACTGACGCGCCGGCCCTGGCCCTCGTGGAGATCGGCCGCGCCGCGTCATATCCAAGCAGACTGCACGACCCGAAGTTCGCCATGCGACTCGGCTGTGCCAAGGCAGGCTTCGTCACACAATTCACCACAGTGCCCGAAGCAGGCGACGAGAACGGCAAGGGCGCGGAAACAGCGTCCAGCCTGCGGCACCGCACGCTAAGTGCCTGGAACGACGGCCTGCGGCAGCTCGGCGCGCGCACCCTCCCCCGGCTCGCCGAGGACGACGGACTGCCCGACGGACTGCGGCATGCCGCACTGTGGATGGTCCGCAAGAACCGTACAACCCGGAATCGCTGGGCCGCGTACCTTCCGGTCGGCGTCATGGTCACCCCCGATCCGGCCGGCACCGACGCGGCCCGTGTCGAAGGCTGGGACCCCGAGGCGCGCTCCGGCGCAGGCGCCTGGGTCCCCTACCCCGAACTTCTGCTGAGGCTGACCACAAAAGCTGAGGTCAAGCCCGTTCTGCCCAGCCAGCGCGGCTCACAGGATGACGACGCCGACACCTCGGAGGCGCAGGCGGAAAGTGAGACGGACCGCCCGAAGCGCTACCAAGAACGCGAACGGCAGCGCCGTGAGGCCGCCGAGTGGCTCCAGGGCCTGCGTGCCTCCCTGCGCACCGCACCAACTGTCCTGTTCGCCGAGGCCCACAACGCCCGCTCGCACTGGACCTGGCTCCAGGACGGCCGGATCGAACGGGATCGCCTGCAGGACGGCCTCGCTCCCGCTCGTCGCCTCGACCCCGACCTGCGGCTGGTCCGGGTCCGCGCAGGCGCCCGGAACGAGACTCCGCAGTGGTGGGGGAGAGCCCCGGAGGACAAGGCGAACGGCATCCAGCAGGGCTTGTGGGTGCCAGAGGATGCCGCTGAAGACGCCCGCGTGTTCTTCAGTACGACCGCCAAGCCCGTGCAGTTCAAGCACGCGGCGGTGACCGCCGACAAGCTCTCGCCCCGGCCGATCGCTCAGGGCAAGCGCAAGGGTGAACCCACCATCGACACCGGCCAGGCGGCCTGGATGCCGGGGCTGCTGGAGATCGCCGTCGTCGGTTGCCATCGGGACGACGGCGACGACCCGAAGTCCCTCGCGCTCCTCACCCATGTTCTGCGCCAGCCCTCGGACTACGACCAGGCCCTTGCCCTGCCCTTGCCACTTCACTTGGCCGGCCTGGCACAGGAGTACGTCCTGCCGACACCGAAGGACGACGAGGCGGAAACGGGAGACGCAGGGGCCGCGGGCCAATCCGGTGCTTCGGACGATTTGGATGATGCGCAGGACGCATCGCCGGTGGAACAGCCCGTGCCGAACTTGGAGGCACCCGACGTCGACACTGAAGGGCAGCTGCAACTGTTCGAGATGTAGGTCTGGCCCGGAGCCGGTGGTGACGGTGGGTAGCCATCACCGATCATGACCGTTCAGTCGCTGTGCCATACGGCCGGTGGCCGCCGCGCCCAGGTCCGCTGCCACGCGAGCCCGGCGCCCGGACTGCCACGCCCGCAGCAGGCCCATGGCCACGCTCACGCAGAAGTCGCCCTCACAGACCAGATCTTGCTGGGTAGGGTGATCCGTGTTGCTGCAGGGCTTGGCACCGAGTCAGGAGCGGGGGTGGGGACGGGTGTCGATACCCGCACTGCAGGCCATGGAGCGCGCCCGGGCCGCCGGAGGCCGCCTCGTGGACTTCACTCAGCGGGAGAGCCGCGGCATCGGACAGGTGTGCCCGTGGGACTTGGTGGCAACCATCGGGCCGGAGCCCGAGGACCGTGATGCGGCAGCCTGGATTATCGCCGACGAGATCATGCGGGCCCGCACCGACCTGGACGACCTCGCATACCGGCTCTGGCGCGACAGCACCCTGGCCGGCACCCCGCTGACCGACCCGGATCGCGCGCACGTCCTGCTGTATGCCGGACCGGTATTCGAGGCCAACGACTTCACAGGCGTCACCGGTTACGTGGGCGAGTGGCTCTGGTACCTCTCCACCCGCGACCTTCCCCCCGAGCCGGGGCGCAGCGTGGAGATCCTGGACCCGCCCTCATCGACGGTAACGGACAGCGGGCCGGACGGGCTGGTGATCCACCGGGTGCCCGGCAGTGAGCTGGGGTTCGTCTTCCGGTTGTGGGAGATGAAGAAATTCACCGCGGAAAAGACGAAGCCGAGCGACACGATCCGCAAGGCGTGGCAGCAGTTGAACACCTGGGGGGCGCGGTACCTGGGCCAGATCTCGTGGGGAGGCCGGGAGCTGGCCCCCGACACCCGGGAGTTCGTCGCCTCGATGGCGCGGCAGTGGGTGGAGGCAAAGGCGTCGGGGAACGGCGGGGTCAGCATCGCACTCGACGCCGCGGACACCCCGGACACGGCCTTCGAACGCTCGCACCTGCACTTCACCACCCACAGCCACCCGGGCGCGCTGCAGGGCGTGGTAGTGGCGATCGAGGATCTTGAAGACTTCGCGAAGGACGTGAGGAGGTACGTGTGGAGCGCACTCTAGACCCGGAGGTACTCGCGTCCGCGCTCGGCGAGTACCGGGTGGGCGGGGTGCTGCCCAGCGCACAGGACCTGCTGGCGGCGATGACCGAGCTAGAGGTCGCGGCCTTCCGCGGTGAGCGGGAGATCGAGGACGCGACCCTCGCCACGGCGTGGTACCTGCACGGACTCGCCGCGCTCGCCCCGGAGACTCCTGGCTACGACGCGGTGCGGGTGCGGCGAGCCTTCGCCGCCAGCGCGCACCTGATGGACCTCGCCCTGGGCGACGAACGCCGGCCTGAGGCTGAGCGGCTCCAGATCGCCTTCGCCGCCCAAGCCGGGTATCGGCGCAGCGAGCAGGACCCGAACGCCACCGCCGTCTACCGGCAGGTCCGCGATCTCGTCGACATCACCGGTGAACTGCGCGGGCACATCGGCACACTGGCGGTGGAGGCTGGTGTCGTCTTCCTCGGCTTCGACCGCCCGGAGCTGGGCCGGGTGCTGCGGGCGTGACGGCGGCAACTGCGCGGGGTGCGGGCGGTGATGCGCCGCGAGTCCCTGGCGGGGACCATGTACGGGCCCGCAGAGGCGGTGGTGAAGGCCGTCTTCCGCCTGTACCAGTTCCTGGGGTTCGGCGAGGAGCGGGATCTGGTGGCGGCGCAGCGGCTGCTGCTGGATGTGATGACGGAGAGGGCGGGCCGGGGTGACCGGCTGGCGCGGTGGGTTGCCGCGCATCTGTTCCAGCTGAGCGGGGAGATGGCGGCCAGCAGCCTGTATCAGCTGCTCCCCCCGGGAACTCCGCCGGCAGTTGCGCGGAGCTTCGCGTTGTCGAAGCCGCCGGTGATGACGCTCTGGCCGCCGCAGCGCCAGCTCCTGAAGCTCGAGCGTGGCAATCCTCTCGACACGGCGACGTCACGAAGCCTGATCAGCGTGCCGACCAGCGCGGGCAAGACGCTGATGGCCCAGCTGGTGATCTGCTCGCACCTGGCACAGCGCCCCGGGCGCGTGGTGTACGTGTCCCCGATGCGCAGCCTGGGGCGGGAGATGCGCGGGACGCTGCGGGGCCGGCTGCGCGTGCTCGGGCGGCGCCTGGCTGCAGAGCAGCCGGAGTTCCCGCTGGGCCCCTGGACCTCCCCGGCCGAGCCGGACAGCGGGGACGTGGAGATCGTCACCCCCGAGCGGCTCATGCACATGATCCGCAACAACCCCGGCGAAGCGCTGGCGGAAGTCGGGCTGGTCGTCGTCGACGAGGCCCACCACCTGGGCCAGGGGCGGCGCGGCTTCGTGCTGGAGAGCCTCCTCACGCTGCTGCAGGCCCGCAGCGACATCCGACTCGTGCTGCTGTCCGCGGCAGTCGGTAACAAGGGCGACATCGCCTCGTGGCTCGACCCGCATCGCCCCGAACGGGAGGTCTACTTCACCGACACCTGGCGGGGCCCGCGCCGGATGCACGGGCTCATGTATCCGCACCTCATGGCGGAGCAGGCCGAGCTGACGGAGCGGCGGCCGACGGCGAAGCATGCCTCGCCGGTGCTCGCCACCGTGCCCGTCGAGACCCTCCTGGATGTCCGGCCGACCGCCTCCTCCGCCATCGCCCGGCTGACTACCGGCGAGGTGGGCACGCGGCGCTTCGCCGGCCCCGCAGGCCGGTGGACCGCGCGGACTCGTCTGCCGGGCGGGATCGCCGACTACCAGGTCTTCGCCGCCGGCGCTGCGGAACTCACCGCGGCCGGCAGTGTGCTGATGGTCGTCGGCACCCGGCGGGCAGCTCGTGACGCGGCACTCGCTATCGCCGAGCGCCTGCCTGAGCGGCCCGAGGCTGCGGCCCTGACCGACTACCTCGCCGACACCCTCGGCGCGGAGCACCCGCTGGTGCGCTGCACTCTGCACGGCGTCGCCTACCACCACGGCGCCCTGCCCGAGGACGTCCTCTACGCTGTCGAGGGCGCGCTGCGCCGCGACGAGCTCCTGGCGATCGCCAGCACTAGCACCCTCACCGACGGCGTCAACCTGCCCGTGCGCACCGTCATCGTCCACCACAAGGTCGACGGCGACCCGCTCACCTACGACGGCCAGCGCGCCCTGTCCCCCGCCGAACTCCTCAACGCCATCGGCCGCGCCGGGCGGGCCGGCCGGGAAAGCGAGGGGTGGATCTTCCTGACCCGCCCCTACC
>NZ_POTZ01000039.1 GCF_003236365.1 Streptomyces sp. NTH33
GGCCAGCTGGGCGGGGTGGAAGCGGGCGCGGGGCACGGCCACCGACAGGGCGGCCACGGCCGTCGGTCCGTCGAAGACGGGCGAGGCGATGCAGCTGACGCCGAGGGCCGCCTCCTGCTCCTCGTAGGCGAGGCCGGACACCTGCACCTGTTCGATGGCGGTGCGCAGCCGCGCCGGGTCCGTGACCGAGTGGGGGGTCAGCCGGGGCAGCGGTTCCGCCAGGACCTCCTCGGTCAGTTCGTCGCCGGAGAACGCCAGCAGGGCCTTGCCCACCCCGGTGCAGGTCAGGGGGAGCCGGCCGCCGATGCGGGACGGCAGGGACAGGGCGTCGTGACCGTGGATGCGCTCGACGTAGACCACGTCGTGGCCTTCGCGCACCCCGAGGTGCACGGTCTCGTGCGTGGCCTCGAACAGGTCCTGCAGGAAGGGCAGCGCCGTCTCCCGCAGATCGCGCCGGCGCGGTACCAGCGCCCCCAGCTCGAAGAGCTTGCCGCCCAGCAGATACGTCTCGGCGTCCCGTTCGAGCAGACCGAGACGCACCAGATCGGCGCAGAGGCGGTGCACGGTGGACTTGGTCAGACCCGTACGGACGGACAGTTCCGTGAGACGGAACACGCCGCCGTCCGGTATGAAGCAGTCGAGGATGAGCACCGACTTGTCGAGCATGTTCCCCTGCAGGTTGTTCCGTGACATGGAACATATTTTGGCACCGCTCGATCCGTACGCCTATACCTGGGGAAGCGGACGCGTCGGGCACCGCCCCGTCCGCCGGACTCTTCGCCCCGTTCGTTCCTTCTCGGAGGTAACCCGCATGTCCGCTCCGCACCACCGCCGCACCGTCCCGGGCAGGAGGCACCCATGAGTACCCACGGCTCCGCCCCCGCCGTGACCGAGGCGGCGGCCGTCCTGGCCGAGGCCGCCCGCACCGGCGTCTCCTGCCCCCCGGTGCGTTCGCTCCTGCCCGAGGCGGACATTAAGGCCGCCTACGCGGTCCAGCGGCAGTACGTCGAGAGCGGACTCGCGGCGGGCCGGCGGCTGGTGGGCCGCAAGATCGGCCTGACCTCGCCCGCCGTGCAGCGTCAACTCGGCGTAGACCAGCCGGATTTCGGTGCCCTGTTCGCCGACATGGCCGTACCGGAGGGTGAGCCGATCGCGCCCGGCCGGCTGCTGCAGCCCAAGGTCGAGGCGGAGGTCGCCCTGGTCCTGGGCGCGGACCTGCCGCACCGGGACCCGACCGTCGCCGACCTGCTGCGCGCCACCGCCTTCGCGCTGCCCGCGCTGGAGATCGTCGACAGCCGCATCGCCGACTGGGACATCACCATCGTCGACACCGTCGCCGACAACGCCTCCTGCGGCCTGTTCGTCCTCGGCGGCACTCCCGTACCGCTCGACCGCGTCGACCTGCGCGGCGTGCGGATGACACTGACGAAGAACGGCGAGACGGTCTCGCGCGGCACCGGCGCCGACTGCCTGGGCGGCCCGCTCACCGCCGCCCTCTGGCTCGCCTCCACCCTCGTCGGCCTGGGCGACCCGCTGCGCGCCGGCGACATCGTCCTGACCGGCGCCCTCGGACCCATGGCGGTCGCCACCGAGGGCGACGCGTTCTCGGCGCACATCGAAGGACTCGGCACGGTCGCGACCGCGTTCGCGTCCGCCACCGCGGAAGGAGCCGGAGCATGACCACGAAGGTCGCCGTCATCGGGTCGGGCAACATCGGGACCGACCTGATGATCAAGATCTTGCGGCTGTCGGAGTCCCTGGAGATCGCCGCCATGGCCGGCATCGACCCCGACTCGGACGGCCTGGCCCGGGCCCGCCGGCTGAAGGTCGCCACCACCCACGAGGGCGTCGACGGCCTCGTGAGGATGGACGAGTTCACCGATGTGCGGATCGTCTTCGACGCCACCTCCGCCGGCGCCCACCGGCGCCACGAGGAGGTGCTGCGCCCGCTGGGCCGCACCCTCGTCGACCTCACCCCGGCCGCGCTCGGCCCGTACGTGGTGCCGCCGGTCAACGGCGAGGCCCACCTGGACGCGCCGAACGTCAACATGGTCACCTGCGGCGGCCAGGCCACCATTCCCGTCGTCGCCGCCGTGGCCGCCGTGACCCCGGTGCACTACGGGGAGATCGTCGCGTCGATCTCCTCCCGCTCGGCCGGTCCCGGCACCCGCGCGAACATCGACGAGTTCACCGAGACCACCACCGCGGCCATCGAGGAGGTCGGCGGCGCCGCCCGCGGCAAGGCCATCATCATCCTCAACCCCGCCGAACCCCCGCTGATCATGCGGGACACCGTGCACTGCCTGGTCGGCGACTGCGACGACGCGGCGGTCACGGCCTCGGTGGAGGAGATGGTCGGCCGCGTCCAGGCATACGTGCCCGGCTACCGGCTCAAGCAGAAGGTGCAGTTCGACCGCGTGGCCGCCGACGACCCGCTGCGCTCCCTGCTGCCGGCCGGCTCCCAGTCCGGCAAGGCCGCGAAGGTGTCGGTGTTCCTGGAGGTGGAGGGCGCCGCCCACTACCTGCCCGCCTACGCCGGCAACCTCGACATCATGACCTCGGCCGCCCTGCGCACCGCCGAGCGCATGGCCGCACACCGCTTCACGGAGGTGGCATCCCGATGACTTCCCTGTACGTGCAGGACGTGACCCTGCGGGACGGCATGCACGCCGTCCGCCACCGCTACACCGTCGACCAGGCCCGCACCATCGCCGCCGCCCTGGACGCCGCCGGTGTGGCCGCGATCGAGATCGCTCACGGCGACGGTCTGTCCGGCTCCAGCATCACCTACGGCGTCGGCGCGCACACCGACTGGGAGTGGATCGAAGCCGTCGTGGACGCCGTGACCCACGCGGTGCCCACCACGCTGCTGCTGCCCGGCATCGGCACCGTGGGCGACCTCAAGCAGGCCCACGCGCTCGGCATCCGCTCGGTGCGCGTGGCCACGCACTGCACCGAGGCCGACATCTCCGCCCAGCACATCGCCGCCGCCCGTGAACTGGGCATGGACGTGGCCGGGTTCCTGATGATGTCCCACATGGCCGAGCCCGCCGAACTGGCCCGCCAGGCCAAGCTGATGGAGTCCTACGGCGCCCACTGCGTGTACGTCACCGACTCCGGCGGCCGGCTGACCATGGACGGCGTGCGGGACCGCGTGCGCGCCTACCGCGACGTCCTCGACCCGGCCACCGGGATCGGCATCCACGCCCACCACAACCTCGGCCTGGGAGTGGCCAATTCGGTCGTCGCCGTTGAGAACGGCGTTACCCGCGTCGATGCCTCCCTCGCCGGCCAAGGTGCCGGAGCAGGCAACTGCCCGCTGGAGGCGTTCGTCGCGGTCGCCGACCTGATGGGCTGGGAACACGGCTGCGACCTGTTCCCCCTGATGGACGCTGCCGACGACCTGGTCCGCCCCCTGCAGGACCGCGAGGTCCGGGTCGACCGCGAGACCCTCACCCTCGGCTACGCCGGGGTGTACTCCAGCTTCCTGCGCCACGCCGAGGCCGCCGCCGCCCGCTACGGCCTGGACACCCGCAGCATCCTCGTCGAGGTCGGCCGCCGCGGCATGGTCGGCGGCCAGGAAGACATGATCACCGACATCGCCCTCGACCTCGCGGCGTCCCGCCCCGTCGGCTGACCAGGAACGACCGGTGCCGGGCCCCGTCGGCACCTGGCGGGGCCGGTCCCACCGCCGATGCCCCTATCGCCTGTCAAGCGGCTTGAAGCCAGTTGGGGATCCTCTGGAACCACCTTGACGCGGCCAAGATCGCCGCGATCCCGGCTTTGCAGACCAGGGCGAACCACTGACAGCCAGCGGTTGGGGCGTCGGTTGGTTGAGCCCGCTCTTCCTTGGCCTTGCCTTCGAAGAATCGGGCCTGCCCGTGCCTGCCAGTACGTCAGTGCAGCTTTTGCTGTTCCAGCCACCTGAAGACATCGGACCTCTTGTACTGGACCTTCGCATTTCTGCCCCGAGGTTGTGTCCAAGGAAGTGGTGTACGGGTTCGACCTGATCCGGGGGTTTGCTCTGGCATCGGGATGGTGCTCGGGGGCCCGTCGGGCTCGGCTGTGAGCCCCTGGGGGCCTCCGCTCCGAGCTGTGATGGATGGGCTCGGTGTGACTCTTGTGAGGGCATTTCTTGCCTGACGGGGCGTCAGGATAGTCGGCAATGGGTCAGTGTGAGCCCTGTCAGAGGCTCAAAGATCTGGCGAAACATGCAGGTGGTTGAATCGTTCAACGACTAGTGGCCAGCTCGGAAATGCAGATGTCACTTGTGCAAAGCCACCCAGGTTTTCCCTGCGCCTCCCGGCCCCTGGCGTGTGGTCCTGCCAGGGCCGTCGCGTCTGCCGTCCGAAGAGGATGCCGCGCGGTTCGGGCGGTGGGGGAGTGCCCGGCTTGAGGGGCCAGGCGAGCAGCATGCCCGCGACGAAACCGGCCACGTGGGCCAGGTACGCCACGGTGCCCGCCTCGGCGATGGCCTCGCCGGTGGAGTAGAACGCCTGCAGCACGAACCAGAAGCCCAGCACCAGCCAGGCCGGCAGCCGCAGCGGCAGGAAGAGGAGGAAGGGGACGAGGATCCAGACCCGTGCCCTCGGGTAGAGCACCAGGTAGGCGCCCAGGACGCCGGCGATGGCTCCCGAGGCGCCGATCAGGGGGGTGGTGGAGGAGGAGTTCGTGAGAGCAAATCCGTATGCAGCCGCGTAGCCGCAGACCACGTAGAACAGCAGGTACCGCACATGGCCCATGCGGCCCTCGATGTTGTTGCCGAAGATCTGAAGGATGGACAACAACGCAGGTCACGGGCATGATTGCTGAGCCCTGGTCAGCAAGTAGCCAGCAAGCGGCGAGCGGGAGACCCCGCCCTGCTGACCGCGGGGAGCGTCAGCAGGAGCAGGTCCGCTGGTCCACTCGTCCTCCGGAAGGTGTCGCTCCTTGGCTCGTCGGCTCGCCCGCGGCATGGGCTCCTTCTTCAAGCCCTGTGACTGCACCAGGCCCAGCCGGTGCCCGCACGCCTACACCATCCGGTTTCGCGATGCTCGGGGAAAACAGCGAGAGGAAGCCGGGTATCGGACCCAGGACGCGGCGGTCGAAAGGCTGACGGAGCTGTACGCCGACCGGAAGAAGACATCTCCCTCGGTGGCGGAGGCGGCCTGGTAGTAGCGGCCTCAGCGATGGGTCTCGCCACCTTCGCCGAAGGTGGCGAGACCCATCGCATGGAGCCTGATACAGCAGCGCACCGCGTGGACGTGCGCCGCCGGTCAGGCCAGGGCGGTGCCCGTCTCTTCGCCCAGCATGTGCAGGAGACGGTCTTGGAAGTCCTCGTCGAGCACCGAGGCGTGCGGCTGTTGACGCTGCTGGTGGTACCAGTAGCCGCCGCTGGTCAGTGCCTGCGGGTCACCGCTGGAGGCCAGCCACGCCTGCGTCTGGTGACCGAACTCGAGATCGTCCGGCGCGCCGGGGCCGCCCATCTTGGTGGGCACCCAGCCCGGGTCCACGGCATTGCTCAGCACCTCGGGGCGCAGGCGGGCCACCGCGGCCGCGAGCGTGGTGACGAACAGCTTGCTGTCGGCGTACGAGCCGGGCTCGTCACCTTGCCAGTCGATGCCGTCAAGGAAGTTCCCGGTCTCGGTCACGATCCGCACAGCCCCCTCACGGAACTCCGCGCCGAACTTCCGCCTCTTCTCCGCCATGACTCCCAACTTCCCCTGCAGTCAGGGTCTCTACGCTACGAGGGAAGACTCACTTGACATCTCCCTCAGGAATCGGAAGAGCCGGCTGCCGCGACGCCTTCTTTGCGTCGGCCTCGAGTGGTGTGGTTCCTCGGGTCGGCGAGTGACCAGCATCCGAGGGACGGCCGTTGGACTTGCCGGCCTACGGGGAGTCGTCATGACTGACAGGCCCCCCGCAGATGGGTCTGACGAGTGCGAACCCTCGGGACGAGACACGTGGTCGCGTCACCGATGTTGGTGTCACTGCCACGAGCGCACCGGAATGGCTGATTCCGAGTCACCGGGTTTCACCTGTTGGCATCTCGCGGTGGGCGATCTCACGCACTTGCCTCAAGACTGGCCGACGTTCCCCGAGACGTCCACCAGCGAAGGAGGGGGCAGTGGCTCTGACCGAAGAGCAGGAGATCAAGGTCCCAGGACTGCTCAGCCGATTCGTCCGACTGCAGTCGGGCGTGAAGGCGCACTATTCGACCTCAGGTGAGGCCGGCCCGGCTGTCGTGCTGCTGCATGGCGGCATCCCCGGTTCATCGGGTTCCGCGGGCTTCCGCTACATGGCCCCGTTCCTCGGCGCGCATGGCTTCCGCGTTTATTGCCCTGATTTCCCCGGGTTCGGCCTGACCGAGGATCCAGGTCGCTTCTACGCCTACGGGCAGGGCGGACAGGTCGACTACCTGCAGGACTTCGTCAACGCGGTCGCGCTGGACACGTTCTGCCTGGGCGGCAACTCGATGGGCTGCCAGACAAGCGTCAACTACGTCGTGGCGCACCCCGAGCGAGTGGAGCGGTTCGCCGTCATCGCCGGCATGATCGGCGACCTGGTCACCCGCGACGAGATGCGTGCCGTCGACAACCGCGCCAAGCAGGGCCCGCTGCCCGGCAGCGGCGGAACCTACGACGGCTCCGAGACCATGATGCGCGCCATGATCGAGTCCATGGTCGTCGACCGGTCCGGTGTCACCGACGAGCTCGTCAGCATGCGCACCGCGGCCGCCAACCGCAACCGCGACTACTACGACCTCAACATGGGCCGGGTGCTGCGGCCCACCGACCCGAACGAGCTGATCCGGCTCACCACCAAGGGGCGCCTGGACAAGGTGACGATCCCGGGCATCGCGATGTTCGGCGACAAGGACGTCCTGTACGCCGTCGAGGCGGCGCACCTTCAGGAGGACGCCCTTCCGAACGTCCAGTTCTTCTACCCCGAGAACACCGGTCACCAGGGTCAGACCGACCGCCCGGAACTGCACCACCAGGTGTTCCTGGAGTTCTTCCGCGACGGCAAGGTCTCCTGGGAGACCGCCCGGGCCGCGGGCATCTCCACGCGCCGCCCACCGAACCCCGATCTCGTCGGCATCCCGACGAACGCCCCCTTCACCAGCTGATCCACGAAGCGACCGGAACCTGCTCCGTCATCGCGGATCAGCCCGGACCGGCACCGATGAGCCATCGACCACCAAGGAGACCGTCATGACCACGCCGACCGGAGCCACTGTTCGTGCGCACCACCGCACCTCGCTGGTTGACCGGGCCCGGGAGATCGCTCCCGTCGTCGCGAAGTACGCGGCCGACAACGACGCCCATCGTGTGGTGGCCGACGAGGCCGTCCAGGCCATGGTCGACTGCGGACTGACGCGAGCCCTCCAGCCGGCCCGGTACGGCGGCGAGGAGGCGCACCCGGTCGAGTTCGTCGAGGCCGTCATCGAGGTCGCCAAGTCCTGCACGTCGACCGGCTGGGTTCTGATGCTGCTCGGCGTGCACAACTGGGAGGTCTCGCACATGACCGAGCAGCTGCAGGACGAGCTGTTCGGTGACGACCCGACGACCCTGCTGTCCTCCTCGTACGCGCCCCACGGCACCGCCACCCCCGTCGAGGGCGGCTACATCCTCAACGGTTCGTGGAAGTCCTCCTCGGGCGTCACCCACGCGTCGTGGGTCATCCTCGGTGCCAGCGTGGAGGTCGACGGCAAGCCGCTGATGCACAACTTCGTCGTGCCGCTGGCCGAGGGACGGATCATCGACGACTGGTTCGTGCTGGGCATGCGGGGGACCGGGTCCCGTTCCGTCGAGCTCGACCAGGTCTTCGTCCCCGCGCACCGGGCGCTCGACCGCCAGATTCTGCTGGCCCAGGCCGGTCCCGGTCTGAAGAAGAACGACGGCCCGCTGTACCGCGTGCCGCAGGGCTACCTCTACAACCTCGTCGCCGGCGCGCCCGCGCTGGGCGCCGGCTGGGCGTTCTACGAGGAGTACGTCGACCAGCTGAAGAAGTTCACGCGCCGCTTCGACAACGCGAAGCTGAGCGAGGACCGGGTCGAGCTGCTGCGTACGAACGACGTGCGGGTGCGCCTCGACGACCAGCAGAAGGTCGCCCTGCGGATCCTCGACGAGGGCTACCGGCTCGCCGAACTGGGCCAGGTGCCGGGCGACCTCGAGGCCGCGCGGGGGATCTACGACGCCGCACGCACCGCCGAAGCCGCGCTGTACGTCGCCCAGCAGCTGATGCCCACCATGTCGGCGCGGGTGGTGCACGAGCTCAACCCGTTGTCGCGGCTGTACCGGGATCTGATCGTGGCCCGTCAGCACTTCACCCAGAACACCGACTTCGCGGCCGCCACCGCGGCCAACCTCGAGATGGGCAACCCGGCGGCCGCCACCTTCCTGCTCAGCGAAGCCGAGCGCACCGCGGCCGTCGACCGTTCGAAGCGGCTCTATGGCTGACCCTGCCAAGACAGGCTCGGCTCGCGAGGACTCCCTGGCGTCGGCGCTGAGGCACCGCCCCTTCGTGCAGTTCTGGCTGGGGGCCTTCCTGGCCAGCGCGGGCGGCTGGTTCCAGTCGCTGTCGGTACCGTTCGTCCTCCTCCAGCTCACCGGGAGCGCCTTCTGGGTCGGTCTCGCGACCGTGGCGCAGTTCGTCCCGATCATGGTGCTGGGTCCGTGGGCGGGCGTGGCGGCCGACAGGCTGGACCGCCGCCGGCTGGTCATGGTCACGCAGCTGGCCCGTTCGCTGGTGGCGCTGGCCATGTGCGTGTGCTGGTGGTCGGGTCGGCACGACCCGCTGCTGCTCGTGGGCCTCGCGGTGCTGACGGGGTGCGCCCAGGGCATCTCGATGCCGAGCTGGCAGGCGCTGGTCAACGACTACGTGCCGCGTGAGGCGCTCGACTCGGCCGCGTCGCTGAACACCATCCAGTTCAACCTCGCCCGCTCGCTGGGCCCTGCCGTGGCGGGTCTGGTGCTGTTCTGGGTGGGCCCGGCGGTCGCCTTCTTCGTCAGCTTCGTGATGGTGCTCGTGGTCGTCGTGGTCCTGCTGGTCACCGAACCGGTCAACCCACAGCCGCGACGAGCCCGCAAGGATCGCGTCGCGGACGGCGGTTTCCGTGAGGCGCTGTGCTACACCTGGGGCTCCCCGGGGGTGATGACGGCCCTGACGGTCGTCTTCCTGGTGGGCAGCCTCGGCATGCCGATCTTCCAACACGTGATCACCTTCGCGGAACAGGTGTTCAATTCCGGTGCGCTCGGTGTGGCCCTCCTCAACCTGGGTCTCGGTGCCGGAACCCTGGCGGGTGTGCCCGTGCTGGGCCGCATGCTGCGGATCATGAGGCGTTCGACCGTCGTGACGATCGCGATGTGCGGATACGGCATCACCTTCGCGGTCTTCGGGCTGGCGCCCAGCCTCCCGACCGCGACCCTCGCCACCGTCGGTGTCGGTGTCTTCTTCCTTCTCGCCCTGTCCGTCGGGCAGAACACGATACAGATGCTGGTCGCCGACCAGGTGCGCGGACGGGTGCTGTCCATCAACGTCATCGTCTACACCGGCTCTGTCTCCCTGGGGGCCGCCGTCCAGGGCGGAATCGGGGACTGGCTCGGTCTGCGGACGACTGTGCTCGGTGCCGCCGCGCTCCTCGTCCTGGCCGCCGCCCTGCTAGCCGTGGGCTCCCATCGTCTGAGCCTGCACCATCTCGACGGCTCCAGGGACGAGTCGTACGTCTCCGTCACGCCGGAGCCGGCTTCCTCCAGCGCCTCCTCAGGCGCTTCGACCGCTCACGAAAGGACAAGAACCAATGCCTCCTGACGCCTCCGTGCTGTCCACGCCCGCCCCTGAGGCCATCGACCCCCAGGTCATGAGGCAGGTGCTGGGCAACTACCCCACCGGGGTCGCCGTCGTCACCGGACGCGCGCCCGACGGCACACTTCTCGGGATGGTGGTGGGAACGTTCAGCTCCGTGTCGATGGAGCCGCCGCTGGTCTCGTTCATGCCGATGAAGACGTCGCGGACCTTCACCGCACTGCGCGAGTGCGCGTCCTTCTGTGTCAATATCCTGGCCGCCGACCAGAGCGACGTGTGCGGGTCGTTCATGCGGCCCCCGGAGGAGAAGTTCCGCGGCCTGCGGTGGCGCGCCGCGCCCAACGGCGCTCCCATCATCGAGGGCGTGACCGCCTGGATCGAATGCACCTGGGCCGATGTCATCGAGGTGGGCGACCACTACTTCGCGCTCGGCGCCATCCAGTCGCTCGCCGCCGAGCGCGACTGTCTGCCGCTGCTGTTCTTCCAGCGTGGGTACGGCCGCTTCACGCCGGGCCTGTTGATGACCTCCGACCACCGTTCCCTCGCCGCGGCCGTCGGCGTCGCCGAACGCGGTCGCCTGGAGCTGGAGCGGCTGGCCTCGGAGCTGGGCGCGGAGGTGAGCCTGCTCGCGCCGCTCGGCGACGAGTTCGCGTTCGTGGCCACGGCCGGCTCCTCCGGCGGAACCTCCTCGCCCCCTCCCGGAACCCGGCTGCCCTTCGCGCCGCCCCTGGGAATGCTGCTGGTCGGGCATCCCGGGGCTCCCTCGGCCGGGCAATGGCTCGACCGTGTGCCGGCTTCGGCACCACAGGTGCGGGAGGCCGCCGCCGTCCAACTGCGCCGGACCCAGGAGCGCGGCTGGTCCCTGACCCTGCACGGTCCGCTCGCGACCGCACTGCTCGACGAGCTCGTCGACGCGTTCAGCGAGCCGGCACGCACCCCGGACAACGAACGGCGTCTGCTGGAGGCGCTGCGCCGGATGGCGGCGTTCCACGAGCCGGAGCAGATCGTGCCCGACCGGTCGTACAGCGTTCTGCAGGTGTCGGTGCCGGTCTGCGACGCCGATGGGAACGTTGTTCTCGTCCTGCGCCTGGCCGGGCTCCCAGGAAGCTCTTCAGGGGCCGAAATCATCGCCTTCGTCGACCGGCTGCGCCTGTCCGCGAGGGCCATCGAACGGACATTGACCCCCGTTTTGTGACAGCGGCCACCTGGTGGCACAGCAGGATCGAGCCAACCACTGTAGTACAGCCAACGTGTGGCCTCACTTCACCTCGCGGGAAGGTGACCGTCTTATCGATCGCGTCTCGGCCACCTGGTGATCCAGGTCCGGGATGCGACCGGAGAAGAGGATGTTCGATGGATGTGTTGGCTGAAGTCCGGTCGTCCAGAATGACCGGTCTCCAGATCCGCGCCGTGGCAGTCGCGATGGCGTTGATCGTCATGGACGGCTTCGAGATCGCGATGATGGCGTTCACTGCCAAGCCGATGGCGGACGCGTGGGGCGTGAGCGATGCGACGCTCGGGATCGTGCTCAGCGCGAGCCTCTTCGGTATGGCCGCGGGTGCGATCCTGTTCAGCCCGGTCGGTGACCGCCTCGGCCGCCGACCGCTGACGACCATCTCGGTGACCATCGTGCTGGTCGGTATGGTGCTCGCGGCGGTGGCCCCGAACGTGGCCGTCCTGATCGTGGCCCGGTTCCTCACCGGGTTCGGCATCGGAGCGATGTCGCAGCTCAACGCCTATGTCTCGGAGTTCGCTTCCGATCGCCGTCGCGGCACGGTGGTCGGGATCTACGCCACCGGGTTTCCGATCGGTGCCACCCTGGCCGGCGTGGCCGCGAGCCTGCTCGTCGAGCCGGCCGGCTGGAAGTCGATGTTCGTGGCCGGTGCGGTCCTGGCTCTCGTCATGCTCGTCGCGTCATGGGCGTTTCTTCCGGAGTCGATCGACTTCCTGGTGGCCCGCCGTCCCAAGAACGCCCTCGAACGGGTCAACACCGTCCTCAACAAGATGGGGCGGCCAGGCCTGAAGGAGTTGCCCGAAGTAACCGAGGTCGAGCGTGCGCACCTCAGTGTCACCGCGGTCTTCGGTGGTGCCACCGGGCGCAAGACACTCGTACTGTGGCTCGGCTACGCCTGCCTGATGGCGGCCTACTACTTCGCGAACTCCTGGATTCCCAAACTGGCCGCGGAGTCGACCGGTGACGATCAGATGGGCACCACGGTCGGCTCTTTCCTCAACTTCGGCGGCATCTTCGGCAGCCTGCTCTTCGCGGCCGTCGCGATACGGGTGCTGCCGAGGAGGATCCTGCAGGTCACCATGGCCCTCAGCGTGGTCGGCACCGTTTGCTACGGGGCCACGTTCGGTATCGCCTGGCTCGCCGTCGTCCTGGGGGTCCTCCTGGGGGTTCTCGCGGTCGCCGCGGTGGCCGGCTTCTACGCCGTGGCACCCGAGGTCTACCCGGCGGCGCTGCGCGGCACCGGTGTCGGCTGGATGCTCGGTGTCGGACGGCTGGTGTCGATCGTCTCGCCGATCAGTATCGGTTACCTCCTGGACGGCGGCTGGTCCGCGGGGAGCCTGTTCTACCTGATGGCCGTACCCCTCGCGATCGGCACGGTCTGCATCACCGTCCTGGCCCGACTGCAGAAGCGAGAGGCGGGCAACGTCCACCGGGCGCAGGTGCCGGCGAGCCCGTCCCCCGTCTCCTGATCGGACCTCCGCATCCGTCACGCGGTGCTCGGCCGGACTCCCGGCCGAGCACCGCGTGGGTCGTGGTGATGCCGGCGTCGCGACGAGCGCGGCGCGACGGCCTCTCAGGAATAGCCGTGCGGGAACTCCGCCTCCATGTCCCAGTGGACGTCCTGGAGCCCGTAGTCCTCCGCGAGCTCGCGAGCGCGGACGAACCGGCCGGCCACCAGACGCGCGGTGCGCAGCACCGCTCCGTCCGTCCTGGCCTTGTCGATGCGACCGCTCGGCGCCGAGACGCTGACCGCGGCGATGGGGCGACCGTTCACCAGGACCGGAGACGCGACGGCCCCCTCGCCCATGGTGTATTCCTCGTGCGTGTAGGCGAGGCGCGTCCCGTGCGTCAGCTGCAGTTGCGCCCGCAGCCGTCCGGCGTGCATCACGGTGTGCCGCGTGCGGCGGGCGAGCTCGAGGTGCTGCGCGATCGCACGGTCGCGGTTCGCGGCGTTGACGAAGGCGAGCATCGCCTTGCCCGATGCCGTCGTCAACGCGTCTTCCCGTACGCCGACCACGGAGGAGGCGATGCTGCTGCGTGAACTCGTGACCTGGTCGATCAGGATGACGTCGGAGCCGTCCAGGATCGACAGACCCACCGCCGCACCGAGCTCGAGGAAGAGATCACCCAGCAGCGGAGCCGCGACCTCCCTCAGGCCGTGGGGACGCGCGTGGACGAAGTGGTTTCCGAGTTCGAACGTGCGTACGCCGAGTCGGTAGCTGTTCCCGCTGCGGATGACGTGACCGCTCTTGGTGAGCTGGACGAGGATGCGGAAGGCGGTCGACTTCGGGATCCCGGTCCGCTGGGCCAGTTCGGTGACACTGACGGTGTGACCGGCCTCGAGGAAGGCGTCGAGGAGAGCCAGGGCCCGGCTGACCGCGACACTCGGTTTGACGCGGAAGGAGGCTTCGAGAGGGTCCGAGCCTCCGACCGCATGCTCGTCAGTCATGGTCAACTCCCTTTCCTCCCCCGACGCCGTACGGGCTCATCGACGCCGTACGGGCTCACTCCGGTGACCGACCGATGATTTCCCGATGGAGGACACCCCGCAAGGCCTCGAGTGCCCTGGTCAGCCCGATCGGACGTAACGGCATACGTATCACCGGTCCCGGAGAACGAACCCCGGATTCGTGACTCCATGCCGTCGGAAGACGCGGAACGCAGGGCGAGGAAAGCGATGCGTCAGCGCACGGGGTGAAGCCGGTCCCGGAATCCTGCCGACGCGTACGTGCGGCGGACGCGGGCTCAACGATCGGCCGGCTCGACGGCGAGCCGTGCCTGCCAGCGGTAGAGGTCCCCCCGGTACCAGCTGTGCAGGCAGTCGAGCGGTCCGGAGGGCGAGCGCAGGACCCGCTCGGCGAAGAGGACGGCGGCGCCCAGCTCGATGTTCAGCCGGTCCGCGACCTCCACGTCCGCGAGTCGCGCGGACAGGGTCTGCTCCGCTTCGCTCATCTCGACGTTCTCTCGGCGCAAGAGGCTCATCAGCCCTTCCTCCGCGAGCTCGGCACAACCGAGAACCGCCGCGACGGTGGGACCGACGTAGTGGACCGAGTACACGAAGGGCTCATCCCCCCACAGCCGCCTGGTGCGGTAGACGGTGCCCGTCTCGGCGTCCGTGCCGAGGGCCTGCCGCACGCTCGCGGGGAACCGGACGTCCTTCTCGACGTGGACGTCGAGGACCTTCAGCTGTGGCGTACCGCGGATCAGATCGCCGATGGACCCCACGAAGCCGCGTGCCGCAGAGTCGTCCTGGGAGCCTCGGAGGTACGTACCGCTCCCCTGTCGCCGGATGAGCTGACCACGCGCGACCAGCTCACCGACCGCTCTGCGGACGGTCGCCTTGCTGACGCCGAACTCCGCCACCAGTTCGTCCTCCGTGGCGAACCGGGAGCCGGGCGCGTAATCGCCCTGGCTGATCCGCTGGGAGAGCACCGCGAAGATGCGCTGGTAGAGCGGCGCCGGTATCGGCGTGAACGTCATCCCGGTCCCCCTTCTCGGTCCGGCCCCCCGGCCCGGGGCCCGGTCAGCATGCCGTGCCGGTCACCGCAACAGCGGCACAGCGCGACTCCGGGCCGAGAGGTACGCGCACGCCACGATCGGACCGGTGTCCCTCAGGTACCACGCTCAGCTCCTCTTCGGCCTGTGCCACTGTGCAGCACCGTGGCCACGGCCGTGCGACAACACCGACCCTAGTCTATTCATACGGAAGTGCGGATGACAGTGACTGATGGGGTGGATGCGGTGCTTCTCAAGAGAATGAGGTTCGACGGCCAGGGCGTCGTGGTCACCGGCGCGGCCGCGGGGATCGGCGCGGCGACGGCCCGCGCCTTCGCGGAGCTGGGGGCGTACGTCATCGCGGTCGACCGCGACAGCGAACGGCTCCCGGCGCTCGCCGAGAGCCTCGGCGACGCCCAGCACACGCTGGTGACCGCGGATGTCACCTGCGCCGGCCACATCGACCGGATCGTTCGGGCGGTGGCGTCCAGCGGCGTACCCCTGAAGACGTTGGTCAACAACGTCGGCGTCAACGACAAACTGGCCGCCTCGGACACCACCCGAGAGCGCTGGCACCGTGCCCTCGACCTCAACCTGAGCGCGAACGTCTTCCTCACCCAGGCACTGCTCGACCCGCTGCTGGAGTGCCCGACCGGCGGAAGCGTCGTCAACGTCTCCTCGGCCCACGGACTGGTCGGCATGCCCGGCGCCGCCAGCTATGCGACCTCGAAGGCCGGACTGATCGGATTCACCAAGCAGCTGGCCGCAGAGCACTCCGCAGCCGGCCTCCGGGCCAACGCGGTCTGCCCGGGCCTGACGCTCACCGAACGGATCACCGAACGCGGTGCCCTTCCCGAGGGTCAGCGTGATCGCCTCCTCGGGCGGCGCTTCGCCGAGCCCGGCGAGGTCGCCTCGTGCATCGCCTTCCTGGGCTCCGACGCCGCGTCCTACCTCACCGGCGCCGTCCTGCCGGTGGACGGCGGCTACACCGCACGCTGACGACGGCCCCCCGGCCGACCCGATCGGGCCGCGGACCGGCACCGCTCCCATGACGGAATGCCGGTCCCCGCTCCGCGCCCCGTCAGGCGGTCGGCATGCCCATGCGGTTCCCGTACGGCAGCGCGCCGGCGGCCGAGACGGTCACGGCGAGCCGGCCGACCCGCTCGATCTCGACGACGATCTCGTCCCCGTCGGCGAGGGGGCCGACCCCCTCCGGGGTGCCGGTGGCGATCACGTCACCCGGCTGCAGGGTCATCACGGAGCTCGCGTACGCGATGAGCCGGCTGACACCGTAGATCATCCGGCTGGTGTTCGAGTCCTGGCGCAGCTCCCCGCCGACCCAGCACCTCAGGGCGAGGTCGTCCGGGTCGCCGACCTCTTCGGGGGTGACGACGAGCGGGCCGAGGGGCGTGAACGTGTCGTAGGACTTCCTGGTCGAGCGGTCCTCGGTCGAGCGGGTCGTGATGTCGAGGACGCAGGTGTAACCGAAGACGTAGTCCAAGGCATCCGACGCCGACACGTGCCGGGCCTCCTTCCCGATGACGACCGCGAGCTCGCCCTCCTGGTCGGTGCGCACGTCGGTGTAGGGCAGCTCGACCGTCCGACCCGGCCCGATCACGGACGTACTGGCCTTGAGGAAGACACCCCACTCCACGATCGTGTTCGGGTTGCCCATCTCCGCGACGTGAGCGCGATAGTTCGCCGGCGCGCCGATGACCTTCCGCGGGAACGGCAGTGGCGCGTCCCAGGACGCACCGCCGACGTCGACCGCCGGGGTGGTGCGGACCTCGGCGGCGCTCAGCGGCCGACCGCGCTCGATCAGCCTCTGGAGCGGGCCGGCCGGACCGGCCGGCGGGCCTGCCAGGGCGGTGACGTCGTGGGCCGCGCCGTCCGGCAGGACGGCGATGAGGCGGTCGTCGAGTACTCCGAAGCGCATCCGGACTCCTTGGTGGGCTGGTGTGAGTGGGGTCAGATCCAGGACCCGGGTCCGGGACCTGTCGAGGCGCGCCCGGTCGGCCGGGCGGCGAGGGCCGCCGCGTGGCCGGGGGCGATCCGACCGGCGACGACGTCGTTGCCGGGCAGGCGGGACGGCTCGGCGAGTGCCCCTTCGCTCAGGGCCCCGACAGCACCGAGGAACACCGCCGTGCACGGTTCCTTCCCGGTGCGGGTCCCGGCGAGATCGGTGGATGGAGGCACACCTGCGGAGCCTAGGCACCGATCAGCACGCCCACCTGAACGCGATGCCACCTGGTGACACAGCCGCATGGCTCGCTCCCCGCGACACGAAGGACTCTTCTGAGCACCACCCTCCCCACCTCTGGAGGAACAGCTTGAGTACGACAGCCGAAAGCCGTGCAGCGGCGAGCACCGGTCCGAACTTCGCGGTTCCGGGAGAACCCGACGCCGCCTTCTACGGGCGTCTGGGCGAGGCCCATCTCGCCCCCCTGTGGCGTGTCCCCGGCACCGACGCTCCGGAGCCGGTGGTCACCGACGTTCCCCACGTCTGGCACCGACGCGACGTCATGGCGCTCATGGACGAGGCCGCCACGGCGGTCGACCTGGGCGGTGAGTCCGATCGCCGCGCCCTCAACGCCGTCAACCCCGCGCGCCGCAAGGGCACCACGCACACGATGATCGCCGGCTACCAACTCGTCCTGCCCGGCGAGACAGCCCCCGCGCACCGGCACACGCCGTCCGCGATCCGGCTCATGCTCTCCGGCTCCGGCCACACCATGGTCGAGGGAGAGCCGATGCTGATGAACCCGGGCGACCTCATCCTGACCCCGGGCTGGACCTGGCACGATCACCGCAACGACGGCGACGAGCCCATGCTCTGGCTCGACGCGCTCGATGTCCCGTTCGTGCAGACGATGAACGCCCAGTTCTACGAGGACTTTCCCGGCAAGCAGCTCCAGCCGCTCACCCAGGCCGAGGACGCGAGCACCAACCGGTACGGCACCGGGATGGTTCCGTACGGAACCCGCTCCGCGACACCGCACTCGCCCCTGACCAAGTACCCGTACGCCGCGACGAAGGAGGCCCTCGCCAAACTTCGGGTGGACGAGGGCTCCCCGCAGCACGGGGTCGAATTGGAGTTCACCAACCCTCTCACCGGCGGTCCGGTCCTTCCGACGATGACCTGCGGGATGCACCTGGTGCCCGCCGGCAACGCCACGATCACGCGCCGGCACACCTCGAGCGTCATCTTCTGCGCCGTCGAGGGAGCCGGCCACACGGTCATCGACGGTGAGCGCTTCGACTGGGAGCAGCACGACTTCTTCGCGATCCCGTCCTGGTCGACGTACCGGCACGTCGCCGACGAGGGAACCGACGCAGTTCTCTTCAGCATGAACGACCGACCCCTGTACGAGCCGTTCGGGCTCTACCGCGAAGAGAGGGAGGACCAGTCATGACCGCACCTGACAAGATCGTCGTCGTGGGCGGAGGAATCGGCGGCGTGAGCGCCGCCGTCGCCCTCGCCAAGCGCGGGATGGAGGTCACCGTCCTGGAGCGCGCCCCCGAGATCAAGGAGATCGGCGCCGGCCTCCAGCTCGGCCCGAACGCCGGGCGCGTCCTCCAGGACCTCGGCGTCATGGACGCCGTCCTGCGCACCGCTGTTCTCCCTCACCGCTTCGTCCTGCGCGACATCTACACGGGCAAGGAGATCTACCAGGCCACGATGGGCAAGGAGCTCGTGGAACGGTACGGCGCCCCGTACACCGTCATCCACCGCGCCGACCTGCTCGACGCGCTGCTGGAGGTCGCCCTCGCCACCGGCAACGTCGAGGTCGTGACCGGCAAGGAGGTCGTCGCCGTCGAGCAGACCGACACCGCCGCGCACGTCCAGTGCGCCGACGGCAGCACGTATCAGGGCGACGCCGTCATCGGCGCCGACGGCCTGCGCTCGGCCGTACGCAGGCTGACGCTGGACGACTCCGAGCCGATCCGGTCGCAGTACGTCATCTACCGCGGTCCCGGGCCCCGGCCGGAGGGCACCGAGGACGCCGTCATGCTCTTCGCCGGTGACGAGATCCACCTCATGCAGTACCCCGTCCAGGGCGGCGAGCTGCTCAACCGGGTGCTCTCCTTCCGCAGCCGCAGGGGGGAACCCGGCAGTGAGGGATGGGCCACCCGCGAGGAGCTGTTCGAGCGGTTCGCGAACACCTGCGACCACATCAAGGAGTCGCTGCACACTCTCGACCTGGAGACCAGATGGGTGCAGTTCGACCGCAAGCCGATGGCCGGCTGGAGTGACGGCCGCATCACCCTGCTCGGCGATGCCGCGCACCCGATGCGGCAGTACCTCGCGCAGGGCGCCGGTCAGGCCATGGAGGATGCGGTCGCGCTCGCCGACTCTCTGGCAAGCGGCGACACCGACGTCCCGGCCGCCCTTGCGAAGTACGAGGAGATCCGCTACCCGCGCACCAACGCGGTGCAGGAGAACACCCGGTTCTTCGGCGAGATGGTCCACCTCGGCGGCGCCGGCGCCGTCCTGCGCGACGCCTACCTCGGCACGCTCGCCGACAACGACTACTCCCTGGCCCAGTGGCTCTACGGCACCGACGGCGTCGCACCGCCGAGGGTGCCCGGCCACATGGACATCTACTCCAAGAGCTGAAGGCGGCTGACGATCCTCTGATGAGCAAGCTCAACCTGACCCTCGCGGCCACCAACTACGACCGCTTGCGCGCTCTGCAGGACGGACGGGTTGAGGCCGAGGGCATCGACCTCAACTACCTGACCCTCCCGGTCGAGGAGATCTTCCACCGCCAGATCAAGCACCACGAGTTCGACCTGAGCGAGATGAGCCTGTCGTCGTACGTGCTCACTCTGGAGCAGGGCGCGCCGTTCGTCGCCGTCCCCGCCTTCCCGTCACGTTACTTCCGGCACCAGTCGATGTTCGTCAACCGCAACAGCGGCATCGCCTCGCCGGCCGACCTGAAGGGCAAGCGCGTCGGCCTGCCCGAGTACCAGATCACCGCGGGTGTCTGGCAGCGCGGCATGCTGGAGGACGAGTACGGCGTCGCCGTCGAGGACATGCGGTTCTTCACCGGAGGCGTCGAGGACAGGGGCCGCAGCGAGAAGATCCGGCTCGACCTGCCCGAGGGCATCTCCGTGCGGCCCATCGGTCCCGAGCAGACGCTCTCGCAGATGCTCGCGGCCGGTGAGCTCGACGCGGTCTTCAGCGCCAGCACGCCGTCCAGCTTCCACACCAGCCCCGACGTGACCCGGCTCTTTGCGGACTACAAGGCGGTCGAGGCCGACTACTACCGGCGCACCGGGATCTTCCCGATCATGCACGTGGTGGCGATCAAGCGTGATGTCGTCAAGGCGAACCCGTGGGTGCCTCTGTCGCTCTTCAAGGCGTTCGAGCAGTCGCTCGCCGTGGCCCGGGAGGACCTCGAGTACCGCAGCTCGCTCAAGCTGATGCTGCCGTGGCTGGCCCATCACCTCGAGGAGACCGTCGAGGTGATGGGCGAGGACTTCTGGAAGTACGGGGTGGAGGCCAACCGCCACACGCTGGAGACGTTCCTGCGCTATTCCAGGCGTCAGGGACTCGCCAAGCGGGAGTGGAGCCCGGAGGAGCTCTTCGCGGGGACCACCACCGCCGCCGGCTTCACGGTCTGACCAGGGTCGCTGTCAGCTCGGCGAGGTCGTCGACCTCGTCGAGCCGGCCGAGCAGTTCGAGGGCGTCGTCGGCACGGGCCGGCTCGAGCATCCCGGTGAAGCACCAGTTGGCACGGAACTTGGCCTCGATCCGGGCCGCACTGAGCGGGGACGAGAGCGGGTTGCCCGTGGCCGTGTCGCGACTGACGGTCAGGGACGTACCGTCCCGCAGCCCGACCGTGAGAGTCGCTGCCTCGGGGGTCGCCATCGGACGGCCACCCGTAATCGAGACGCGGTCGGCCAGCGCCGCGACGGCGGGGTCGCCGACCGCCTCCTCGGTGTATTCCGCCAGAGTTGCCCGGCCGCGGAGCAGCGCGCTGGCCGCGGCGTACCTCAGACTGAAGATCGCGTGCCCCTGCGGGTTCCGGCCGGGGGCGAACGGCTGGTCCAGCGGTGAGTCGACGTGCATCGGCGCGACGTCGAGGTGGATCCGGCCGATCTGTCCGGCGTCCGCGCCGGCCTCACGGAGCCGGGCGGCGACCTCGAGCGCGCAGTCGATCGCCGAGTGGGTGAAGCGGCATGAGGGATAGGGCTTGAAGGTCGCGTCACCGTGGAAGACGGCGCCGAGACCGTCCGCCACGACGTCCAGGTCGACGCCGTCGCAGTACATGTCGATGTAGCCGTTCGGACCGAAGAACGGATCGGCGCTGCCGGTCCAGCCATGAGCCGCGAGCTCCGCCGCCTCGATGCCGTCGCGGGCGGCCAGGCCCTGGGCCAGCTTGAAGGTGTGGGCGCCGGCGTCGATCGCCTGGAAGGTGCCGCCGAGCTGGTGGAGCACGATCCCGAACGCGTCGCGCAGCCGGAGTTCGTCCAGGCCGAGGAGCCTGCCGGCGATCGCCGCGACGCCGAACTTGTTGACCAGCCCCGGACTGTCCCATCCGGCTCCGGGGACGTACGTCGCTCCCGCCGTGAGCCGGGCGGCCAGGTCGTCGCCGAGAACGAGGGCGGTGATCAGCTCACGACCGGACGCGCCGGTGGCCTCCGCGACCGCGAGGGCTGCCGGCACGGTGGACTCGGAGATGTGCGACCAGACCGGTGTGGTGCCGATGTAGGGGATGAGCACGCCGAAGTCGTTGCCGCGTGCCGCGATGGCGTTCGCGAACGCGGCCGGGGCGGTGGGGAGGCGCTCTCCGCCGGGCAGGACCGTGGCGCTGGGTCTTCCGCCCCGAGCGACGAGGAGGCTGCGCAGTTCAGGGCTGCCGGCGGTGTCCGCACCGCCGATGACGCAGCCGACGATGTCGGTGATCCGCTGCTTCGCGTGCCGGACGGTTGCCGCGGGGAGGTCCTCGAAACGTGTGCGCGTCACGGCGGCGAGGATCGCCGCCGTGACCTCCAAGGGGGCGGGCATCGTCATATCCGGCTCCCCGTGCGGGCACCGTCGAGGGTCGCGTGGACCAGTCGGCGGGGTGCCAGGGCGTCCCCCACGCGATAGAACTCGCCGGCGGTCTCGGGGAAGGGCACCGGCGTGGAGGTGGTCACGAAGACCACCGCGTCGACCTGCCCGACCGAGCTGATCCGGCCGCTGAAGACGTCACGCAGCTCAGGCTCCGCCCCCGCCTTGTGGAACCGGGTGACCGGCCGGATGTCGACCTGCTTCTCGTGGAGCCGCTTGGTGAGCAGGTGGAGGATGGACGGCTCGGCGCTCTGCCCCGGGAGCAGGCACTCCGAGATCAGTGTGACGCTCCTGCCCGCCTGGGCGAGGTAATCGGCCGCCGCCAGCGGGGCGACGTGGTCGTTGAGCCCGCCCACGACCAGCACCCGGTCACCGATCCGGTCGAGGTCCTCCTCCAGCAGCGAGAGCCCGGAGTAGACCGGCACGTCGTCGATCCCGGCCATGTCGGGGATGTCGGGCACCGAGCCCGTGGCCACGACCACCGCGTCGGCACCGTACGCGGCGATGTCCCCGGGCCCGACCTCGCGGCTGAGCTGCACCTCGACGCCCGCCTCGTGGACCTCCCGGACCAGGTCGCCGAGCAGGTTGGCCATCTCCTTGCGGAACGGGTCGCTCACGAGGGTCGCGATCTTGCCGCCGAGCCGGTCGGACCGTTCGGCGAGCACGACGTCGTGCCCGCGCTCGGCGGCGGTCCTGGCGGTCATCAGACCGGCCGGGCCGCCGCCGATGACGAGGACCTTCTTACGGCGGACGGGGTCGGGCAGGTCGAGCTCGTCCTCCCGGCCGGCCCAGGGGTTGACCGGGCAGGAGGAGGCCCGGTCGGGGTAGTGGCACTCGTTGATGCCGATGCATCGGTGGATCCGGTCGGCACGCCCGTCGGCGGTCTTCCGGATGAAGTCGGGGTCGGCCAGCAGCGCCCGGGTGGTGCCGATCAGGTCGCAGACGCCCTCTTCGAGGAGCCGCTCCATCAGCTGGGGGCTGTTCATCCGGCCGGTCAGGCCCACCGGGATCGAGACGGCGGCCTTGACGGCCGCCGCGGCCTCGGCGTTGAAGCCGGGCTCGAAGAGGGTGGAGGCGACGTACGGGAGAACGACCCCGTCGTGCAGCGCCATGATCGTGCCGGCGGTGATGTTGACGTAGACGAGGTCCTTCTCGACCGCCTTGACGATCTGGCAGATCTCCTCGGTGGTGAGCCCGTCGGTCTCGGCCTGGTGGCCGCTGATCCGCATCGCGATCGGGAAGTCCGGGCCGCATGCCTCGCGGATCGCCGCGATCGTCTCGACGAGGAACCGTGTCCGGTTCTCCAGCGAGCCGCCGTACTCGTCGGTGCGACGGTTGGTGGTGCGGGAGAGGAACTGCTCGATCAGGTAGCCGTGGGTGGCGTGGACCTCGACGCCGTCGAGGCCGGCCCGCTGGACGCGGGAGGCCGCACGTGCGAAGAGACGCACGACGCGCTTGACCTCGCTGGTGGACAGCTCGTGCGGCTGGGCTCGTACCTGTGGGTCGGGCAGGCCGCTGGGAGACACCATCGCCTGGAACGTCTCGGGCAGCCGGATCGCGCCCCGGTTGGCGACCTGGCCGAAGGCGACCCCGCCGTGCCGGTGCACGATCTCGGCGCGAGCCCGGAGCGACGGCAGGAGGCGCGCGTCGTAGTAGGCGTCGCCCTCCTCGGTCTCGGCGTCCGGACCGTTGTCGATGTCGTGGACGCCGACATGGTCGAGGTGCCCGGTGTCCACGAAGGCGAGGGTGGAGATGGCCTCGTGGAGCACCGGGATGCCGACCAGCCCGACGCCGCCGGCCACTCGGGTCTCGAGGTACTTGAGGTAGCGCTCCTCGCTCAGCTTCGGGTTGTGTGTGGTGAGCATGATCCGGTTCGGGATCGTGAAGCTCCCGACCGTGACCGGGGAGAGCAGGCGGTTGTAGGCGGCGTCGGGCATGGGGGTCTTCCGTCCTTTACGCGATGAGGTCCTACGACGTCGTCCGAAGGCGCGTCACATCGTGGTCCGGTAGCGGTCACCGTGGAGTCGCACCAGCTGGTCGTTGCGGTAGGCCACCGCCGCCGGGTCCATGTCGGAGGACGGGACGGGCTCGGGGATGAAGGTGTTGTACGGGTCCTCGCCGCGTACGAGCGTGGCGTAGTCGGTGGGCTCGCCCTCGCGCTCGTACGGCGCCATGTAGCGCACTGCGATGCCGACGCGGCGCTGGTCGGAGCGGCTCGGGGCCGAACCGTGGAAGATGAACTGGTGGTGCAGGGAGAACTCCCCCGGCTCCAGGACGAGCGAGGTGGCGTCGTCCTCGTTCACCTCGACGGCGATCTCCTGGCCCTGCGAGAGCAGGTTGTCCGTGCCTTCGACGAAGGAGTGCGGCGCCTGCTCGGTGTGCGTACCGGCCACGACCTTGAGGCAGCCGTTCTCGGGAATGCTGGGAGCCAGCGCGATCCAGGCGGTGAGCATCTCCCCGCCCGCGGGGATGTTGGAGAACGGCGCGTCCTGGTGCCAGGCGACGAAGCCGGGGTGGTGCGGGTCCTTGATGAAGAACGACGAGCCCCAGCAGTAGATGGTGGGGCCGATGATGCTCTCGACCACGTCCAGCACCGGGTCGAGCCGGATGATCTCGTTGACCCAGGGCAGCACCAGGTGGGACTTGGAGCGGAGGACGGGGCCGGCCTGCGGCCCGTGCTCGACTTCGAAGGCATCCAGCCGAGCCTGGTAGGACGCCGCCTGCTCGGTGCTCATGGCGCGCATCGGGAAGAGGAAGCCGTCGCGCCGGTAGTCCTCGACGCGGGGCTCGGCGAGCGTTGCAGTCATGGATGAACCCCTATTCATGCGTAGATCCGTAAGATCAGAACACTAGATGAAATTCATGTGGTCAACAGGATGACCAATCCGCTTGCCCGTGCGGACGGCTCAGCCGACCCGCTGGTGGCCCCAGAAATGCGCGGCGCTCCAACGCCCGGGAACCCACGTCTCCTCGTCGATCTCCAGACCGCCGTAGCCGTACTCCATCTCCCAGCCCGACGGCGTCTTGACGTAGTACGACACCATCTCGTCATTGGTGTGCTTGCCCAGCGTCGCGCCGAGCACGGCGGCCCCGTCGAGGACCTTGTCGTACGCACGCCCCACCGTGTCCATGTCGTCGACCTGCACCATCAGATGACCCAGACGAGGATCGACACCGGGACGGTTGGCGAAGGCGACGGAGTGATGACGCCGGTTGCAGTGCAGGAAGGTACCCGGGTCGGGACCGATGTCGATGAAGTCGCTCAGCCCGAACTCCAAGACGTCCAGATAGAGCTCACGGAAGGCGGCCGAGGAACCGACCGCGAACATCACGTGCCCGATACCCATGTCCTTCGTGACGAAGCGGGCGCCGGTCGGCGAGACGAACGGCGTCTCGTCGCGCCGGGCACCGTAGTAGACCTCGACGCCGTTGCCATCAGGGTCCTTGAAGGCGAGATAGTCGGTCACCTCCCGGAAGGCGGCCTCCTCAGGCGTGGCGCGGTGCGGAGCGTAACCGCGGTCACGCAACTTCTTCTCGATCGCCTCGATATCACCCGGACCGCGCACCTCCCAGCCCACCGCGTCGATGTGCTCCACCTCGCCCCGGTGCAGGTCGATACGCCAACGGCGCTCGTCCAGCCGGAGCTTCAGCCGGTCCTCCGTGTGCTCGACGACCTGCATGCCATGCACATCGCCGGCGAAGACCTTCCAGGCGTCGATGTCGCGGACGGTCGCGACCAGATATCCGAACTCGCGGATGCGTCCCATCTCTCCTCCTCGTTGCATGCCGGTCCCAAGCCGAAGTGCATGCCTTCTCGGAGTGTGGTGGCGATCACGAGCATCGCTCATTCCTGCGGTGCCACTGCGTGAAACCGCGTACGGCGACCCCCACCACATGCCGGGACACCATGTGCCGATGCCCGCCAACCCGCAGACCACAGAGCCCCCGCCGTGGGACGAGACCCGGAAACACGCCGACCTCGAACGCACGGCCAACATGCTCCTCAACGCCGACCTGACCGGACGTCCGGCCCGAGGCATCACCGCCCTGCTGGAGCCCTACGCCGAACAAGGCGCGGAGACGGTCGCCGCACTCAACTTCCGGCGAGCCATGGACGAGGGCTGCCGTGTGGCCGGGCGGGCGGTGTCCTTGCCGGAGTCTCCGGACGAGGCGGTCGCTTTCGGTGGCTACTACCTCAGCAGTTCGGTGCACGGCTCGGGAGCGGTGATCCCGAGCAACCAGCTCGTCCAACCGCTGGTCACGGGTGCTTTCGCCATCCGGATCGGCGCCCCGTTGCAGCACCTTGACATCACCGTGCCTGAGATCCATGCCGCCGCCGCACGGACGTACGCAGCGCTGGTGGTCAACAGTCGGCGGACCGTCATCGACGAGCCCTCGACGACGCTGGAGCGCATCGCGGACAACGCGCACGCGGGGCATGTCGTCGTCTCCGACACCTGGCTCGCTCCCACGGGCGTAGACCTCGCCTTGATCGGGCTCGACCTGGCGACGGACACCGCCGCGGGACGTTTTTGGCTGCCTGCGGGGACGTGGACGCAGCTCGCCCATGCGCTGCGTCGTTCGATCGCGCTGTTCGGCCCGGTCCAACCCGGTGAGGTCGTGGTCCTGCCATGCGAGGGGCGTGCTCTCGAGCTCGCACCGGACGCCACCGCGACGCTGATCGCCGGGCCTTTCGGAACCGTGCGGGTCAGCCATGGCCAGGGCAGCTATGAGGAGGGGTTCGAGCCCCTAACACCCGCGAACTGACTTGCGTCACGATACTGAACTTGAATTCGTGATGTCGGTCAGTGAACCTCTTTCATCCTGAATAGTCGCAGGTCAGTAGTACGTGGATGGCTTGGACGGTGCGGCTGACGCGGCGGGTGGAGGAGCGTGCTCTGCGCATGATGCGCCAGGATTTGAGTCGGGCGAAGGCGCGTTCACCGGGGGCTCGGAGTCGAGCGTGGTCGCGGTTGAACTGCTGGTAGTGCTCGGGCTGTTCGCTGTGGTGGTAGTACGGGGTGCGGAAGGTGGCGCCGGCGCCCTGGTAGGCGCGGTCTGCCAGCACAAGGATCTGCCTCGTGAGGCAGGCCTGGACGATGCCGTGGGCGCGGGCCGAGGTCAGGTCATGTGTGCGGCCGGGTGTCGCGCGGGAGAACCACAGGGGTGTGCCGTCCGGGCGGGCGATGACCTGCACGTTCATGCCGTGCTTCTTGTGTTTCTGCGAGTAGTACGGCTGATCGGCGCGGACGCGGTCGGTGGGGATCAGTGTGCCGTCAACGATGACGTGGTCGCCCTCACCGAGGCCGGTGAGGGCTTCGTGGAGGCCTGGGGCCCAGGAAGCCAGCACCTCCAGGGCCTCGTCCACGTAGCGCCAGGCGGTGGCCTGCGATATCGCGAACCCGGCGCCGAGCTGGGCGAACGTCTCGTTCTTGCGCAGGTGGACCAGCGTGAGCAGTGCCTGGTCGAAGCAGCCGAGCTTCCGCCAGCGGGTGTTGCGTGCGCGGCGGTGCTCGTACAGCAGCCAGGCGACATGCTCGACGAGCTCATGCGGGACGTCGAGCGTGGCAGGATACGGAACCAACAGGGCCCCTTCGGTCGCCGGTGTGCTGAGTGGAATCACCACGCCAACGACGAGGGGCCCTGCCTCGTCACCACGCCCGCTGACCAGCCCATTTCACCCGCCAGCACAGGATGAAAGAGGTTCACTCACTCGCCAGGTAGACCCACGCGTGGTGGTGAGTCCACGGCAGGCCAGAGAACTCTTGACCGCGGTCATCTACGTCGGCACCTGGGCTCACGGGCGAGGGCGACTCCTCATGCCGTTCTTCGCCACCTTGTACTTCGCGGCCCTGCGGCCTGAAGAGGCGGTCGAGTTGAGACTTCAGGATTGCCAACTCCCGAAGAAGGGGCCAGGCCTCCTCACGCTGCACCAGGCCAGCACACGCGCTGGCTCCGCGTGGACGGATGACGGGCGAAAGCACGAGCAGCGAGGGCTCAAGCACCGGGCTCGCGGCGACGTACGTCTGGTACCGGTGTCCCCTGAACTGGTGCAGGTACTGCGGACGTACGTCGACGAGTTCGGGACGGCGGAGGACGGACGGCTCTTCCGCAGCCCGAGCGGAGGCCGGTTGGACTCCACGCGATACCTCGATGTCTGGCACAAGGCGCGGCGCATTGCCTTCCCGCCACATCTCGTGGACTCCCTCCTTGCCAGGAGGCCGTACGACCTGCGTCATGCCGCGGTCTCCCTGTGGCTGAACTCTGGTGTCCCTGCCGCTGAGGTGGCCGAGATGGCAGGCCACAGCGTGGCGATCCTGATGGACACGTACTACAAGTGCATCCACGGCCAGCGGGAGCAGATGGTGCAGCGCATCATCGACGCCCTCAGTGACGATCGGG
>NZ_POTZ01000003.1 GCF_003236365.1 Streptomyces sp. NTH33
GCGCGGGCAGGGGCGGCGGTCGCCGCGCAACCGGGAAGCCGGGGGCGCGGACCGCGACGAGCGCCGTCGGTCCCGCCCTGATGCGGACCCCCACCGACCCGGCGGGGGTCCGGCAGGCGACCGGACCACTCAGTCGACCGGCCAGGTGTGGACCGGGGCGTTGAGGTGCATGTAGTCGCTGTACATCCGCGTCATGCGCCGCAGGGCCTCGTGGCGGCCGACGTGGGTGGTGTCGTCGAGGTGGTGGAACATCTCCTTCTGCCAGACCGCTCCGTTGCGGCCGGTGACGCACCGCTGCTCGATGATGCCGAGCAGCGGCTCCCGCCAGGCATCGTCCATGCCGGAGCGCTCCAGCCCCCGGTGCGCCAGCGGCAGCAGCCGCCGCAGGACGAGTTCGGGCACCGGCACCTCGCCCATCCCGGGCCAGTACAGCCGTGCCTCGATGCCGTGCCGGGCCGCCGTGTGCAGGTTGTCCTCGGCGGCCGAGAAGGACATCCGGGACCACACCGGCCGGTCCTCCTCCACCAGGGCGCGGGTGAGCCCGTAGTAGAAGGCTCCGCTGGCGAGGGTGTCGGCGACGGTCGGGCCGGCGGGCAGTACACGGTTCTCCACCCGCAGGTGCGGTTTGTCGTGGGCGATGGCGTAGACCGGGCGGTTCCAGCGGTAGATGGTGCCGTTGTGCAGGGTCAGCTCGCTCAGCTCGGGGACGTCGCCGCGGTCCAGCGTCTCCGCGGGGCTCTGCTCGTCGCACAGGGGCAGCAGCGCCGGGAAGTAGCGCAGGTTCTCCTCGAAGAGGTCGAAGACGCTGTTGATCCACCGCTCCCCGAACCACACCCGGGGCCGCACCCCCTGCATCTTGATCTCCTGCGGGCGGGTGTCGGTGGCCTGCTCGAACAGCGGGATACGGGTCTCGTGCCACAGCTCCTTGCCGAACAGGAACGGAGAGTTCGCCGCCAGCGCGACCTGGACACCGGCGATCGCCTGCGCCGCGTTCCAGTAGCCGGCGAACTCCTCCGGGGACACCTGGAGGTGGAACTGGGTGCTGGTGCACGCGGCCTCCGGGGTGATCGTGTCCGCGTAGGTCCGCAGCCGGTCGTCGCCGTCCACCTCGATGCGCAGGTCCTCGCCCCGGGCCGCGAAGACCTGGTCGTTGAGCAGCCGGTAGCGCGGGTTCTCCGACAGCGCGGCCTCGCCGACGTCCTCCTGCCGCAGCGTGGGAAGGATACCGATCATGATCAGATGCGCGCCGACCGACCGCGCGCGCTGCTCCGCGTGGTTCAGCGCGGCGCGGATCTCGGACTCCCAGGCGTCGGGGCCGCCCGCCGTCAGCCGGCGGGGCGGAATGTTGATCTCGAGGTTGAACCGGCCCAGTTCCGTGGACCAGGCGGGATCCGCGATCGCCTCGAGCACATCGCTGTTGCGCATCGCCGGCTCCGCCTCGCCGTCGACCAGGTTCAGCTCGATCTCCAGCCCGACCTGGGGCCGCTCGGACTCGAACCGCGACTCGCGCAGCATCTGCGCGAACGCCTCGAGGCACTCCTTCATCTTGTTCCGGTACCGGCGGCGGTCCTCTCGGGTGAAGACCATAGCCGGGACGTCACGCCCCATCGGCCCTCCCGGATTTCCCTCCAGGGACACCTCACCTCCCCAGCGTCGCACCACCGGGCGAACCTGACCAGGCGGGGAGAGGATGGGCACCGCAGGGGGGCCGGCCGGGTGAGTGCCCCGGGGCGTGATGCCGTGACCGTGGGAAAGGGCGAAGGGAGCCGGGATGGCAGAGCGGTTCTCCGTGGGTGACCACGTGCGGTGGAACTCCGAAGCGGGGTACGTGGAGGGAGTCGTCGTCAAGAAGCACACGAAGGACGTGGAGTACAAGGGGCACATGCGCCGGTGCACCGAGGAAGACCCCCAGTACGAGATCAGGAGCGACAAGACCGGCCATGTCGCCATGCACAAGGGGGGTGCGCTGACGAGACTGCAGAGGTAGGAGGATGGCGAACCGCATCTGTACGGTGGGACACTCGACCCGCGACTTCGACGAGATGCTGACGATGTTGCGGAACAACGACGTCACTCATCTGGTCGATGTCCGCTCCTTCCCCTCGTCGAGGAAGTTCCCGCAGTGGAACCGGCCGGCGATCGTCGATGCGCTGCCCGCCGACATCGGATACCGGTGGATCCGGGAACTGGGCGGCCGTCGGCACACCCCCGAGGGCACGCCGAGCGCGAACGGGGCGTGGCGCGTCAAGGCGTTCCGCGATTACGCCGACTACATGGCGACGGACGCGTTCGCGGAGGGCCTGAACGAACTGCTCGAACTGGCAGAGCGTGAACGGCCGGCGATCATGTGCAGTGAGGCGGTGCCGTGGCGCTGCCATCGCCGGCTGATCACCGACGCGCTGATCGTCGCAGGCGTGGAGGTCGTGCACATCATGTCGCCCACGACGACGAAGCCCGCCACTTTGCACGAGCACGCACGCGTCCGGGGCGGGCGGTTGACCTACCCGGTCCCGGCCGCCGGGTAGCCCTGGACCGGCTTCGTGATGCGTGCCGACGGCCGGCCCGGCACGCGGACGATGCGGGCCGGTCCGGCGATGCCGGGCCACGGCACGGTCCGGCGGCGCGGCAGACCGCGCTTCGAGCGGAGGCGGCAGGTCGCCTCCCGGACGGCGGGAACCCCCGGTTCCCGCCGCCGTCCGCTCTCCGGCGCGTGGGCACGGTGCGACGGCTTCCCGGCGGTCGGCATCGCCGATTCCCGGAAAGGCGGACCGTGGCCGTGTCTGTGACCGTGGCTCATCCGCAACTCCTGTGCCGACAAGGGCGTACTGCTTGGGACGCTCGAAGTCTTCGAAGCGTCGGTGAACAGGGGGAGTCGAGGTGATGGTGGGGCCGGGAAGCCCTGATGTGCATCGAGGGGAGGCCGAGCCCCGGATGAGAGGACGACTGGCCGACCGCGGTCCCCGCCCGGACCCTGGAGATATGACGACAACCCTGATCACCGGAGCCAACAAGGGGCTCGGATTCGAGACCGCCCGCCGCCTTGTCGCCGCCGGCCACACCGTCTACGTCGGCAGCCGGGACCTCCAGCGCGGGCGTCGCGCCACCGAACGGCTCGGCGCGCGCATGGTGCGCATCGACGTCACCGACGACGCCTCCGTCGCCGCCGCGGCGAAAGCCGTCGAGGCCGACGGCGGACTGGACGTGCTGGTCAACAACGCCGGCGTGGAAGCACGGTCACCGGACGGAGGCGTGATCGGAGCCGAGGAGGTGACCGCCGAGGCGATGCGGACGGTGTTCGAGACCAACGTCTTCGGCGTGGTGCGCGTCACCCACGCGTTCCTGCCTCTGCTGCAACGCTCCGCCAACCCGGTCGTGGTCAACGTCAGCAGCGGCCTGGCGTCGCTGACCCGGCTCACCGACCCGGACACACCGGCACACGCCTACCCGGGGGTCGCCTACCCCGCGTCGAAGGCCGCGGTCAACATGATCACTGTGCAGTACGCGAAGGCGTTTCCGCGGATGCGGATCAACGCGGTGGAGCCCGGATACACGGCGACGGACCTCAACCGTCACACGGGTACGCAGACGGTCGAGGAAGGTGCCGAGATCATCGTCCGCATGGCGCAGACGAGCCCCGACGGTCCCACCGGAGGTTACTTCGACGTCACGGGTCGCCTCCCCTGGTAGTCCGCCGGCGCCGCGCCCGGCCGAGCCGGGAACCGCCCGACGACGGTATGAGGAATTCCTACGCCTGGCGGACCGCGTTTCACGGTGGGGCTCTGCACCCAGTCCTCGGGCCATGGTCCGGGCCCCCTTGTTCCCCGGCGCAAGAGGAGTCCACCCCGGCGTCGCTGACGCCCACGGTGACGCTGATCTCCGGGAGGAGTCCGGGCAGCGGGGTGGAGGGAAGGTCCGTCGTGCGGCTGGTACAGGATGCGTTTGGCAACCACGTGAATACTCCGAGAGAACGCCGAGAGACAGAGCAGCCGCGCCTTCCCCTCTCTGCGATCAGGATCTGACGGGCACCGGCGAGATGCTGAACGGAGCCGGACCGGCCCACCCGGAGGGCACGACGGTGACTCGGTGGAGCGGGGAGGGACCGACGGGGGCGACCGAACAGCTGACGGCCTACTTCGTGATCGACTGCACGGGCGTCGGGCAGGCGCGTCCTGTACGTCCGTGTCGGCCGATCGGGTGCTGTGCGGGAGCCGTTCGCCCGAGAGAATCGATTCGGCGTACGACCGTCCCCTGATCATGCCCGGGTGAGCTCGAAACGCCGAAGTACCGTACGCCGCCGGTTCGTTCCGGCCGCCATGGGCACCCTCGGTGCCCTGTCCCTGCTGTCCGCCCTGCCCGCCGCCGCACAGCCGGCCGCCGGGCAGGGCACTCCCGCCGTGCCCGCATCGAGGAAGGCGACGGCCGCCGAGGCCGGGACCGACGCGTACCTGGACTCGGTGCGCGGCCGCCCCGGGCTGCTGCGGGATTTCTTCGTGCGGCTGCCCAAGGGCGGAGACCTGCACAACCACCTCTCCGGCGCGGTGTCCACGGAGTACCTCGTCGAACTGGCCGCCGAGGACGGGCTGTGCGTCACCACCGCGACGATGACCGCCGTCACCCCGCCGTGCGGGACCGGTACGCGCCCCGCCGCCGATGCCCGTACCGACCGCGCCTTCCACGAAGCGCTGGTGCGCGCCTGGTCCATGGAGGACTTCCCGCCCGGCCGGAGTGGCCATGACCACTTCTTCGACACCTTCGGGAAGTTCGGTGAGGTGACCTGGCGGCACCGGGGCAGGCTGCTCGCCGAGGTCGCCGACGGCGTCGTGGGCCAGAACCAGTTCTACCTGGAGACCATGGTCACCCCCGCGTCCGACGGCGCCCGGCAACTGGCCGCCGAGGTCGGCTGGGACGACGACCTCGCCGCCCTGCACCGGAAGCTGGTGGCGGGCGGGAAGCTGGACGAACTGGTGGCCGAGGCCCGCAGGGAGGCCGACGACGGCGACGCCGAGTTCCGGGCCACCGAACGCTGCGGCACCGGGCAGCCGCGGCCGGGCTGCCGGCTCACCGTCCGCTGGATCTCCCAGGCATCCCGCGGCAGCGCCCCGGAGCGGGTCTTCACACAGCTGGCGCTGGGAATGCGGCTGGCCGAGAAGGACCCGCGCTTCGTCGCGGTCAACCTCGTCCAGCCCGAGGACGGGGACAGCGCGCTGCGCGACTACAGCCTGCAGATGCGCATGGTCGGCTATCTGCGCACCCAGTACCCGAAGGCCCACGTCACCCTGCACGCGGGCGAGTTGTGGCCCGGCCTGGTCAAACCGGCGGACCTGAAGTTCCACATTGAGGAGGCCGTCGGCGTCGCCCGCACCGAGCGCGTCGGGCACGGCGTCGACCTCGTCCACGAGGACGACTGGCAGCGGACGGCCCGTACGATGGCCGCCCGCCAGGTCGCCGTCGAAGTGCCGTTCACCAGCAACGCCCAGATCCTCGGGGTCAAGGGGGCCGAGCATCCCTTCACCACCTACCGCCGCTACGGCGTCCCGGTCGTCCTGGCCACCGACGACCCCGGCGTGTCCCGGACCGACATCAGCCACGAGTACGAGTACGCGGCCGGCACCTACGGTCTGGGCTACCCCGAGCTGAAGGACCTGGCCCGCGCCTCGCTGGAGTACGCGTTCGTGCCGGGCGAGGGCCTGTGGCAGGGCAATCCCACGGCCCAGGGCTACCACCTCGTCGCGGCCTGCCGAGGTGAGCGCCCCGGTCTGCCCGTCCGGGCACCGGACTGCCGCCGTCTGCTGGCGAGCAGCCGGAAGGCGGAGCTGGAGTGGCGGCAGGAGACCGCCTTCGGCGTCTTCGAGCGGACGCACGCGCGCGCGGCGCGCTGAGACACCGCCGTATGCGCGGCCCCCGGCCCCGGCACCCCGCGAGAGGGGGCCGAAGCCGGGGGCCGGTCACCGGGAAGGAGTGGTTACTTGAACCGGACCACCTGCGGGTCGTGGTCGCTGACCTGGTCGGAGAACTCGGCGTTGATGTGGACGATCTCGTAGTGGGGCTTCTTGATGGCGGGCGAGACGAGGATGTGGTCCAGCGTCTGGGAGTTGCCGTCGTAGACGTAGCTGTACCGCTCGTTCACGGGCAGCGTGTTGATCAGGTCCGTCAGGACTCCGCCGGAGGTCAACGTGGCCAGCGGCTTGGAGAACTGGTAGTCGTTCAGGTCGCCCAGGACGACGACCTTGGCCTTCTTGTCCAGGGCCAGCAGGGAGGAGACGAAGCCGTTGACCTCCTTGGCCTGGGCCGTGCGCTGGGTCTCGGAGCCGAGCGTCGGCGGCTGGAAGACGCCGTGCGCCGGCTGGTCGCCGCCCTTGGAGTTGAAGTGGTTGCCCACCACGAAGACCTGCTCACCGCGGAAGGTGAACTCACCGACCAGCGGCTTGCGGCTGCTCTTCCAGGTGTCCGAGGCGGGGTTGATCCTGCCCGGCGAGACCGAGAGCCGCACCCCCTTCTTGCCGTCGCGGACGGCCTCGACGGCCGTGCCGGAGTCGCCGCCCTGCCGGTCCACGAAGCTCACGCGCTGGGGGTCGAAGAGGAAGACGATGCGGATGTTGCCGCCGGGCTGGCCGCCGTCCAGGCCGTTGACCGGGTCGATGGAGCGCCAGTCGTACGCCGGGCCGCCCGCCGCCTTGATGGCGTCGACGAACTTGGCGACGGTCTTGTCGGCCGCGACCGTGCCGTCGTCCGTGGGCCCGTTGTTGTCCTGGATCTCCTCCAGGCTCACGATGTCCGGGGCGGCCAGGTTCTTGACGACGCCCTGGGCCAGCCGGTCGAACTTGCTCTTGGAGTCCGCCGGGGAGAGGTTCTCGACGTTGTACGTGGCGACGGACAGCTCGTTGGACTTGCCCGGCTTCGCCACGTCCGGAGTCAGCCCGCCCGGTACGGTCGTGCCGAGCCTGGTCGCCTGGATGCTGTAGCCGCCGTAGTTGCCGTAGTCCAGCAGGCCCGCGGTCGTACCGGTGAGGGTGTCCCCGACGTCGGCCTTCAGCTTGTCGCCGGTCAGTGAGGCGACCAGCAGCCGCCCGGAGTTGGGGTTGTCGTAGCCGGTCAGGACGGTGCCGCCGCGAGGGGTCGGGTTCTGCTTCGGCTTGGTGGTGATCCACGTCTCGTTGTACGCGTTGGAGGCGCCCACGACGCGGGAGTCGCCGATCTGCACCAGCATGCCCTCATGGGACTCCAGCCAGTCCAACGCGTAGGTGTCGGGCTTCAGTTCCAGGGACTCGATGCTTCCGCCCGGGGTCTGCGGGGCGTAGGCGTCGGGCAGCGTGGCCGCGTCGACGGCCTCCGCGGCCGGCAGCGGGTTGCCGGCGGACAGGACGACGTCCTTGGGGCCGGTCAGTTCGGTGACGGACTGCGAGCCGCTGCTCTGGCCGCCGGGGTAGTACTCGCTGACCTTGCCCGAGACGAGCACCGAGTCGCCGACCTTGACCAAGGGCGTGGCGGAGCCGGTGTAGACGAAGACGGCCTCGCTGGTGGCCGGGTTCCCGTCCGGGTCCGGGTCCTGGATCCAGTAGCCCTTGGTGCCGGTGCTGCGCACGCCGGTCACCACGCCGGGCACATGGGTGACGGTCTTGCCGTTGTACGGGGAGGTCCGGGTGGTGCCCTGGATGTCGTGGATGCGCAGGCTGCCCGGTGCGGTGTCGGTGGGCGAGGGGGTGGGGGAGGGCGACGGGTCGCCGGAGCCGCCCCCGGTGCTGTTGCGCGGGCTGGGCGCGGAGCCGGTGAAGTCGGCCGCGTTGTCGTCCGTGTCGGTGAGGGCGGCGTCGCGCGAGACGGAGGTGGTGTTGCCGGCCCCGGTGGCGGGGCTGCCCTCGCGCACCACGGCGGTGCCGAAGCCCACCAGGTCCTTGACGGTGCCGTCCGCCGCACAGTCGGCGGCGGTCAGGCAGGTGAGCGCGGTGGTCGAGTGGACCAGCGCGACGGTGCCGCTGGTCGCCGACATGGCGATGGTGCCGGTGGCGTCGGGCGTCGGCAGGGCGGTGTCGCCCGCGGAGCCCTTGGCCTCCTGGACCAGGTAGTTGCCGCCCGCGGGAATGGTTCCCGTCAGCGGCGTGACCTGCCACTTGGTAGTGGCGGTGGGCGAGCCGCTGAGGTATTGCACGGACCAGCCGCTCAGGTCGAACGGCGCCGTGCCGGCGTTGCCGAGCTCGATGAAGTCGTGGGTGAGGGGGGCGCCGGAGTTGCCACCGCCGCCGTAGACCTCGGAGATGACGGCGTCCGGCGACGGTGCCGCCTGGGCGGTGAGGGGAAGGGCGATCAGTGATCCGGCGATGCCGAGGGGAAGCGCGATGAGGCCGGCCTTGACACCTCTGCCGCGCAGGGCGAGCGGTATGCGTGGAGACACGTGGGGCTCTTTCGTAGGGGAGTCGATGAGAGAACGACGCGACAAAAGCCGTGGGAGGTGGCGACGACTCGTGGAAAGATACGCGCGTAGATTGCCTGCAACAAGGTGTGGGGCGGACCAAGACGCAAGTGTTTCCGCACTGTTCGCCGGAACGACCGTCCGGCAGGGGGACGCCCTGCGGTCCGCGTGCCGTGTCCCGCGCGTCCACACGGGCTGTTTTCCCGCCCGCCCGGAAACGGCCGGGTCCGTGGTGTCACCGCGGCACGACGAAGGCGGGCGCCGCACCCCTTTGAGGGGTGCGGCGCCTGATCCACGGCACCGGTTCCTCCCCCGTCTCCCACGGTCTCGGCCGCAACGGGCGTGTGCCCTCGTGCTCGAGGCGACCGACCGCCGTGGCGCTCCCCGGGCCGGGATCCCGGCCGTCTTCGGTCGCGCCGTCTCCTGCCGGGCCATGACCGGCCGCCTGCCGGCGGAACGGACCCGGCGCGTTCGACCAGGTCGCCGTAATCGACCAGGTCGCCGTACCGGAGGAGGACGTCCTCCGGCCGCACCGGCGGACGGCGTGCCTCAGCCCTCAGCCGTACTCAGGTGCACTCGGCTGTCGAAGGTGCACTCAGCTGTCGAAGTCGACGGTCAGCTTCTCGGAGACGGGGAACGTCTGGCAGGTCAGTACGTATCCGGCGTCGACCTCGGAGGGTTCGAGCGCGTAGTTGCGGCGCATGTCGGCCTCGCCGTCGGTGACCAGGGCACGGCAGGTGCCGCACACGCCGCCCTTGCAGGCGAACGGCATGTCGGGGCGCACCCGGGTCGCCCCGTCCAGGATCGTCGTCTCACGGGAGAGCGGGGAGGTGGTGGAGCGGCCGTCGAGGGTGATGGTGACCTGGCTGACCGGGCCGTCCGCGGCGGCGTCCTCGTGGCGGACGGTGCGGATCGGCTCGTCGTCGGCGAAGAACAGTTCCTGGTGGACGCGGTCCTCCGGGACGCCGAGGTCCCCGAGGAGCTTCTGCGCGTCACGGACCATGCCGTGCGGGCCGCACAGCCACCAGTGGTCCGCGCCGCGCACGTCCACGAGACCGTCGATGAGGGCGGCGAGGCGCTCGGCGTCCAGGCGCCCCGACAGCAGTTCGGCCTCGCGCGGCTCGCGGGACAGCACGTGTCCGAGCTGGAAGCGGGTGGGGTAGAGGTCCTTCAGGTCCGCGAGTTCGTCGGCGAACATCACCGTGTCGGTGCGGCGGTTGCCGTAGAAGAGCGTGACCCGGGAGCGGGTGTCCGCGGCCAGCACGGACTCGGCTATGGACAGCATCGGGGTGATGCCGGAGCCGGCGGCTATCAGGACGTGGTGGCCCGGTTCGGCGAGGTCGGGGGTGAAGACACCGGTGGGCGCCATCACCTCGACCGTGTCCCCGGGGCGTACCTCGTGGACCAGCCAGGAGGAGAACAGGCCACCGGGCACGACCCGCACACCTATGCGGGGGCAGGAGCCGACGGGGGAGCAGATGGAGTACGAGCGGCGCTCGTCGCGGCCGTCGATCTCGCGGCGCAGGGTGAGCGACTGGCCGGGCCGGTGGGCGAACTCCTCCGCCAGCTCGTCGGGTATGTCGAAGCTGATGGCGGCCGCGTCGTCGCACAGCGGCTGCACCGCGGCGACCCGCAGCGGATGGAAGGCCGGACGGCGCCGCGGGCGCGCGGGGGCGGCGGACACGGGGGTGTCCGCCGTCGTGGGGGTCGGGCCCATCAGATCTCCTTGACGTACTCGAACGGCTCCAGGCAGCTGCGGCAGCGCCACAGGGCCTTGCAGGAAGTGGCGGAGAAGCGGGACGTCTCCTCGGTGTCCGACGACCCGCAGCGGGGACACGCCACGGCGCGGCGCGTGGCCGACAGCTGAAGCGGCACGGGCCCGCCGGTGCGCCGGGGCGCGGCACCGGGCGGCGCGATGCCGGCCTCGGCGAGCCTGCGGCGGCCCTCGGGCGTGATCCAGTCCGTCGTCCACGGCGGGTCGAGCACCGTACGGATCTCCACCCGCGCGAAGCCGGCCGCCCGCAGCCGCGCGGCGACGTCGGCGCGCATCTCCGCCATCGCGGGACAGCCCGAGTAGGTGGGGGTCAGGTCCGCGACGACCGTGCCGTCCTGCCTCACCTCGACGTCGCGCAGGACGCCGAGGTCGGCCAGGGTGAGCATCGGCAGCTCCGGGTCCGGGACCTGCTCGGCCACGCGCCGGGCGCGCCGCTCGTCCAGGGTGGTCACCATGTCGCCTCCGGGTGGGCGCGGGCCACGCTCTGCAGCTCGGCCAGCAGGGGGGCCAGGTGCTCGGTGTGGTCGCCCTCCCTGCCCTGTCCGGGCAGGGCCCCGGCCTCGGGCAGCTCCAGCCCGGCGGCGTCGAGGACCTGCTGGAGCACGGCCGTCGTCTCCTCCCGCACGTTCGCCGGGTCGACGCCGAATCCCGGCCGGGACGCGAAGAGTTCGGCCGTGTACGGGGCGATGCCGGCCAGGGCGGCCCGCATCCGCCGGTGGGACTCCTCGGTGCCGTCGCCCAGGCGCACCGCCCAGTCGGCCGCGAACTGGCGGTGGTAGGCGAGTTCGTTGACCCCCTTGGCCGCGATGGCCTTCAGGACCGGGTCCGGTGCGGTGGCCGCGAGCCGCTGGAAGACGGCCAGGCGCCAGCAGGACAGGACCAGCAGCCGGGTGATGGAGAACGCGAAGTCGCCGTTGGGGAGTTCGGCGAGCCGGACGTTGCGGAAGTCCTCCGCGTCGCGGAAGTAGGCGTAGGCGTCCTCGCCCCGGCCGCTGCCGTCCACCTGCCCGGCGCGCGCGTACAGCAGCCGTGCCTGGCCGAGCAGGTCGAGGCCTATGTTGGCCAGGGCCACCTCCTCCTCCAGCTCCGGGGCCCGGGTGCACCACTGGGCCAGGCGCTGCGCGCCGACCAGGGCGTCGTCGCCGAGGGCCAGGCAGCACGCGGCCAGCTCGGCGGCGTCGACCGCGGCCGGCACGGTGGTGTCGACGCCGTGCAGCGGGTCCTCGAACCCGGTGCCGAAGGCCCAGCGGGCGTCCGAGTCCCCGTGGTCCTCGACCAGGGACAGGTAGACGTGGTCGTCGGTGACGTCGCTCATGTCGTCCTGCTCCTAGATGTGGGGGACATCGTCGGGGATGTCGTAGAAGGTGGGGTGGCGGTAGACCTTGTCGGCGCTGGGGGCGAAGAAGGGGTCCTTCTCGTCGCGTGTGGAGGCGGCTATGTGCTCCGAGCGGACCACCCAGATGCTCACGCCCTCGTTGCGCCGGGTGTACAGGTCGCGGGCGTGGCTGAGCGCCATCGCGTCGTCGGCTGCGTGCAGGGAGCCGACGTGGACGTGGTTCAGGCCGCGCTTGCCGCGGACGAAGACCTCGTACAGCGGCCAGCCGTTCTTCGTGCCCTCGGTGTTGCTCATGCCGCCGTTCCTTCCTGGGTGTTCTGCGCTTCCTGGGCCCGCGCGGACCGGGCGGCCCGCTTGGCCGCGTGGGCGGTCGCCGCCTCGCGCACCCAGGCGCCCTCCTCGTGGGCGGCCCGCCGCCGTGCGACGCGCTGCTCGTTGCAGGGGCCGTCGCCGCTGATCACGCGCTTGAGCTCGGACCAGTCGGGGGTGCCGAAGTCGTGGTGGCCGCGCTCCTCGTTCCAGCGCAGCTCGGGGTCGGGCAGGGTGACGCCCAGCTTGGCGGCCTGCGGGACGGTCATGTCGACGAAGCGCCGGCGCAGTTCGTCGTTGCTGTGCCGCTTGATCTTCCAGGCCATCGAGGCCGCGGAGTTGGGGGAGTCGCCGTCGGGCGGGCCGAACATCATCAGGGACGGCCACCACCAGCGGTTCACCGCGTCCTGCACCATCTCGCGCTGGGCGTCGGTGCCGCGCATCATCGTCATCAGCAGCTCGTAGCCCTGCCGCTGGTGGAACGACTCCTCCTTGCAGATCCGCACCATCGAGCGGGCGTACGGACCGTAGGAGCTGCGGCACAGCGGCACCTGGTTGCAGATCGCCGCGCCGTCGACGAACCAGCCGATCACGCCGACGTCGGCGAAGGTCGGCGTCGGGTAGTTGAAGATCGACGAGTACTTCTGCCGGCCCTCGATGAGGCGCTCGGTGAGGTCCGCGCGGTCGGCGCCCAGGGTCTCGGCCGCCGAGTACAGGTACAGGCCGTGTCCGGCCTCGTCCTGGACCTTCGCGAAGAGGATGGCCTTGCGGCGCAGCGAGGGCGCCCTGGTGATCCACTCGCCCTCCGGCTGCATGCCGATGATCTCCGAGTGGGCGTGCTGCGCGATCTGCCGGATCAGCGTCCTGCGGTAGCCCTCGGGCATCCAGTCCCGGGGCTCGATTCGCTGGTCCTTCGCGATCGTCGCGTCGAACTGCTCCTGGAGCCGCCGCTCCGCACCGTCGTCGCCCGACTGAGCGCCCTGTGACGTGGTCATCGATAACCAGCTCCCCAACCGACCGTTCGTTCGGTACATAGTCTGTCGAATTTCGGCGGCTCCGGCAACCCCCTGGGCACCGCCTCACACTCCGGTACGGTGCCCGGCTCCGCCCCGGCCGCTCCCGGCGAGGTCACTGCCAGGTGTAGAACCCCTGCCCCGACTTGCGGCCCAGCTCGCCCCGGGCGACCTTGTCGCGCAGCAGCTGCGGCGGGGCGAACCGCTCCCCGAGGGTGGCGTGCAGGTATTCGGCGATGGCCAGGCGCACATCCAGCCCCACCAGGTCGGTCAGGCGCAGCGGACCCATCGGGTGCTTGTAGCCGAGGCTCATCGCGTCGTCGATGGCCTCCGGCTCGGCGACCCCGTCCTCGACCATGCGGATCGCCTCCAGGCCGAGCGCCAGGCCGAGCCGGCTGCTGGCGAAACCGGGGGAGTCCCTGACGACGACGTCCTTCTTGCCGAGCGCCCGGGTCCAGGCCAGCGCGGCCCGCACGACCTCGGGCGAGGTGTCCGGTGCGACGACGACCTCGACCAGTTCGGAGGCGGGCACGGGGTTGAAGAAGTGCATGCCCAGGAAGCGGCCCGGCGCCTTCAGCGCCGAGGCCAGTTCGGTCACCGACAGCGAGCTGGTGTTGGTGGCCAGCACGGTCGTGGCGTCCACAGCCTGTTCCGTCGCGGCGAGCACCCGGGCCTTGAGGGCGGCGTCCTCGGGAACGGCCTCGACGACCAGTCCGGCATCCGGCGGCAGCCCCTCCACGGACTCCACGGTCGTGACCCGGCCGAGCACCTGCTCGGCGGGCTCGGCGAGCTTGCCGCGCTCGGCGGCCCGCCGCAGCCCGGTGGCGACCCGGTCCAGCGCCGCGGCGGCGGCCTGCGCCCCGCTCTCCACGACGGTCACGGACGAGCCGATCGCCGCGAACGACTGCGCGATGCCGGCCCCCATCCGGCCGCCGCCGATCACACCGACGACGGCGGGCGCGGTCGGACTGCTCATGCCTTGCTCCTGTTCTTCCTCGCCAGGAAACGCGTCATACGGTCCTGCTTGTCCCGGCCCTCGAAGAGCACGGCCTGCGCCAGGTCGTCGGCGACCGGATGCGCGCCCGGCGCGTCGACGACGAGCTTGGTCAGGCGCAGCGCCGTGGCCGAGGAACGCGCCATGCGGTCCAGCAGCGCGTGCGCCTCGTCGAGCAGCTTCTCCGCGGGCACGACGTCGATGACGAGGCCCGCCGCCAGAGCCGCCCGCGCGTCCAGATTCCGTCCGGCGAGCAGCACCTGCTTGGCGACCGACTCGCCGACCAGCTCCGAAAGCCGCCAGCAGGCCCCGGCCGCCGCCAGGATGCCGAGCCCCGGCTCCGGATTGCCGAAGACGGCATCGGGGCCGGCGATACGGATGTCGCAGGCGTACGACAACTCGGCGCCGCCGCCCAGGGCCCAGCCGTCGACGGCGGCCACCGTCGGCATGGGCAGCCTGCGTACCCGCTCGAACAGACGGCTGTTGATCCCCTGCAGCGCCTCGTCCCGGCCGCGCCGCAGCAGCTCCGCGATGTCGGCGCCGCCCGCGAAGACGTTGCCGTGGCCGGTGAGCAGCAGCAGCTTCGGATCGTCTTCCAGCAGGTCGCAGACCGCGTGCAGTTCGCGGATCATCAGCCCGCTGATGGCGTTGCGCGCCTCGGGGCGGTGCAGGGTGACCACGACCCGGTCCTCGCGCTCCTCGACGAGCAGCGTCTCGTACGCCGTGTCACTCGTCGTGTCACTCGCCGTGTCGTTCGTCATGTCGTTCGGAGCGTCACTCATACCCGCTCCACCAGCATCGCCATGCCCTGCCCGACGCCCACGCACAGCGTGGCCAGGCCACGGCGGGCGTCCTCGCGCTCCAGGCGGCCCAGCAGTGTGAGGAGGATACGGGCGCCCGAGCAGCCCAGCGGGTGGCCGAGCGCGATGGCGCCGCCGTCGGCGTTGACCTTGTCCTCGTCGAGCTTGAGCCGGCGGACGACCGCCAGCGCCTGCGCGGCGAAGGCCTCGTTGAGCTCGACGGCGTCCAGATCGGCGGTCTGCCAGCCGGCGCGGGCGAGCGCCTTCTGCGTGGCGGGGACCGGCCCGAGGCCCATGACGTTGGGCTGCACCCCGGCCGAGGCGGACGTCACGACCCGGGCACGTGGCGTGAGCCCGTACCGCTCGACGGCCGCCGCGCTCGCCACCACCAGGGCCGCGGCCCCGTCGGACAGCGGCGAGGACGAACCCGCGGTGACGATGCCGTCCTTGCGGAAGATCGTGCGCAAGGAGGCCAGCTTCTCCGGCGTCGTCGACGGGCGCGGCCCCTCGTCGCGCTCCACGAGGCCGTCCTTCACCGGGACCGGAACGATCTCGCGGTCGAAGTGCCCGGCCTCCTGCGCGGCGACGGCACGCCGGTGGCTGCGCAGCGCGAAGGCGTCGGAGTCGGCGCGGGTGATGCCGTCGAGCGCGGCGACCTCCTCGGCCGTCTCGCCCATCGACAGGGTCACCTTCACCGTCTCGGGGCCCGCGCCGGCGGGCACCGCGCGGTCGGCGGCGGCGAAGCGCGGGTTGGTGAAGCGCCAGCCCAGGGACGTGTCGTGCACCTCGCCCGGCTTGGACCAGGGGGTGCCCGGCTTCTCCATGACCCACGGGGCCCGGGTCATCGACTCCACGCCGCCCGCGACGACCAGATCGGCCTCCCCGGACCGGATCGCCTGGGCCGCGGAGGCGACCGCGGTCAGGCCCGAGGCGCACAGCCGGTTGACCGTGTAGCCGGGCACCGTGTGCGGAAGCCCGGCGAGCAGCACGGCCATGCGCGCCACGTCGCGGTTGTCCTCGCCGGCCTGGTTCGCCGCGCCCAGGATGACCTCGTCCACGGCCTCGGCCGGGATCGCGGCGCGGCGGACGGCCTCACCGACCACCAGGGCGGCCAGGTCATCGGGGCGTACGGAGGCCAGGGCGCCGCCGTAGCGGCCCTGCGGGGTGCGGGCCCCGTCGATGAGAAAGACCTCGTCAGGCATGGGTACCCTCCTGGGGGACGACGGGGCGGCGCGACTGCAGCGTCGCGAAGCGGCCCGTGACGAACGCGGGGTCGGACAGGGTGGCGCTGGCCGCGGGGTTGGCGGCGCTGCCGTGGAAGTCGCTGAACGCCGCGGACTGGTTGACGAAGACCCCGCCCGTGAGGTTCTCCGACAGGTGCACCCCCGCGTCCAGGGCCGCCGACTCGGCCGCGGCGAGGACCTCCTCACGGGTGGAGTGCACCGCGGCGGTGAGCGCACCGTGGGCGCGCACCGTGTCACGGAAGACCCGCAGGCTGTGCTCGGTGGAGTCGGTGGCGATGACGAAGGAGACGGGCCCGAACCACTCGCGGGTGTACGTCTCCTCGTCCGCCTCCGCGTCCAGGCGCGCGACCAGCGGCGTACGGACGACGGCCCGCGGGTACTCGGGGTGTTCGACGGGCTGCGAGGGATGCGCGACGCCGTCCAGCGCCGCCGCCTTCTCCAGACGCTCGAGCACCCCGTCGTTGACGATCGCGCCGAGCGTGCCGGCCGCACGCGCCGGATCGCCCAGCAGCTTGTCCAGCGCGGCGCCCAGGTCCGCGGCGAACTCGTCGGGGCTCTTCACGCCCTGGTCGGTGGCGATGCCCGCGCGGGGGATCAGCAGGTTCTGCGGGGTGGTGCACATCTGCCCGCTGTACAGGGACAGCGAGAACGCGAGGTTGCCCAGCAGCCCGCGGTAGTCGTCGGTGGAGTCCAGGACGACCGTGTTCAGGCCCGCCTTCTCGGTGTACACGGCGGCCTGGCGGGCGTTGGTCTCCAGCCAGTCGCCGAACTCCGTGGAGCCGGTGAAGTCGATGACGCGGACGTCGGGGTGGAGCGCGAGGAGGCCCGCGGTCCGCTCGCCGGGCTCCTCGGCGGCCAAAATCACGAGGTTGGGATCGAAACCCGCCTCGGCCAGGACCTCGCGGGCGGTCCGCACGGTGAGCGCCAGCGGCAGCACGGCGCCCGGATGCGGCTTGACCACGACCGGGTTGCCGGTGACCAGGCTGGCGAACAGGCCCGGATAGCCGTTCCACGTCGGGAAGGTGTTGCAGGCGATCAGCAGCGAGACACCACGGCCGACCGGGGTGAACTTCTTGTCCATGACCAGCGCCCCGCCCTTGCGCTGCGGCTTGGTCCAGCGGGCCGAGGCCGGGTGCCGCTTCTGCTCGGCCCAGGCGTAGGCGACGGCCTCCAGGCCGCGGTCCTGCGCGTGCGGGCCGCCCGCCTGGAACGCCATGACGAAGGCCTGGCCGGTGGTGTGCTGCACGGCGTGCGCGTTCTCGAAACTCGCGGCGTTCAGCCGGGCCAGGATCTCGGCGGCGACTCCGGCCCGTACGTCGGGGCCCGCCGCGCGCCAGGTGCCGGTGGCCGCCTTTGCGGCTGCCACGGCCTCCTCGGGCGTCACACGGGGGTAGCTGATCCCGAGCGCGAAGCCGTAGGGAGAGGTCTCGGTGGCCCGCACGGTCCCGTCCCCGGGGTGCCCGGGCAGCTCGAACGGCTTGCCCAACTGGTCCCGGAAGGCGGCCTCGCCGAGCTTCGCGGCCTCCTCGCCGTACACCGACCTGCTGGGCGACTCCGGATACGGCGTCCAGTGGTCCCGGCTCGCGGTGGCCGCGACGGCCTTGTCCAGCAGTTCTCGGTGGCGGGCGAAGAAATCGACGGGCTCGGGAGTGGCGTGTGGCATGCGGTCCACCTCTTGACAGGCAGTGGCGAAGCTTGAATTACTTGGCTTTGCCGACGCTAACCGAATGTTCGGTCGGTACACAAGGTGGTGGAAAACGTGACGCAGGCCACTGGCGTGGACCCCGGTCCGGTGGAGACGATGTTCGCCGCGGACCAGGCTTCGCGGAGTCTCGGCATCGAGCTGGTGCACCACGGCGAAGGGACCGCCGTGGTGCGGATGACCGTGACGCCGGCGATGGTCAACGGGCACCGGATCGCCCACGGCGGCTATCTCTTCCTGCTCGCCGACACCGCGTTCGCCTGCGCCTGCAACAGCCACGGCCCCGTGACGGTCGCCGCCGCGGCCGACATCGACTTCATCGCCCCGGCCCACGAGGGCGACGTCCTCGAGGCGACCGCCCGCGAACGCACCCGGTACGGCCGCAGCGGGATCTACGACGTGAGCGTCCGGCGTATCGACGACAGCCCGCGCGAAGCGCGGGCTGTCGAGGGTGGTGGCGGGCGACGGGCGGTCGGCGAAGTGATCGCGGAGTTCCGCGGACGCAGCCGCAGCCTGCGGAGCGAGAAGACGAAGGAGTCGCAATGAGCAGCGAACTGACGGCCCCGGTGGAACAGGGGCTCCGGCTGGGGCAGCCCCTCCCGGACGCGCTGCTGGACAGTGGAGAGCGCCTGACCCGCGAGCAGCTTCGCGAACTGCAGCTCAGCCGGCTCCAGGCGACCCTGCGGCACGCCTACGACAACGTCGAGCAGTACCGCAGGAAGTTCGACGAGGCCGGAGTGAAGCCCGAGGACTGCCGCTCCCTCGAGGACCTGGCCCGCTTCCCCTTCACCACCAAGGCCGATCTGCGCGACACCTACCCCTTCGGCATGTTCGCCGTCCCCATGTCCGAGGTCCGGCGCGTCCACGCCTCCAGCGGCACCACCGGCCGCCCCACCGTCGTGGGCTACACCGAGAACGACCTGTCGATGTGGGCCGACGCCGTCGCCCGCTCCATCCGCGCCGCCGGCGGCCGGCCGGGCCACAAGGTCCACATCTCCTACGGCTACGGCCTGTTCACCGGCGGCCTCGGCGCGCACTACGGTGCCGAACGGGCCGGATGCACCGTGATCCCCGCCTCGGGCGGCATGACCGCGCGCCAGGTGCAGATCATCCGGGACTTCCAGCCCGAGATCATCATGGTCACGCCCTCCTACATGCTCACCCTGCTCGACGAGTTCGAGCGGCAGGGCATCGACCCGCGCACCAGCTCCCTGAAGGTCGGCATCTTCGGCGCCGAACCCTGGACGGAGGCCATGCGCCGCGAGATCGAGGAGCGCATGGACATCCACGCCGTCGACATCTACGGCCTGTCCGAGGTCATGGGCCCGGGCGTGGCGCAGGAGTGCGTGGAGACCAAGGACGGCCTGCACGTCTGGGAGGACTACTTCTACCCCGAGGTCGTCGACCCGCTCACCGGCGAGGTCCTGCCCGAGGGGGAGAGCGGCGAGCTGGTCTTCACCTCGCTGGCCAAGGAAGCCCTGCCGATCATCCGCTACCGCACCCGTGACCTCACACGCCTGCTGCCCGGCACCGCACGGCCCGCCTTCCGCCGCATGGAGAAGATCACCGGCCGCAGCGACGACATGATCATCCTGCGCGGTGTGAACGTCTTCCCCAGCCAGATCGAGGAAGTGGTCCTGGGCGTGCCGGGCGTCGCCCCGCACTTCCAGATCCAGCTGACCCAGCGCGGCCGCATGGACCACATGACGGTCCACATCGAGGCCCGCCCCGGCGCCGGCCCGGACCAGCGCGAGGCAGCCGCCAAGGCCATCACCAAGGGCGTGAAGGACTCGGTCGGCGTCAGCATCGAGGTCTGCGTGGTCGAGCCGGAGACCCTGGAGCGCTCCGTCGGCAAGATTCGCCGGGTCAGGGATCTGCGCCAGGGATGACGGCCGCTTCACGGGGTTTTCTTACCGGGATTTTCATAGGCCCGCCTATATAGGCGCGTGATACTGGGGGCCGTGGAGGGAACGCACCGGGAGAACGACCCGCAGACAACCGCCCATGCCCTGGCCGAGGTGGCTTCCGCCGTGATCAGGGCCGTGACGGACCGGCGCGGCATGAGCTTCACCGCCGCCTCGACCCTGGCCCGCCTGGAGCGCGAGGGCCCGGCCCGGCTCACCGCGCTCGCGGCGGCGGAGGGCGTCACCCAGCCGTCGATGACCCAGCTGGTGCAGCGTCTGGAACGCCAGGGTCTGGTGGCGCGCGTCGGTGACCCCGGCGACGGGCGGGTCACCCTCGTCGCCGTCACGGACGCCGGCCGCGACGTACTCACCGAGCGCAGGCGGGCGCGCGACGCCCGCCTGGCGGAGTTGCTGGCCGGCCTGCCCGTGGAGCAGCAACGGGAACTGGGAGCGGCGATGCGGACCGCCCTGCCGCTCGTGCGACGCGTGCTCGAGGACGACGCGCAGCCGCGTCCACCGGCCGCGCAGCACAGCACCGGGGGCACGCGATGACCACCGGGCAGCACGGCCGCACACCGGGCGGCGCCGCCGCCGGGCACCGCGAGCGCAGGACCTGGATCGGCGTGGACCACCCGCGCTACAAGTGGGTCGCACTGACCAACACCACGCTGGGCATGCTGCTCGCCACCATCAACAGCTCGATCGTGCTGATCTCGCTCCCCGGCATCTTCACCGGGATCCGGCTCGACCCGCTCCAGCCCGCCAACGTCAGCTACCTGCTGTGGATCCTGATGGGCTACATGCTGGTCACCGCGGTGCTGGTGGTCGCCCTCGGCCGGCTCGGCGACATGCTGGGCCGGGTCCGCATCTACAACGCCGGCTTCCTGATCTTCACGCTCACCTCCGTCATCCTCTCCCTCGACCCCTTCCACGGCGCGGGCGGCGCCCTGTGGCTGATCGGCTGGCGCATCGCCCAGGCGGTCGGCGGCTCGATGCTGATGGCCAACTCCGCGGCCATCCTCACCGACGCCTTCCCCGCACGGCAGCGCGGCATGGCCCTCGGCGTGAACATGGTGGCCGGCATCGCCGGGTCGTTCATCGGCCTGGTGCTGGGCGGGTTCCTCGTGACGTGGAACTGGCGCTCCGTCTTCTGGGTCAACGTACCCATCGGCCTGGCCGGCACCGTGTGGGCGTACAGGTCACTGCGCGAGACCGGCGTCCGTACGCCGGGACGCATGGACTGGTGGGGCAACATCACCTTCGCGGCCGGTCTGACGGCGCTGCTCGCCGGGATCACCTACGGTATCCAGCCCTACGGCGGCCACACCATGGGCTGGACCAACCCCTGGGTCCTGGCCGGACTGATCGGCGGCGCGGTGATGCTCGCGGTCTTCTGCCTCGTCGAGCTGAAGGTCCCCGAGCCGATGTTCCCGCTGCGCCTGTTCCGCGACGCGGCCTTCGCGGGCGGCAACGCGGCCACCCTCCTGGGCGCCATCGCCCGGGGCGGACTGCAGTTCATGCTCATCATCTGGCTGCAGGGCATCTGGCTGCCCCTGCACGGCTACGACTACGCGGACACCCCGCTGTGGGCCGGCATCTACATGCTGCCGCTGACCATCGGTTTCCTGCTGGCCGGCCCTGTCGCCGGCGTGCTGTCCGACAAGTTCGGTGCGCACCTGTTCGCCGCGGCCGGCTTCGTGGTGATGGCCGTGTCGTTCGCCGGACTGCTCGTCCTGCCCGGCGACTTCTCGTACGGGATCTTCGCGGCGCTGATCCTCCTCAACGGTCTCGGCGGCGGTCTGTTCGCCGCCCCGAACACCGCGATCATCATGTCGAGCGTGCCCGCCGACGCCCGCGGCGCGGCCTCCGGCATGCGCGCCACCTTCCAGAACGCCGGCATGGTGCTGTCCATGGGCGTCTTCTTCTCGCTCATGGTGGCCGGGCTCTCCGGCACCCTGCCGCACACCCTGACCTCCGGCCTGACCGCCCAGGGCGTCCCGGCCGGGGCCGCGCACACCGTCGCCGTACTGCCACCGGTGGGCGTCCTGTTCGCCGCCTTCCTGGGCTACAACCCGATCCAGCACCTGCTGGGCCCGACGATCCTCGCCCCCCTCTCCCCGTCCGCGCAGGCCCACCTGACCGGGCGCGAGTTCTTCCCCCACCTCGTCGCGCAGCCGTTCCACGACGGCCTCGTCGTGGTCTTCTCCCTGGCCATCGCCATGTCCCTGGCCGCCGCGGCCGCCTCACTGGTCCGCGGACGCGACGGCAGGACGCCCACGGCGCCCGCCGCCGAGCCCTCCGCGCGGCCGGCCGTCGCCGTCCGCGCACCGGCCCCGCACCCGGGCGGTGCGTGCGGCCGGGCCGACGTGCGCCGCGGGGACGGTGACCGCCGGCAGCAGCACAACGGCACATAGCCGCCGACGAGCCGCCGTCGTCCTTTCCGCAACCCTTTCCTGCGCGGGCCGGAGGATCACCGCCGGCCCGCGCTCTCGCGCCCATGCCCTGAGCGGGAAAACGCGCAGTGGGTCCACTGCGTTTATTTCGGCCATGCCAGGCAGGGCGAGCCCGACCTGCCTGATCGTTGACATTCCTCATGAGTCATGAAAGGTGAGGACCATGGACTTTCGTCAACTCGAGTACTTCAAGGCCGTCGTCGAAGCGGGTTCCGTTTCACAGGCCGCCAAGAATCTCAACATGACACAGCCGCCGGTGAGCCACGCCGTCGCGAAACTGGAACGGGAGTTGGGGGTGCGTCTCCTGGAGCGGACAGCGAAAGGCGTCAATCCCACCAAGGCCGGGCTGTACCTTCTGTCCAAGGGCGAGCGCCTGGTGGCCGACCGGAACCGAGCCGTCGAGACGCTGAAGCTGATGGGCGAGGGCGCGGTCGGAGATCTGCACGTCGGCGTGGAGCCCATGGTCATCAACGAAATCATCGCCGACGTCCTGGCGGAGTTCCTCGAACAGGTTCCCAGCGCGCATGTGAGCCTGGCCGACGTCACTCCCGATGTCATTGTTCAGGGAATTCAGAGCGGTGGATTGGACATGGGTTGTGTCCCGTTCGCCCCCGCGCAGTTCGCCGGGTTCGTCGCGGACATCTGCGACTGGTCTCCCATTATCGAGATCGACATCAAGCTTGCCGTGCCGAAATATCGCGCGAAGGAACATCACCCTGACGGCAAAGGGTGGGGCCGCTGGATTCTCCCATCCCCGATTCCCGCTTTCTCGGGCATGCCCGACGCTGCGGAGAAAGCCTTGGCGGCCGACGAATCCTTCGAAGTCCTCGAGGTCTCCACGCCACAGACCGCACTCGCTTTCGTCGCCGCGGGACTGGGCGTCGCCCCCGTGACCGAGCGCATGGCCGGCAAGAGCGATGCGGTCGCCCTCCTCGATCCTCCGCGATGGCTCAGGCCCATGCAGGCAACGCTCCTGTGGAAGCGCGGGGCCGAGATCACCCCATTGATGGAGCGGTGGCTGCAAGCGACTCGAATCGTCGCCGAGCATCGCCGCGCGCTCGGACGGTGAGCAGAGCCATACACAAAACTTTATGCCCCTCCATTGTGCCCTGTATGGAAAGGGAGGGGGAAGTCAAGTGAACAGTTCCATGAACTGCGATGAATTCCGTGTGACGTGCATCACATTCGGGTGCGCGTCCGCTGGCGCCGGTATCCGCCTCAACGTTCAAAACACCTGTTCAGAGGCGGTTTCCGGGTCGTGCTCCGGTTGACGGGCCGGCCGTCGACCGGAGCCGAGCGCCGTTGATTTCCTCCCGCCTCTCTTCCCCTGCGTCATACGGCCGTGCCAGTCTTCCCGGCAATTCGAAGGCGTGGGCAGCTTCGGATCGAAGAGGGAAAACCTCGTGCGATCGCTGCTTTCGTATGGGCTGCACGAACCGAGGGCTCGACCCGGTTCTGCGCACGATGAAGAAGGGGCCTCGGTCAATGACGACGGGAAACGCGAATCAGTCGGCACACAAGCCTGCCGGCCGTGATCACCTCCCTTTTACCGGAGATGAATATCTCGAGAGCCTCAACGACGGCCGCGAGGTCTGGATCTACGGGGAGCGGGTGGAGAACATCGCCGAACACCCCGCCTTCCGTAACTCCGCCCGCATGATCGCGCGCATGTACGACGCCCTGCACGATCCGGCGCGCAAGGACATCCTCACCGCGCCCACGGAGTGGGGAGGCTTCACCCACCGCTTCTACCAGGCGCCGAAGAGCGTCGAGGAGCAGGTGGCCTCCCGCGACGCCATCGCCGAGTGGCAGAGGATCGCCTGGGGCTGGATGGGCCGCTCCCCCGACTACAAGGGCTGTTTCCTCGGCACCCTCGGCGCCAACGCCGAGTTCTACCGCGGGTTCGAGGACAACGCGCGCGCCTGGTACCGCAAGGCCCAGGAGAAGACGTGGTACATCAACCACGCCATCATGAACCCCCCGGTCGACCGCGGTCTCGGTGCGGACGCGGGCAAGGACGTGTTCATCCGGGTCACCAAGGAGACCGACGCCGGCTTCTACGTCACGGGTGCCAAGGTGGTGGCCACCGGATCGGCCCTGACGCACTACACCTTCGTCGGTCACGTGGGCCAGGTCGCCGTGCAGGACCCGGCCTTCTCGCCGGTGTTCATCACGCCCACCAACGCTCCCGGCGTGAAGCTGATCTGCCGTACCTCCAACGAGTACCGCGCGGCGGTGCTGGGCAGCCCGTTCGACTACCCGCTGTCGAGCCGCCTGGACGAGAACGACGCGATCCTGGTCCTGGACAACGTGTTCGTCCCCTGGGAGAACGCGTTCATCTACAACGACCTGGAGCAGGCCAACAAGTACAACATCCACTCGGGCTATCTGGAGCGCGCCTCGCTGCACGGCTGCACCCGGTTCGCCGTCAAGATGGACTTCCTGGTCGGCATGCTGTCCCGCGCCCTCGACGTCACCGGAGCAGGCCAGTTCCACGGTGTCATGTCCCAGCTCGGCGAGGTCATCGCCTGGCGCAACACGTTCTGGGCGCTGTCGGACGCGATGGCCAAGAGCGCGGTGCCGTGGAAGGGCGGCATGATCCAGCCCGACCCGCAGTTCGCCGGCGCCTACCGCGTGATGAACCAGCTGGCCATGCCGAAGATCAAGAACATCATCGAGCAGGTCGTGGCCAGCGGCCTGATCTACCTCAACTCCCACGCGAACGACTTCAAGACCCCCGAGATCCGCGGCTACCTGGACACCTACCTGCGCGGTACGGGAGGCATCGACGCCGAGGAGCGCGTCAAGGTCATGAAGATGCTCTGGGACTCCATCGGCACCGAGTTCGGAGCCCGCCACGAGCTGTACGAGATCAACTACATCGGCAGCAACGACGTGACGCGTCAGACCAACCTGTTCGGCGCCCGGGGCAGCGGCCTCCTCGACTACTGCAGGGACTTCGCGCAGAGCGCCATGGACGAGTACGACCTGGACGGCTGGACCGTGCCGGACCTGAAGGGTCCGGACGACGTCAGCATCCTCAAGGCCTGACCGTCCGCGGCTCCCGGCCGAGCGGGAGCCCAGGCTCATCCGGCGGCGATGGTTCCCTGTTCGCCGCCGCGCTCCCATCCACCACAGGAGGACCCGTGGCTACGGCAATCGATGCCGCCCAAGTCACCTACGAGGCACCGGATCTCGAGGTGATGGAGAAGTTCCTGACCGCGTTCGGCATGGTGAAGGCCGAGGGCAGCGACGACCGGACCCTGTACATGCGGGGAACGGGCACTCAGCATCACATCCATGTGACCCGCAAGGCCGGCAAGCAGCGCTTCATCGGGGCTTCGATCGAGGTCGCCGCCTACGACGACCTCGTCGAGCTCGCCGCGAAGCCGGGGTCCTCCCCGGTCCGGGAGTCGACGGAGCCCGGCGGCGGCCACGAGGTCTCGATGACCATGCCCGACGGCATCGAGATCCGGGCGATCTGGGGCCGGCGGAAGGCCGAGCCGATCCCGGACCGGGAACCTTTCGTGATGAACAACATCCGCGACAAGAACCGGGTGAACGCCTCCGTCCGCCAGTCCGTCGCGCCGTGCACCATCGCACGCCTGGGGCACTTCGTGCTCCATGTGAAGGACCACGACGCGTCGATGGCCTGGCTGGGCGAGCGCTTCAACTTCCTGCCCTCGGACCACTTCGTCCCGCCGGGCGAGGAGGGCCCCGTCGTCGGCACCTTCGTCCGGCTGGACCTGGGCGAGCAGCTGGTGGACCACCACTTCATGCTCGTCCTGCAGTCGGACTGGGCGGGCATCCACCACAGCGCGTTCGAGGTCACCGACATGGACGCGGTCATGTCGTCGCACGACTACCTCATCCAGCAGGGGTACGACCTCGACGTCGGAGTCGGCCGCCACCTGCTCGGCAGCCAGATCTTCGACTACTGGAAGGACCCCTTCGGCTTCCGCATCGAGCATTACACCGACGGCGACGTCGTTGACCACAACCACCGGCCGACCAAGTTCAACGGCACGGCCAGCGACACCACCCAGTGGGGGAACCGCCCGCCCCTGGAGTTCTTCCAGTGACCGGCGCAGCGAGCACGGACCTCGCCGAACCGCTGCCGGAGACGGTCCGCGCACAGCTGGTACGGGCGGGTTCGGCCACCGTGGCCAACATGCTGCTCCGGCGCGGCCTGCGGAACGTGATCATGAACGGCGTGCGGTCGCTGGCAGCCGACCAGCAGCCGCTGGTGGGCACGGCCTACACCCTGCGGTTCATCCCCGCACGCGAAGATCTCGACACCCTCGCGAACTACTCGAGCAGCGAGAACCTGCACCGGCGGGCGATGGAGGAGTGCCCGCCCGGCGCGGTGCTCGTGATCGACGCGTTCGGCTGCACGGCCGCCGCGTCCATGGGCGACATGATGGCGGCGCGGCTGAAGCAGCGCGGTGTGTCGGGCGTGGTCACCGACGGCGGCTACCGGGACTCGGCGGCCATCAGGGAGACCGGCCTGCCGTGCTACCAGCGGGACAACGCGCCCAGGGCGACCCCCATCGCCCTGCACCCGGTCGCGCTCGACGAACCCGTCGGCTGCGGCGGAGTGGCGGTCTACCCGGGCGACGTGGTGCTGGGCGACAGCGACGGCGTCGCGGTCATCCCCCGGGAACTGGCCGCGGACATCGCCGCGGAGGCCGCCGACGCCGCCGCGTACGAGGAATTCGCGGCTCTTGAGATCCAGCGCGGCCGGTCCCTCTTCGGGCTCTTTCCCGCCACGCCCCAAAGCCGCCAGGAATACGACACGTGGGTGGCCGCCGGCCGCCCCGGACGGGAGTGAACGATGAACATCGACCCCGCGACCATGAAGTCGCTCGAGGTCCTGATCCATGCCGCGGACCTCAAGGACGAGGACTGGATCGACTACCCCGACTACGGGTTCCGGCAGTACTTCCTCTACAAGAACCCGGACACCGGCGCCAGCATCGCCCTGCTCGAGTACGAGAAGGGCGGCACCATCCCGACCAAGCACACGCACGCCTCGAACCAGTTCATGTACTGCCTCGAGGGCGACTACGAGTACACCGACTCCGGCCTCCGGCTGCGCCCCGGCTCCTTCTACATGAACCCGAAGGACCACCCGCACGGCCCGACCCTGGCGCACGAGCGCAGCGTGCTGATCGAGATCTACGACGGCCCGCACTACTACGAGAAGCCCGAATACCACACGGACGAGACGATCGGGGACTTCCTTGCCAAGGAGTGAGGCACCGGCCCGTCCGACGTATTCCTGCCGAGCCCGCGACGTTGAGGGAAAGCGATGATGAGCGAAACCACGAAGACTCTGTTCGACACCGATGAGGTGCTCGCCGAATTCGGCCTGGACCAGGTGCACTCCGGCACCTACGCGGACTCGCTCGGCTGGGGAACCGTCGAGGGCCGGCCGGTCATCGAGGCGCAGTGTCCCGCCGACGGTGAGGTCGTGGGCCGGATCGCGGCCTCGGACGGAGCGGACTACGAGACGCTCGTGGCCGCCGCCGTCGAGACCCAGAAGAGGTGGCGGATGGTACCGCCGCCGCGACGTGGTGAGTTCGTGCGCCGGATCGGCCAGTTGATCGAGGAGAACCTGGAGAGCCTGGCCGCGATCGTCTCGCTGGACACCGGCAAGTCGACGATGGAGGCCAAGGGCGAGCTCCGCGAGGCGGTCGACATGTCGACGCTGGCCGCCGGCCAGGCGCGGATGATGTACGGCTTCACCCAGCAGTCCCAGCGTGTCGAGCACCGCATGTACGACCAGTGGCTGCCGCTGGGCGTCGTCGGGCTGATCAGCGCGTACAACTTCCCGGCCGCCGTCTGGGCGCAGAACGGGTTCCTTTCCGCGATCGCCGGCAACACGGTGATCTGGAAGCCGAGCCCGAAGGTGCCGCTGACCGCGATCGCCGTGCAGAAGCTGGTCAACAAGGCGGCGGCGGAGATGGGGTGTGAAGGCGTCTTCTCCCTCTTCATCCCCGACGACAACGCCGTCGCCGAGAAGATGGTCTCCGACACCCGTGTCGCCATGATCTCGTTCACCGGTTCCACGACCGTGGGCAGGAAGGTCGCCGAGATCGTCGGCTCCACACTCGGCCGCCGCTACCAGCTGGAGTGCTCGGGCAACAACGGCTGCATCGTCGACGAGACCGCCGACCTGGAACTCGCCGCCAAGGCGCTGACGTTCGGCGTGGTCGGCACGACCGGCCAGCGCTGCACGAGCACCCGCCGCATCATCGCCCACGCGAGCATCGCGGACGAGCTGGTCGAGCTGCTGAAGAAGGCCTTCGACCAGATCACCGTCGGCGACCCACGCGGCCCGGACACCGTGGTCGGCCCGCTGATCGACCAGCGCGCGGTGGAGGATTACCAGAAGGTCCTCGCCGGTGCCGAACGCGAGGGCGCCACCGTGGTGTACGGCGGCAACGTGATCGACCGCCCGGGTCTGTACGTCGAGCCGGCCATCGTCACGGGCGTCGAACCGCACTTCGAGATCGCCCAGGCGGAGACCTTCGTGCCGATCGTCTCCGTGCTGACCTACGAGGATCTCGAGGAGGCCATCGAGATCCACAACGGCGTCGCCCAGGGCCTCGCCTCGGGCATGCACAGCACGAACCTGACCCACATCGAAACGTTTCTGTCGGCCCGGGGCAGTGACTGCGGAATCGTGCGCATCAACATGGGCACGACGGGCGCCGACGTCGGTTCCGCCTTCGGCGGCGAGAAGGAGACCGGCGGTGGTCGTACAGCCGGTTCGGACGCCTGGAAGGGATTCATGCGCCGCCAGAGCGTGTGCGTGAACTGGGGCGGAACGTCCGCGTGGGACAACCGCATCGACCTCTGAGGACAACAGTGATGAAGAAGCAGCGTATCTACTCCGACGCCGTGCGGGAGCCGGCGGACAAGATGTGGTCGAACTGCCTGAGGATCGGCGACCTGATCATGGTCTCCGGAATGACGGCGCGCGGACAGGACCGGGAGACCGTCCTGGGCGACACCATGTACGAGCAGGCCGAGGTGATCTTCCAGAAGATCAAGGACCTGGTCGAAGCGGCCGGCGGGGTCATGGACGACGTCGTCAAGATGACCATCTACGTCACGAACATGAGTGACAACTCCGAGGTGTGGAAGGCCCGTCAGAAGTTCTTCTCCGGTGACTTCCCCGCCTGCACGCTGGTCGAGGTCTCCGCCCTCGCCAAGCCCGAGATTCTCCTCGAAATCGAGGCCATCGCCGTAGCGGGCTGCAGCGCGGACTGACCTCTCGCGGCGACATCGGGCGGGTCCAGCCCATGGAAATTCCGCCGCAGGCGCCACATTTCTCACAAGGACGGGAACCACCGTGTCTTCACACACCAGGAATCTCAGACCTGCTGATTCATCACTGGCGGCTGCGGCGGAAGACCATGCCCTGGTCAGCGTGCCGATGGCAGAGCGCAGGAGCGGCTACCAACTCGCCCTCAGCCCGGTCAGCGTCGCCACCGCCCTCGTCATCTTCGCCATCGCCGGCTTCACCGTCGTGCTCGCCGGCTTCACCGTGGGCCTGACCGTCGGTGTCCTCGTCGCGGCCTTCGCGGTGGGCCTCGGCAAGGCCCTGGGGCGGATGGCCTTCGAAACCGGCATGTCGAGCACCATCACCTCCCGGTTCTTCGGATTCGGCTTCAAGGGCTCGGCGATCGGCTCGGTCGTCTTCGCGTTCATGATCCTCGGCTTCCTCGCCGTCGAGTCCGCCCTCCTCTACCAGGGCACGCTGTTGATGTTCGACCTGCCCGATTCGTGGGGATGGCGCATTCTGATCTACGGCTGCATGACGCTGCTGTGGATCGGGCTCGCCATCTTCGGCCTCAAACTCGCCCTGCGCGCCACCGGCGCCCTGATCGTCGTCACCCTGCTCGTCACGATCTACATGATCGTCGACATCTATGTGATCCAGGGCGCCAGCCCGATGGACGTGTTCACCTATGCGGGAGTCGTCCCCGGGGGCCTGTGGCCGCGGTTCGAGGCCGCGGTCTCGGTCATGGGCGCTACGGCGGGAACCATCGCCCTGGTCACGACGGACTTCGCGCGCTACTGCCGCACGCGGCGTGACGTGACGGTCCTGGCCGTGGCCGGCCCGATCACCCAGAACATCGTCATGACCGTCCTGGGCTCCCTCGTCGTGATCGGCGGCATGCCCCAGGTCATCGGCTACCTGATGGCCCACAACAAGGGCATGGGCCCGGAGGCGGCCGCCGTCGCGGGCAACGCGTTCGTCATGCAGAACACGGGCGCCTTCTTCGTCATCTTCGCGGGCTGGGCGGGCTTCGTCACCATCTACGCGGCCCAGGCCAAGGCCCAGGCGATCAACGCCTACTCCGGATCGCTCTCGCTGGTCAACCTGGTCGACTCCCTCACCGGCAGGAAGCCGGGCCGGGCGGCGATGGTGGTCGTCGGCAACATCATCGCGCTGCTGATGATCGCCGCCGGAATCCTGGAGAAGTTCACCCAGTACCTGGCCTACCTGGGCGCCACGACGCTCGGCATGTGCGGCGTGATGATCGCTGACTACTACCTGGTGCGCCGAGCGCGGTCCGACAGCGCCACCCACCGGGTCGAGAAGTGGAACTGGGCCGGAGTCGCCACGCTGGTCCTGTCCGCCGCGGTCGGCGTGATCCTGATGGCCACCGACGTCTTCGCCCTCGGCTTCCTGGTGTCCTTCGTCCTGGCGGTCGCCGTCTACCCGGTGCTGCGGAACTGGCTGCCCGAAGGCACCGGCACCTCCTTCGTCACGAGCGAGGAAGCAGTCGAAGAAGCCCACTGACCTGCCCCGGGCCGGCAGGTACGCCCGACGCGACGCACCTGCCGGCCCTGCCCCCCTGGCCATCGGACAGGGGTCCGACCCACGACTCATCCAGGAAGGTTCGGGATGACCGACATCATGTGGGACTCCGAGATCTATGAGAAAGCCGCCGACGCCAAGACCCTCGCGTCGAGCGCGGCGATCCCATCGCTCGCCGATCCCCGTCAGCTTCGCAACACTCTGGGAAACTTCGCCACCGGCGTCGTCGTGCTCACCTATCAGTCCGGCGACAGCTACTACGGGGTCACCGTGAACTCCTTCACCTCGGTGTCCCTGGATCCGCCCCTGGTCCTGGTCTCCATGCAGCGGACCTCGCGAGCGCTGACCTACCTGCTCGAGCGGCCCTTCGCGGTCAACGTGCTCGGGGACAACCAGCTCGCCACCGCACTACACTTCGCGGGCAAGCCGCAGGACGCCCACCTCGTCGAGTGGGTCGGTGACGACATCGCGCCGCGGATCAACGGTTCGCTGGCGTACTTCCAGTGCACGCCGTGGGCGGGGTACGACGGCGGCGACCACGTCCTGGTCCTCGGGCGCGTGATGTCCTACGGACAGCAGGACGACACCCAGCCCCTGCTCTTCTACCGGGGCCAGTGGAGCGCCCTGGCCCAGGAGGCCGGTGACGCGGACGGCGGCGCGCAGTCGGAGAGGAGCCGGTCGTGACGGACCGTACACAGGTGACCGAGGACATCTCCAGGTTGCTGAAGGAACTGGACGAGATCTACCCGCTGTTGCAGCGCGAGGCCGCGGACAGCGAGCGCCTGCGGCGTCCGACGCCGGTGGTGCAGGACGTACTCCGCGCCAGCGGCATCCTCAGGCTGATGGTGCCGGCCGAGCTCGGCGGCATGGCGGCCTCTCCCTTGCAGATCCTGCAGGTGATGGAGAAGCTGTCGCACGCCGACTCCTCGTTGGGGTGGCTGGTGCGCGCCGTGGCGAGCGAGACGACGACCGCGGCGACGTATCTGAGCGACGAGGCGGTGGCCGAGCTCTTCACCGAGGGCGCGCTTCCGCTGGTGGCGGGGCAGTCCACCGCGTTCACCGGTCAGGCCGTACGGGACGGCGGCGGCTACCGGGTGAGCGGGGTCTGGCAGTTCGCCCCCGGGGTGTCCATGGCCACGCACATCAATCTCGCGGTGACCGTCCAGGAGACGGGTGAGCGGCTGGTCTGCCTGGTTCCCCGCCCGGCGCTGCGGATCAGCGACAACTGGGACATGCTCGGGTTGCGCGCGACCGCGAGCCTCGACTACCGGGCCGAGGACCTGCTGGTGGACGACGCCTTCGTCTTCCGTATCGGTCCGGAGCACGTCCGGCGGGGCCGATCCGTGTACAGCCCTGCCCTGATGGCCGGTCTGCACCAGGCGGCCTGGTCGCAGGGCGTCGGACGCCGCATGCTGGACGAGCTGCGGGAGCTGACGCAGCGCAAGGACCCCGCGGGGGGATCCCCGGTCACCAGCGCCGAGTTCTTCGCGGAGTACGCACGGCACTTCTCGCACGTGCGGGGCACCATGGCACTGCTGCGCGAGACCTGGCGGGACAACGAGTCGACGCTCGCGGCCCGGGCCCAACTGGACGACGAGCAGGAGACGATGTCGCGGCTCGCGTGCAGCCTCGCCTCCCGGACCGCGCTGGAGATCAGCCAGCTCGTGCACCGTTTCGCGGGTGCGCAGGTCATGCGGGACGGCACGTTGCAGCGCTTCTTCCGCGACAGCCACGCCGGCAGCCAGCACCGGGGCTCCTCGCACATCGTGACGCAGAAGTGCGGCCGGATGCTGTCGGGCACGCTGCCCGCCGGGTCGCACTGGGGATTCTTCGACCTGGTCGTGCCCGAGCAGGCCGCCGTCGGCACCTGACGGCACGCTGATTCGGCGCGAACGGGACCACAGGAGAGAAGAGACATGAGACTGGCAACTGTACGCACCGGCGGCGGGACGGTCGCCGCCCGCCTGGACGGGGAGGTGCTCACCGAGATACCCGGATACGGCGACGTCGGTTCCCTGCTGGCGCAGGAGAACTGGCGGGAGATCGCCGGCAACGCCACCGGGCGGGAGCGCCGCATGGGCGAGGCCGGGCTGCACACGCTCGTGCCGAACCCGTCGAAGGTGCTGTGCACCGGCCTCAACTACACCAGCCACATCCAGGAGATGGGCAGGGACCTTCCCGCGTACCCCACCCTCTTCGCGAAGTTCGCCGACTCCTTGACCGGCCCCACCGATCCGGTGGAGGCCGTGGCGGAGGATCCCGAGATGGACTGGGAAGGCGAACTCGCCGTCGTCGTCGGACGCACCGCGTACCGAGTGGGCGAGGACGAGGCGGAGGAGTGCATCGCCGGTTTCACGGTGGCGAACGACATCTCGATGCGCGGCTGGCAGTACCGCTCGACGGAGTGGCTGCAGGGCAAGATCTGGGCGCGTTCCACCCCCGTGGGTCCGGTCATGGCCGCATCCGACGACTTCGATCCCGCGACCGCGGTGCTGCGTACCACGGTCAACGGCGTCCCCGTCCAGGAGCACCGGATCGCCGACCTGCTGTTCACGCCCGCTCACCTGGTCGCCTACGTGTCCACCATGCTGCCGCTGCGTCCCGGGGACCTGATCCTCACCGGCACGCCCGGGGGAGTGGGCAGGGCCCGCACGCCGCAGCAGTACCTGAAGGCCGGGGACCGGGTCGAGGTGACCATCGACGGGATCGGCACCGTGTCCACGCCGATCGTCTGAGGTGTCACGGGACCTCCCGGCCGGCGCCGGCCGCGTCCAGGCGTTCGCGCTGCGGGACGACGACATAGGCGGGGTCCCTGGTGGAGGCGACGCCCGCCTCGAAGGTGCCGAAGCGCTGCAGGACGCTCCCGGCGAGCAGGGCCAGTCCCGCCGCGGCCGCGGCCGGGCGGCTGCGCCGGGCGGCGGACACGGCCGCGAGCGCTCCCGCCAGCGTCAGGCCTTCCGAGGCCAGGCGCAGGCGGCGGGCCCGGCCGGTGGTGTACGCCCGGGGCACCAGGCCGGGCCGGTGCTCGATGAGCCGGGCCGCGACGACCTCCGCCGCCGCGCCGATCGCGCCGAGCCGGCGGGCGGGGCCCGCCTCGGCCGGCGGCACCACCAGCATGCCGAGCCCGGCGGCACTCGCCGCCGCCGACCCGGTGAACAGGAAGGGCAGCTGCCGGCGGGCGTCGTGCCAGGCCGGTACGGCCGTCTGGGAGAGCAGCACGGCCGTGTACGCGGCCAGTCCCGGCGCGAAGGCGGCCGCGGACAGACCGGCCGGCCGGGCGGCCCGGCACAGCAGCCGCCCGGGCAGGCCGGCGCGCACCCGGGCGGGCAGCAGCTCGGCCACGGCGGCAAGCCCGCTGCCGGGCCCGTAGGCCACGAGGATCCAGGTACCGACGGACATCGGCGAACTCGGCTTGGCGACCCGCAGCATGTGGTGGAACCGCTCGGGCCGGCCGAGGTCCGCGATCAGCAGTCCGGTGCTGGCCACCAGTGCGCCGAAGCCGCCCAGGCGTCCGGCCCGGCGCAGGGCGGTACGCCCCGTGAGGTCGGCGCCGGCGGCGAGCAGGGCGGAACCGGCCGACAGCCCGCCGGTGAACAGGTAGGCCGGCACCTCCCACGTCCACACCGGCGGCTTCAGCACCGGCCGGCCGTAGTAGGAGCGGAACTCCGGGCGCGGCTCGGCGGGCCGCTCGCCGTCCGCCGTCCGGGCGCCCGAGCCGAACGGGCGGGCGTGGACGTCGCCGGCTCCGGCGTCGCTGCGCGGTTCGCGCGGGGTTCCGTCGCCCCCACTCATCGCCGGCCTCCCTTCCAGAAGACGGCGGCGGACGCGGCCAGCAGGGCCGAGGCAGCCACCGCCGCGTGCTTCCACATGGACGGCAGATCACGCGTGGGCACGATCGGGTCCGGTGGCAGCCCGTAGACCTCCGGGTCGTCCAGCAGCAGGAAGAAGGCGCCGTCGCCGCCCACGCCGTCGTCGGGGTCGCGGCCGTACAGCCGTGCCTCGCCCACGCCCGCCCCGTGCAGTTCCTCCAGCCGCCGGTCGGCCCGCTCCCGCAGCTCGTCGAGCGGGCCGAACTGGATGGAGTCCGTGGGACAGGCCTTGGCGCAGGCGGGTTCCAGACCGCCGCGCAGCCGGTCGTAGCACAGGGTGCACTTCCAGGCCCGCCCGTCGTCGGGCCGCCGGTCGATGACCCCGTAGGGGCAGCCGGAGACGCAGTAGCCGCAGCCGTTGCAGATGTCGGGCTGCACCACGACCGAGCCGAACTCGGTGCGGAAGAGCGCCCCGGTGGGGCAGACGTCGAGGCATCCCGCGTGGGTGCAGTGCTTGCACACGTCGGAGGACATCAGCCAGCGGAACTCGGTACGGCTCTCGGCGCCGCCGGAGGCGCCGGGCAGGCCGAAGGAGGGGAAGCCGAGATCGACCGGACCGGTGCCCAGCTCGCCGCCGCCCCGCTCGGAGTCGCGCAGGGCGCCGGCCACCACCCGGTCCGTGGCCTCGGTGCCGGAGGGGCCGGTGGGCAGGCCGGACAGCCCCGCGTCCTGCCGGCCCAGCGGGCGCTGCTGCTCCACGAAGGCGACGTGCCGCCAGGAACTCGCGCCGAGCATTCCGGTGTTGTCGAACGACATGCCGAGCAGGTCCAGGCCGTCCTCGGGAACGTCGTTCCACTCCTTGCACGCCACCTCGCACGCCTTGCAGCCGATGCACACGGAGGTGTCGGTGAAGAAGCCCACCCGGGGCGGCGGGTCGGGGTGGCCGGCGTCCGCGGCGGGGTCGGCGAGGGGCCCGTACAGGCTGTTCTCGTCCATCATGGGGATTCCTCCGGGCCGTCCGGTTCGGTGTGGGTCGGCTTGTGCTCGCCGCCCGCCGTCACGATGCGGGTGCCGGTCCGAGCGGTGATCCCGGCCCGGCGGCGGTAGTCCTGCACGTACTGGAGCAGGGCGGGGCCCCTCGGCCTGCGGCCGGGACGGATGTCGCAGGTCGCCACCTTGCTCTCCTGGATGAACACATTGGGGTCGGCCACCACGCCGAACAGGTCGTTGACCACGTCGCCGCTGACGAGTCCCACCGGACCCCAGTGGTAGGGCAGCCAGACCTGGTGCACGACCCGGTCCTCGACCCGCAGGGGCGCCAGCCGGTCGGTGACCACGACCCGGGCGTCCACCGCGGTCCGGCTGGTGATCACATGGGCCCAGTCCAGATGGCGCAGGCCGCGCTCCCTCGCCAGCTCGGGCGAGACCTCCACGAACAGCTCCGGCTGAAGCTCCGACAGGTACGGCAGTTGACGGCTCATGCCACCCGCGGTGTGGTGCTCGGTGAGCCGCGCCGTGGTGACCACGAAGGGGAACACCTCGCCGTGCGCCTCGGGCGGAGCGGGGTTGGACGGGTTGTCGGGCCGCCCGTACACCTTGCGCGCCGGGTTGCCCTGCTGGCCGTGGAGCAGGTTGCGCACGGGTGACTCGTGCGGCTCGTAGTGGGTGGGCAGCGGGCCGTCGACCAGCCCGGCCGGGGCGAACAGCCACGCCTTGCCGTCCGCCATCATGATGAACGCGTCGTCACCGGCGAGGGCCTCGGGCCCCGAAGCCCCCTCGGGAGGCCGGTGGCCGGGCGGCTTGGTCCGCTCGAAGTCCGGGATGTCGTGCCCGGTCCACTCACCGCGCTCCTCGTCCCACCACACCAGGGCCTTGCGCTCGCTCCAGGGCCGCCCCTCGGGGTCGGCCGAGGCGCGGTTGTACAGCACGCGCCGGTTCAGCGGCCAGGTCCAGCCCCACTCCGCCTCGTACGGCCCCTGCTCGGACCCGGGCTTGCGGCGCCGGGACTGGTTGACCTCGTCGGCGTAGACCCCGCTGTAGATCCAGCAGCCGCAGGCGGTGGTGCCGTCGGCCCTCAGGTCGGCGTAGCCGTCGACCGTGCGTCCGCTGCGCAGGTCGATGCCGTTGATGTGGCGCAGCACGTCGTCGGCGGACGGCTCGTCGCCCTCGGTCCGGTAGTCCCAGGCGAGGTCGAGGACGGGGCGGTCGCGCTCGTCGGCCGAGCCGGCCAGCCTCTCCTTGACGAGCCTGCCGAGGTGGTAGAAGAACCACAGCTCCGAACGCTGGTCGCCGCTCGGCTCGACGGCCTGGTCCCGCCACTGCAGCATCCGCTGGGTCTGGGTGAAGGTGCCGGACTTCTCCACGTGCGAGGCGGCGGGGAAGAAGAAGACCTCCGTACGGCAGCGCTCGGGCACGATCTCCCCGGTCTCGGTCTCGGGGGCGTCCTTCCAGAACGTGGCGCTCTCGATCATGGTGAGGTCGCGGACGACCAGCCAGTCGAGGTTGGCCAGGGCCAGCCGCTGCAGACGGCCGTGGGCCGAGCCCACCGCCGGGTTCTGGCCGAGCAGGAAGTAGCCGAAGACCTTCCCGTCGATCATGTCCATGGTGGTGCGGTAGGTGCCGTGGTCGCCGTTGATCCGCGGCAGGTAGTCGAAGCAGTAGTCGTTCTCCGCCGTCGCCGCCTCGCCCCAGTACTCCTTGAGCAGCGAGACCGCGTAGGCGTCCGCGTTGCCCCAGAACCCCTTCTGGCCCGGGCGGCGGATGCTGTCCAGATAGCCGGCCAGGTTCTCGTGCGTGGTGTCCGGCATCGGCAGGTAGCCGGGCAGCAGGTTGAACAGGGTCGGGATGTCCGTGGACCCCTGGATGCTGGCGTGCCCGCGCAGCGCGAAGACCCCGCCGCCGGGACGGCCGATGTTGCCCAGCAGCAGCTGGATGATCGACCCCGCCCGGATGTACTGGGCGCCGACCGAGTGCTGGGTCCAGCCCACGCTGTACACCAGCGCTGCGGTGCGCTCCCGGCCGGAGTTCTCGGTCCAGGCCCGGCACACCTCCAGGAAACGCTCCCGGGGCACGCCGCAGATCCGCTCCACCATCTCGGGCGTGTAGCGGGAGAAGTGCCGCTTGAGCACCTGGAACACACAGCGGGGATGCTCCAGCGTCGGGTCGCTCGCGATGCGGCCCGCGCCGCCCTCGACGGACGGGCCGCCGGCGCCGTGCTGGTACGGCGCGGCCTGCTCCTTGTGCCGGGCGCCGCCGCGTTCCTCCGCCTCGACGCTCTCGTACGCCCAGCTGGAGGCGTCGTAGGAGGCGGTGGCCGGGTCGTACCCGCTGAACAGGCCGTCCAGGTCCTCGGTGTCCCGGTAGCGCTCGCTCAGCAGGAACGGGGCGTTGGTGTACGCCCGCACGTACTCCCGGAACTCCAGCCCGTGGGACAGGATGTGGTTGATCACGCCGCCGAGGAAGGCGATGTCGGTGCCCGTGCGCAGGGTGACGTGCTGGTCGGCCAGCGCGCTGGTGCGGGTGAAGCGCGGGTCGATGTGGATGACCCTGGCACCGCGCGCCTTGGCCTCCATCACCCACTGGAACCCCACCGGATGGGCCTCGGCCATGTTCGAGCCCATGATGACGATGCAGTCGGCGTTGGCCAGATCCTGCTGGTAGTCGGTCGCGCCGCCGCGTCCGAACGAGGCTCCCAGACCGGGAACGGTGGCGGAGTGTCAAATACGCGCCTGGTTCTCGATCTGCAACGCTCCGAGGGCGGTGAACAGCTTCTTGATCAGGTAGTTTTCCTCGTTGTCGAGCGTGGCGCCGCCCAGGCTGGCGAGGCCCATGGTGCGGCGGAGCGTGCGGCCGGCCGAGTCGGTGTCCTGCCAGCCCCTGCGGCGCGCGTCCAGCACCCGGTCGGCCACCATGTCCATGGCCGTGTCGAGGTCCAGTTCCTGCCAGGCGGTGCCGTACGGCCGCCGGTACAGCACCTTCTGCTCACGCTGGGGGCCGGTGACCAGCTGCTTACTGGCCGACCCCTTGGGGCACAGGCGGCCCCGCGAGATGGGGCTGTCCGGGTTGCCCTCGATCTGGATGACCCGCTCGTCCTTCACATAGACGCGCTGCGAGCAGCCCACCGCGCAGTACGGGCAGACGGAGGCCACCACACGGTCCGCGGTGTCCGTGCGGGGCGCGAGCCCCGCCGAGCGCCGGGACTCGGCCGCCTTGCCCCGCCCCAGCCGGTCCGCCCCCGTGATCTGCCGGTACACCGGCCACGCGCCGATCCACCGTTCCAGGCTCATGTGCCTGCTCCTTCTTCGGGGCGTTCACCGGTTTCGACGCTAACGCGGGGGCGGGGTTCCGCAAGTCGATGATGCGGGCGAGGCGAGCTGCTGCACCGAATGCCGAAAGCTGCATGAATACTGAATGATCACAATGGTCGCTGTGACGCCTCGCTTCGCAGGAAGAGGAGGACAGGGTGGTGGTTCTCGAGCCCTCCGCGTTCCCCCCGCTGGCTCTCGGCTTCTTCGGCCTCGGCACCGGTTACCTGATCTGGGGACCCACGGAGCTGGTCGGCCGACCCCGTCGCGACGAACGGGTGGACCGGTCGCTCGGCATGTGGGGAATCTGGCTGCCGGGACTCTGCCCGTTCGTCACCGGTGTCATCCTGTTCGTCGGCCTGACCTGGTTCCAGGTGTTCAGGGAACCGCTGCTGTACATGGCCGCGCTCGCGTTCTCGGCCTACGGCGTCCACTGGTTCGCCCTCGGGTGGAACCGCTGCCGCGGCGACGATCCCCGGCCGGACGCCGGCACGGCGATCGCCTACATGGTCCTCTCGGCGCTGGGCGCGACCGTGTTCTTCTCCGTGGGGGACTGGCCGGTGGGGATCTTTTTCCTCGGCCAGTTCGCCGTCCACCTCAGCGACCTCTTCGCCTCGGTCGGCATCGCCCTCGCCGAGCGCGCGCTCGGCCTGGTGCGCATCCTGACGGGCGCCTGGCTGATGTACCTGACGTTCGCGGTCACGGTGGACTTCACCCTCGGCCACCACTGGCCGGTGTGACCCGGTGAGTCTCTTGGGCACAATGGGGTGATCGCCAACGCTCAGGAGACGAAGGAACGATGGACTTCCGCGACGATGTGGATCTTGATGCCTCGCAGGTCGAAGACCGCGGCAGCGGCTTGCCCGGAGGCGGGCTCGCCATCGGTGGCGGCGTCATCGGGATCGTCGCCGTGATCGTCGCACTGCTCCTGGGCGTCAACCCCGCCGGCCTCCTCGACGGCTCCGGCTCGGACTCCGGCGCACCGCGGCAGGGGTCGGACCTGAGCGCCCAGTGCCGGACGGGCAGCGATGCCGACCAGTCCGAGAAGTGCCGCGTGGTCGGGGTGGTCAACAGCATCCAGCGCTACTGGCGGGGCGCCCTGCCCGAGCACGCCCAGCAGTCGTACAGCCAGGCACGGACGGTGCTGTTCTCCGGCGGCGTGAGCACGGGGTGCGGCCGGGCAAGCTCCGCCGTGGGCCCGTTCTACTGCCCGGCCGACCACGGGGTCTACCTCGACCTCGGGTTCTTCCAGGAGCTCGAGGAGAAGTTCGACGCCAAGGGCGGCCCGTTCGCGCAGGCGTACGTCATCGCCCACGAGTACGGCCACCACGTGCAGAACCTGCTGGGCACCATGAACCGTGTCGGCCGGGACCGCACGGGGGCGGAGAGCGCGTCGGTCCGTCTGGAGCTGCAGGCCGACTGCTACGCCGGAGTCTGGGCCAAGAACGCCGTCGCCACCGGCTTCTACGAGAAGCCGTTCACCGACGACGACATCCGCGAGGCCCTCGACGCCGCGGGGGCCGTCGGCGACGACCGCATCCAGGAGCGCGTCCAGGGCCGCGTCGATCCGGAGGGCTGGACCCACGGCAGTTCCCAGCAGCGCGTGCACTGGTTCACCACCGGGTACACCACGGGTTCCCCGGCCCGGTGCGACACCTTCTCCGGCGGCATCTGAGGAACGGGCCTCCATCCGCTCGTCCTTGCCGGACGCATCCCCATCGCGCCGACGCGACCGGCGAAACCGCGAAGACCGGCTGAGGCGTCGACGCACGGAGCCGGCCGCGGTCTGCCAGTTCCGCCAGACCGCGGCCGGCTCCGTGCGGTACGGGTGGGGTGGACCCTGGGGGCGGCAGCCGAGGACGGTGACCGAACCGATGACGCGGCCGGGTCCCAGGATTCCGGGGAGTTCCCGCAGGACCGGCTCCGCCAGGTCCAGCTCCTCGATCAGCAGCTCGTGCCCGTCGTACGTGACACGGGTGGCCGTCGGCGTGACGTCCATCGAGCCTCCACCCGAGCCCCGTCGCAGACCACGAACGGCCTGGCGTCCCAGTGCGGTTCGCCGCCCTCCGCGATGTCGACGCGGGCCCGCCACCTGGATGCGCCACCGTGGTGGTCGTACGCGACCGGGCCGGACGGTTCGGTCAGTTCCAGGCGGGCCCCGGGCCCCGAGGCGCGGTTCGCGGGCGGTGCGGCGGCCCGTGCCCTCGCGCTCGACGGCGACGATCGTGGGGTCGGCCGGCTCGGTGCCGGCAGCCGTGCGTCCGGTCACGAGCCGTGGCGATGGGGAGGCGGGTGCCGTCGCGGATGGCGGTGTGCGGGCCGGCGCCCGTCTCCACCGCGCGCCGATGTGCTCCGTCGGCAGGACGCCGGCCGAGCGGAGGAAGGGTCCCGTTCATTGTGGCCGTGGCTTCCGGCCGGGCGGCGCCGGGGGAGGGGTCTTGACAGGCGTCTGTCATGCAGCGTGCAATATGTTGCATGCCAGTGCCACAGGGTCGCGGACTCGTCTCCAGGTCACTCCTCCGGGACAACGCCTACCGGGCGATCCGGGACGCCATCGTCGACGGCACGCTCGCACCGGGGGAGCGCCTCAACGACAGTGACCTGGTGGAGTGGCTGGGGGTCAGCCGCACGCCGGTCCGGGAGGCGCTGGCGCGTCTGGAGCAGGCCGGCCTGGTGCTGACGAAGCCCGGCCGCTACACGATGGTCAGCCCGCTGGACGTCCGCGCCGTGCGGGCGGCCCAGTCGGTGACGGCGGCCATGCACGAGCTCGCCGTCCGCGAGGCAATGCCCCACCTGTCCGCCGCCGAACTGGACGCCATGCGCGAGGCCAACGCACGCTTCGCCGAGGCTCTGCGCCGCAATGACGTCGACGCGGCGATCGCGGCCGACGACGCTTTCCACGGCGTCGCCGTCACCGCCTGCGCCAATCCGGCCGTCCGCACCGTCCTGGAGCAGTTCACGCCGGTGCTGCGGCGGCTGGAGAGGCTGCGTTTCTCCTCGCTGAGCGGCCGGGGCTCGGTCGCCCAGCACGACCGGATCATCGGGTTGTGCGAAGCCGGGGACGTCGAGGGGGCCGTAGCCGCCACCCGCGCCAACTGGCAGACGCTGCTGCCCCTGCTCGACACCGTGCTCCCCGACGGCGACGAGCCGGACGGCGGATCCGGCGGCGTCTCCTCCCCGCACTGACCCAGCACACCGACGACCCACAGCCCCCAGCCCACGGCGGGCGCACCCTGCAAGGAGCCACAGATGTCCCTCGAGGCCTTCGAGCGTTACCCCCTGCTGTTCGGCCCCAGCCCGGTCCACCCGCTGGACCGGCTCAGCGACCACCTCGGCGGCGCCCGCATCTGGGCCAAGCGGGAGGACTGCAACAGCGGGCTGGCCTACGGCGGCAACAAGACCCGCAAGCTGGAGTACCTGATCCCCGACGCGCTCCGGCAGGGCGCGGACACCCTGGTCAGCATCGGCGGGGTCCAGTCCAACCACACCCGGCAGGTGGCCGCGGTCGCCGCGAAGGCGGGTCTGAAGGCCGTCCTGGTCCAGGAGAGCTGGGTGGACTGGCCGGACGCGGTCAACGACAAGGTCGGCAACATCCTGCTGTCCCGCGTCATGGGCGCCGACGTACGCCTGGTCCAGGCGGAGTTCGGCATCGGCTTCAAGGACAGCTGGCAGCAGGCACTGGAGGACGTCCGGGCCGCCGGCGGCACGCCGTACGCGATCCCCGCCGGAGCCTCCGACCACCCCCTGGGCGGCCTCGGCTTCGCCCACTGGGCCTACGAGGTCCAGCAGCAGGAACGCGAACTCGGGGTCTTCTTCGACACGATCGTGGTGTGCAGCGTCACCGGCAGCACCCACGCGGGCATGATCGCCGGCTTCGCGGGTCAGGACCGGCCCCGCCGCGTGCTGGGCATCGACGCCTCGGCGAAGATCGACGAGACCCGCGCCCAGGTGGCGAAGATCGCCCGCAACACCGCCGAACTCATCGGCCTCGGCCGGGACCTGCGCGACGACGAGATCACCGTCCTGGAGGGCTGGGCCGGCGACCTCTACGGCATCCCCGTCCAGTCCACCCTGGACGCCATCCGGCTCACCGGGCGCCTCGAAGGCATGATCATCGACCCCGTCTACGAGGGCAAGTCCATGGCCGGACTCATCGACCTGGTCCGGCGCGGAGACATCCCCAAGGACTCCAACGTCCTGTACGCCCACCTCGGCGGCCAGCCCGCCCTCAACGCCTACAGCGGCGTCTTCCGCTGAGCCGTGCGCGCACCCGTCCGGCCCCGGCGCCTCGGGTCCGCCGGGTGCGACCACCAGCGTCTTGATGCCGCGATCGGGGAAATCCCGCCTTGCGAACAGGAGTTCACGTACTGGGCTCGGTTCCGCTCCTGACCGGCGGCTGGAGTCCGTGCGCACGGCCGCCACCGATCGGACCGCCGTGGCCCGGGGCCTCGGCCGAGCCGTTCCGACACGGGCCAAGAGCTGAGCGTGACCGCCCGGCGCCCCGTGACCGCCGGGCCGGGCGGTCACGGGGCGCCGACCGCTGTGCGCGGCTGTGAGAAAGGCCACCTGACCTGGGCATCTCGTTTGACATTAGAGGTCCTTATGGCAGATAAAGGTGATGCTTTGGCCATCTGTTCACGCGGCGTGACATCTGCGGCGTGATGACGACGAACGCTGCGTGAATGAATGAGTCCTGACATGTCCCAGTCCGCCTCCGGCCGGTCCGCCGCCGCTCCCGTGGGGGAGTGGCAGGCCTGGCGCGCGGAGCGCCACCGCGCCCTCACCTCGCCGACCGGGAACCTCGCCCTCGTCGAGACCCGCTGGCTGCCGGCCGGCGAGCGCCCCGACGCCGAGGCCGCCCGCACCGGCCGGCCGCACACGGTGACCGTCACCACGCTCCAGCGCACCGACCTCGTCACCGGAGAGCCCGAGCACGGCCTGCGGTTCTGGGACGCCGACTCGCCCGCCGTCCGCCACTTCGACCGGGTCGACGCCTTCCCCTACGACCCCGCCTGGGTGCTCGAGGCCACCTACACGCCCGTACCCGGCGCCCGTCGCGTCCCCTTCGAGCACATCCGGGACAACGGCGGCACCCGCGACCTCGTCGTCCCCGGCGACATCACCCTCACCGTCGACGGCCGCGCCTACACCCTCAGCGCCTTCGACGACGACGGCTCCCTGCTGCTCGTCTTCGGCGACCCCACCAACGGCGGCACCACCTACGGAGCCGGCCGCTTCCTCTTCGTCCGGCGCACCGGGGACGACCACCGCGTCCTGCTCGACTTCAACCGCGCCTTCGTGCCGCCCTGCGGATTCTCCGACCAGTACAACTGTCCGATGCCGCCGCGGCAGAACCGCTTCCACCTGCCCGTCGAGGCCGGCGAGAAGCTCCCCGTCTTCCGCGGCGGCTTCCCCGCACAGCACTGATCGCCCCGTAGCTTCCCGCACCACAGCACGAAAGAGCCCCTCACCCATGCGCACCAACAAGACGTTCCTGTACGGCACCGCCACCGCGGCCACCCTCGCCCTGACCCTCACCGCCTGCGGCGGCTCCGGCTCGGGCGGCAGCGCCTCGGGCGGTACCTGGGACAAGAACGCCACCGTCAACATCGGCTCCCTGTACGAGCCGCAGAACCTCGACAACACCGCCGGCGGCGGCCAGGGCGTGACCGAGGCCCTCAACGGCAACGTCTACGAAGGGCTCTTCAGGCTCACCGACGGCGGCAAGGTCGAGAAGCTGCTCGCCGAGGACCACAAGGTCGGCGACGACGGGCTCACCTACACCTTCACCCTGCGCGACGGCGTGAAGTTCCACAGCGGCAAGCAACTGACCAGCCAGGACGTCAAGTACAGCCTGGAGAAGGTCATCGCGGACGACTCCCAGTCCGCCCGCAAGAGCAACCTCCAGGTCATCAAGGACATCGCCACCCCCGACGCGCGGACGGTCGAGGTCACGCTGTCGAAGAAGTCGATCTCCTTCGTCTACAACCTCTCCTACGTCTGGATCGTCAACTCCCAGGCGAAGAACCTGAAGACGACCGAGGACGGCACCGGCCCCTACACCCTGGCCAAGTGGACCCGCGGCTCCGCCCTCAGCCTGGACCGGTTCCCCGGCTACTGGGGAGACGCCGCGAGCAACAAGCGCGTCGTCTTCCACTACTACAAGGACGCGACCGCCCTGAACAACGCGCTGCTGACCAACGCCGTCGACGTGGTCACCAGCGAGCAGTCGCCCGACGCCCTCGACCAGTTCAAGAACAACCCGAACTACAAGGTCACCGACGGCAACTCCACCACCAAGCTGCTGCTCGCCTTCAACGACAAGGCCAAGCCCTTCACCGACGTCAAGGTGCGCCAGGCCGTCTCCGCCGCCATCGACGACAAGAAGCTGCTGCAGTCCGTCTGGGGCGACTACGGCAAGCTCATCGGCTCGATGGTGCCGCCCACCGACCCCTGGTACGAGGACCTCACCGAGGTCAACGCCTACGACCCGGCCCGCGCCGAGAAGCTGCTCGCCGAGGCCGGTTACGCCAAGGGCTTCAGCTTCACCCTCGACACTCCCAACTACGACCCGCACCCCACCGCCGCGACCTTCATCAAGTCCCAGCTCGCCAAGGTCGGCATCGACGTCAAGATCAACACGATCACGCCGGACGAGTGGTACACGAAGGTCTACAAGAACCACGACTTCACGGCCACGCTCCAGGAGCACGTCAACGACCGCGACCTCGTCTGGTACGGCAACCCCGACTTCTACTGGGGCTACGACGACAAGCAGGTCACGAAGTGGGTCCAGCAGGCCGAGGAGGCCTCCACCACCGCCGAGCAGACCGAACTGCTGAAGAAGGTCAACCGCAAGACCGCCGAGGACGCAGCCAGCGACTGGCTCTACCTCTACCCGCAGATCGTCGTCGCGAGCAGCAAGCTGTCCGGCTACCCGGTGAACGGACTCAACTCCCAGTTCCACGCCTACGACATCAAGAAGAAGGGCTGATGGCCCGCTACCTCCTGCGCCGCCTCGCCTTCCTGGTGGTGTCGCTGGCCCTGGCGAGCGTGGTGCTGTTCGCCCTGCTGCGCATGCTGCCCGGCGACCCGGCCAACGCGCTCACCGCGGTGGGCGCGAGCCCGGAACAGATCGCCGCGGCACGGCGGTCCATCGGATCGGACAGGCCGCTGCCCGAGCAGTTCACCCACTGGCTCGGGCAGCTGGCGAACGGCGACCTGGGCACCTCCTTCGTCAGCTCGCTGCCCGTCGGACCCGAGGTCACCTCCCGGCTGCACGTCACCGTGCCGCTGACCCTCGCCGCGTTCGTCCTCGCCGTCCTCATCGCCGTACCCGCCGGGTTCGTCGCCGCGCACAAACGGCACACCTGGTACGGCGCGCTGCTCAGCGGCGTGTCCCAGCTGGGCATCGCCGTCCCGGTGTTCTGGCTCGGCATGATCCTCATCGCCGTCTTCGCGCTGAACGCCGGCTGGCTCCCGGCCGGCGGCTTCCCCCCGGACGGCTGGTCGGAGCCGGCCGAGGCGATCCGCGCACTCGTCCTGCCGGTCGTCACCATCGCCCTGGTGATGAGCGCGTCCCTGATCCGCTACGTCCGCTCCGCCACCCTCGACGTCCTCGGCAGCGACCACCTGCGCACCGCCCGCGCCCTGGGAGCGTCGTTCGGACAGGCGATGTGGCGGCACGGCCTGCGCAACGCCTCCGTACCGGTCATCTCCGTCCTCGGCATCGAACTCGCCTCGACACTGCTCGGCGCGGTCGTCGTGGAGTCGGTGTACGCGCTGCCGGGACTCGGCTCCCTGCTCGCCACCGGCATCGCCCAGCACGACTACCCGGTCGTCCAGGGCGTGCTGTTCGTCTCCACCCTGGCCGTGCTGCTCATCGGCTTCGTCGCCGACCTGGCCCAGCGGATCATCGACCCGCGGCTGCGCGGCCGCCTCTCGGGAGGTGCCCGATGACCCGGGCGGACGTGCTCGGACCCGTACGGGACGAGAAGGCCCCGCCGCGCGGGCGCCGGCCGCGGCGTTCCGCCACCCTCGTCACCGGCTGCCTCCTGGCCGGCCTCATCGCGCTGCTCGCCCTGGTCTCCCTGTTCTGGCTGCCCTACCCCGCCGACGACACCTCCGGCGGACGGCTGGCCGGCCCCGGGGACGGACACCTGCTGGGCACCGACAAGCTCGGGCGCGACCTGTTCGCCCAGGTGATGACCGGCTCACGGATCGCCGTCGAGGCGGGCCTGGGATCGGTGCTCATCGCCGCCGCGATCGGCGTCACCCTCGGTGTGCTCGCCGCGTTCGCACAGGGCTGGCTCGACGACACCCTCGCGGCGTTCCTCGACATCCTGATCGCCTTCCCGACGCTGCTGCTCGCGATGCTCATCGTCGCCGCCCGCTCGGCGACCCTCGGCTCGGCCGTCCTCGCGATCGGCCTGGCGCAGAGCGCGGTCGTCGCCCGGCTGGTGCGCGTCCTGGTCAAGCGGGTGCTGGCGCAGGACTACATCACCGCCGCCCGCACCTCCGGCACCTCCTGGCCCCGGACCGTGGCCGGCCACGTACTGCCCAACATCTGGCCCACCCTCGTGGTCAACCTCGCTCTCCAGTTCGGGCTCGCCGTACTGGCCGAGGCCGGACTGTCCTACCTGGGGCTCGGCGCGCCCCCGCCGAACGCCTCGTGGGGCCGGATGCTCCAGGAGGCCCAGGCCACCTTCACCACCGCCCCGGCGGGCGCCCTCGCCCCCGGCATCCTGCTCGTCTTGCTCGTCATCGGCGTCAACCTCATCGCCGACGGCCTGCGCGACACCCTCGACCCGGCCACCCGCGGCAGGCGCGCATGACCCTCCTCGACGTACGCGGGCTGACCGTCCGCACCGGCGACGGCCGCACCCTGGTCGACGACCTGTCCTTCACCGTGGCCGCCGGCGAACGCCTCGGCCTCATCGGCGAGTCCGGCTCCGGCAAGTCCCTGACCACACTCGCCGTGCTCGGCCTGCTGCCCGACGGCATGACCGCCACCGGCAGCGTCGAACTCGCGGGCACCCAGATCATCGGCGCCCCCGAGAAACGGCTCACCGCCGTCCGCGGCCGGGACGCCGCCGTCGTCTTCCAGGAACCGCTCACCGCGCTCGACCCGCTGATGCGCGTGGGCCGCCAGATCGCCGAACCCCTCGGCAGGCGCACCGGCCTCAAGGGCAAGGACCTGCGGCGGGCGGTGGCGCACGCGCTCGCACAGGTACGGCTGCCCGACCCCGAGCGCATCATCCGCGCGTTCCCGCACGAGATCTCCGGCGGGCAGCGCCAGCGCGTGGCCCTCGCCATGGCCCTGGCCTGCGAACCGAAGCTGCTCATCGCGGACGAGCCGACCACCGCCCTGGACGTGTCCGTGCAGGCCGAGATGCTGGAACTCATCGACACGCTCGTCCGCGAGCGCGAGATGGCCGTGCTGTTCGTCAGCCACGACCTCGCCGTGGTGGCCAAGGTGACCGACCGCGCCCTGGTGCTGAAGGACGGGCGGGCGGTGGAGGAGGGCCCGGTCCACACCCTCGTCGGCGCGCCCCGCGAGGAGTACACCAAGGCCCTCGTCGCCAGCGCCCGGCAACTGGAGTCCGCCCTGGACCTGAGGAGCGCGCGATGACCCCCGTACTCGAACTGTCCGACGTCGCGCTGCGCCACCGGGGCAGCACGCACAACGTGGTCGAGGACGTCTCCCTCGCGGTCGAGACCGGACAGAGCCTCGCCCTGGTCGGCGAGTCCGGAGCGGGCAAGACCACGCTGCTGCGGCTGCTGCTGGGCCTGACCCGCCCCACCGCCGGCCAGGTCCGCTTCGACGGCGCCGCGCTGTCCGGACGGGACCGGCAGCAGACGCGCCGTTTCCGGCGCAGCGTCCAGTGCGTCTTCCAGGACCCCTACTCCTCGCTCGACCCGCGCCGCCGCGTGGGCGCCACCGTCGCGGAACCGCTGCTCTCCCTCGGCATCGACCGCCGCGCCACGGCCGGGCCGAAGGTGGCCGCGGCCCTGGAGCGGGTCGGTCTGCCGGCGGACGCGGCGGACCGCTACCCGCACGAGTTCTCCGGCGGACAGCGCCAGCGGATCGCCATCGCCCGCGCCACCGTCTGCTCACCGCGGGTCCTGCTGGCCGACGAACCCGTCAGCGCGCTCGACGTCACCACCCGGGTGAAGGTCGTCGACCTGCTGGCCGAGCTCAAGCAGGAGCAGGGGCTGACGCTCGTGATGGTCTCCCACGACCTGTCGGTCGTCGCCTCCCTGTGCGAGCGCACCGCCGTCCTGGAACGCGGCCGCGTGGTCGAACACGGCGACACCGCCCAGGTACTGGGCCGGCCCGCGCACCCGTACACCCACCGCCTGATCGACAGCGTGCCGCGGCTGCCGGCCTGAGCATGACGGCAGTGCCTACCAGGCCACCGGCAGCTCCAGGGGAAACCGCCTGATCGTCTCCGTGTCCCACCGCACCTCCTGCGGCGGCACCGCGAGCCGCAGCCCGGGAAAGCGCTCCACGAGCCGCCCGACGGCCACCTCGAGCTCCGCCATGGCCAAGGGCATCGCGATGCACCGGTGCCCGCCCCAGCCGAACGTCATGTGCGGGCGGACCGGCCGGTCGGGGTCGATGGCGTGCGGATCCGAGTAGCGCCGCGGGTCACGGTTGGCGGTCAGGTACGACACGTGGACGAAGTCGCCTGCCGGGATCAGCACACCGTCCAGTTCCACGTCCTCCAGAGCCACCCGGGGAATCCCCACGCCCTTGCGGAACGGGATGTGGCGGAGCAGCTCGTGCAGGACGTCGGTCAGCGTCCCGGGCCGGCTCCTGAGGCGCTCCATCAGCTCGGGGCGGGTCAGGAGCAGATACACGATGTCGCTGATCTCGCAGGTCGCCGTGTCCTGGCCGCTGAGCGCCAGTGTGAGCGCCATGACCGCCAGCTCCCTGTCGTCGAGCTGCTCCTCACCGTCCCGCGCCGCGGCCATCGCGCTGATGAGGTCCGCGCCGGGTGAGCTCCGGCGCTGTTCGACGAGTTTGGCGAAGTAGGTCGTCAGATCGGCCTTGGCGCTCGCGGAGGCCTCCTTGTTGTCCGCACCCACGACGAGCAGTTGGCGCACGGACTCCTGGAGGCGGGGCCACTCCTGCCGTTCGATGCCGAGGAGGTCCAGCACGGTCTGCTGGGGAAGCGGGTCGGACAGGTGCTGGACCAGATCCGCCGGCGGGCCCGCCTGTTCCATCTCGTCCAGCAGCTGGTCCGCGAGCCGGACGATCCGGTGCCGCATGCGCTCGACCTGCTGCTGGGTGAAGGCCTGCGAGGCCAGGTGACGGACGCGGCTGCTGTGCGGCGGGTCCATCACATTGATCGACTCGGGCGAGACGATGGGCTCGGGCGTCATCCGGGGGTAGTCGTGGCCGATGATGCCCGCCCGGCTGAAGCGGTGGTCGGTGGTCACCTGCTTGACGGCGTCGAAGCCGGTGACCAGCCAGGCGTCGGCGTCGCCGTAGCGAAGCCGGATCCGTGCGGGGGACTCACGGCGCATCAGGTCCGCGAGCGCGGGGTCGAACTCCAGGGCTTCGCTGAAGTCGAACGGGCAGCTGACCGTCTCGTTCTCGCCGGTCATCAGTTGGCTCCTCCGGGCAGGGGTACGACGTCGGTGGTGCCCACGGCCCGGCGAAGGGCGCGTGCGAGCCCCGCCGTGCCGCAGGCCGTGAGAACGGGCTGGACCTCCCCGGCCATCGTCACCAGGGCACCGCTGAGCGCGGCACGCGGACCGCGGGCGAGGGCGGCAGGGGCGTGGCCGTGGGCGTGCGGACGAACCCACCGGACACCCGGCCGGTCCGCGGGCTCGGCGAGAGCACGGTTCCCCTGCCCGGCGGCCAGTGCTCGGCGCCGGGACGCGGTGCATCGAAAACGGTTCTCGTGCTGTCGCTGATCAGTCATGCCGTCTGCCTCCTGGCGCGATGGAATCACGACAGACAGCACGGACCCGTGACCCGCTCCGCCACGCCCCGCCAGGTGGGCTAACGGCCCCTCCCCACCGCCTGGATCCAGGTGGACCGAGGCGATCACGTCCGCACGCCGGCGGCTCCCCGGACCTCTGGCCACGCCTGACAACCGCCGTGCGGCAGGCACTGCACGGACACCCGGACGCACTCGTCCGGCCGGCCAAGGAGTTCTACGCACCCGTCTCCGACCTCCGCACGGCCGGGACCCACCACTTCGCGGCGATGGCCTTCTCCGTGGTCTGCCACGACTACGCCGTCCCGCACGACCGCGGCGCGTCCCTGCCCGTGCGGCAGGACCAGCTCCTCCAGGGCCGGCAAGGGATCGGCGACCGGCCCTTCGCCCCCTTCTCGGCGGCAGGCTGGACCGAAGGCTCCATGGACACCGTCGACGCCTGCCTGCGCCGGCCCGGCCGCACGGACACCACCTACCGGCCCACCGGGCCCATGCCCGACGTCCCCGTCCTGGCCGGCGACCTGGACACCAACACCGGCGCCGCCTACGGCCGGCAGGCCGCCGCCCAGTTCCGCCACTCCACCTTCGTGCTCGTCCCCGGGGCAGGCCACACCTCCGACCACGGCCCCTGTGCCACAAGCCTGCTCAACGACTTCGTCCGCACAGGACACCTCACACGAACCTGCACCACCCCCTGACAAGGCGCAGCCCCCGGCCCACCACTGTCGGCGGCCGTCCGAGCCGCCGTCGACGAGGCGGGCCACGAGCTCGTCGGCCGAGCCCGACGCTCCACCGGTGGACAGGCCGACCGGCGCGCACGACGTTGCCACCGGCGCCGGGACGGGCGGCTCGGCCGATGCGGCGCAGCCCGACCCGCGCCCGGCCCCGGTGCACGCCGACCAGGTCCCGGACGCCGGGCGGGGGTGTGAAGGCAGCGCACCGGGGTCTCACATCCGGCGCGGCGTGGCGGGTACAGGTACAGCTGTGAGGATCATCAGTGAGAGCCCGCAGCGGACCAGGAGCGGCCCGTGGACGGCCTGCGCGGCCGTCGCCGTGACCGCGACCGCAGTGGCCGGTGCCCGCGCGGTCGACGCCGACAGCACCTGGTACCGATCACTGGACAAGCCGGCATGGCAGCCACCCTCCTGGGCGTTCGGCGCGGTGTGGACACCGCTGTACGCGACGATCGCCTGGGCCGCGGGACGGGGGCTCGGCCGGGCACGCGGCCGTGACCGTGCGGGGCTGGCGGCCGGCCTGACGGTCAATCTGGCGCTGAACGCGGCCTGGAACCACCTGTTCTTCCGGCGAAAGAGCCCGAGGGCCGGTCTGGCCGGCACCCTTCTGCTGGACCTCAGCAACGCCCAGCTCATCCGCCGCATGGCCGTCACCGATCGTTCGGCCGCCAAAGCCCTGGCCCCCTATGCGGCCTGGTGTCTGTACGCCACCGCCCTGAACTTCTCCCTGGCCCGGCGCAACCGGCCGGGAGACCACCCCCCTGCCTGTACGCCGCCGGCGACAGAACAGCCCCTGGGGCGACCTGCTCGGCACTGACCGCGGACCCGTCCGTTGCCGGGGCACGCGACAGGAGAGAACACAGCCACCCCGCCGGTGCCCCGGCCCGCGTGCCGGGCTCAATGCCTCACGCGCCTTCTGGACGCCGCGGATGGTTCATCACGTAGGTCCGGGTGGCGAGCAGGAGCAGGATCCCCCACACCAGGAACGACATGTCCCAGACGAACAGGCGCCACAGCAGCGGCTTCCACTCGACGGGGCCGGAGGGGGTGACCACGCCGAGCGCCACCAGGAGCAGGCTGCCGACCTGCAGGGCTCCGTAGACGGTCAGCAGTGCCGCGCCGCCCCAGCCCACGGTGAGCATCAGCGGGCGGGGGACGACGCGGCCCCACGGCCGGACGAGCGACAGGGAGAAGAGAGCGCCCGCGATCTTGAGTGCGCCGGTGATCCAGACGACGGCGATGAATCCGGGGTCCCGCCGTCCGGCCATCCGCTGGATCACGCCGCCGAGGGTGTCGAGGCCGAAGGTGCCTCCGGCCGCCCAGTAGAAACTGAACAGGCCGAAGACGAAGGCCAGTACCGCGGCCGCGTATCCGGCCCAGGGCCTTGGCCGTCCGCCGGATTCCCGAACTGCTGGAACATTCATGCCCGCCGTCTGCTCTCTTCCCTCGTGACGTCGTCGCTGTGGTGGGAAAGGGTCCCCGTTCCGCCGGCCGCCCTGCTGGGCCACGACATCGTGGACGGCCTTGAGGCTGCCCACCCCGGGCAGCGCGGACCGCTTTCGCGCTTCGCTCGCCCCGGGTGGTACATGCCCAACGAGAATGCTGTCGTCCGGGGTGAGCGGGTCAAGCGGTTTCCCGATCGCGAACCAACTTGATATCCCGATGCCTGGCATGCTGGCCATGCGCGGCGCCATCTTGCTGGATGTGGCCAGTGCGGACGGAGATCACCTGGTGACACGTCACCGGCCGCGGCATCGGTACATCCGGTGTCCCGGCACTCCGGGCGCTTCGGCAGTACCGGACTGTTCGGGGGAGGGGGTGTTTCATGGGGTCCGGATTTCGTGTCGGTGTTCCCGGGCCGACAGGCTGGACAACCGACCGCGCAAGGCCCTCGGCCGGACGAACCCGCCTTCGTTCATCCGGTCGTTGAAGGCGACGGCCTGTTCACGCGGGCCGGCGTACGGCGGCGTGAGCCGGAGCGGACAGGCGAGAGCGGCACCGCCCGGGCCACGTCCGGCCCCGGCGGTGCCGCTCTCCCGCGCGTGTGCCGTCGCTCAGTGCGCGGCGACGCCCGGTACGTCGCCCGCGCCGTTCCTCGCCTCCTCGGCACGGCTCTTGATGCCGATCACGGCAGCCACGGCACCGATCAGGCACAGGATTCCGGTCACGGCGACGGCGGAGTGCAGACCGTTGACGAACGCCTGGCCACTGCCCTCGACGACCGCGGCCCTGATCCGCGTCGGCATGTCGGAGGAGACCGGGGCGATGCCCATCGCGACGGCGTCCTCGGCCTTCTCGAGACCGTGGGCCACGGCAGGGGGGACACCCGCGCCGGTGAGCTCACCGAACAGCGAGGAACCGACCTTGCCGGCGATCACGGTGACCAGTACGGAGGTGCCGAGAGCGCCGCCGATCTGCAGCATGGTGGACTGCAGGCCGGAGGCCACACCGCCGTCCCTGACCGGTGCGTTGCCGATGATCGCGGCGGCGGTGGCGGGCAGCACGATGCCGACGCCGAGACCCATCGCGACGTACGGCGGCCACATGGTCGCGTAGGAGGAGTCGACGCTCCAGGTGAGCATGGAGAACATGGCGGCGGCCGACAGGACCAGACCCAGCGGGATCGTGACGCGCGGGCCGAAGCGGGCGGTCAGCTGAGAGCCGATCGGAGAGGCGAACAGCGAGGCGATCGACATCGGCAGCGTGCTGATACCGGCCTCGACCGGCGTGTAGCCGCGCACGTTCTGCAGGTACAGCATGATGAAGAAGATGCCGCCGAGCATCACGAAGAAGTTCAGCAGGGTCATGACCGCACCGGTGGTCAGCGACCGGTTGCGGAACAGGCGCATCGGCAGCAGCGGGTGTTCCTGCCGGGTCTCGTACCAGCCGAAGAGGACCAGGAGAACCAGGCCGAGCACGATGGAGCCGAGGGTTCCGGCGGAAGTCCACCCCCAGGTCTCGCCCTTGACGATGCCGAAGACGAGCGCGAGCAGACCCGCGGCGAGCAGGACGACACCGGCGATGTCGAAGCGGTGATGACCGGTGGAGTTCTTGGACTCCGCGAGAACCGCCATGCTGAACAGCAGCGCGACGACGCCGATCGGCGCGTTCAGGTAGAAGACCGCCGCCCAGTCGACGTGCTCGACGAGCAGACCGCCGACGATCGGGCCCAGCGAGGTCGAGACGGCCGAGACCATGCCCCAGATGCCCACCGCCGACGCGAACTTCCTCGGCGGAAAGACAGCGCGCAGGATGCCCAGGGTGTTGGGCATCAGGATGCCGCCGCACAGACCCTGCAGGGCACGGAAGGCGATGACGCCCTCGATGCTGCCGGACAGGCCGATGGCGACCGAGGTGACGACGAACCCGCCGACGCCGACGAGATAGTAGAAGCGCCGGCCGAACCGGTCACCGAGCTTGCCACCGAGGATCATCGAGGCGGCGAGCGCGAGCAGGTAGGAGTTGGTGACCCACTGCAGCTCCGCGGTGCTGGCATGGAGGTCCTTGCCGATCGCCGGGTTGGCGATGGCGACGACGGAGCCGTCGAGCTGCACCATGAGCAGGCCGAACGACACCGCGATCAGGGAGAGCCAGGGGTTGCCCCGGCGGCCCGCGGGCTTCGGCCGGGCGGAAGCAGCCGTGGCCGGGGCGGAGATATCCACGGAAGTGGACGCCATGGAGAGAGCCGTTTCTTTACTCAAAGGGGACGAACGGAATACATGAGGAGCGGCCGCGCTGCCACAGCCGGCCCGGTCGTCCTCGCCGGCCGACGAAGGGGCGGGGCGGGGTACTC
>NZ_POTZ01000400.1 GCF_003236365.1 Streptomyces sp. NTH33
CCCACGGTCACCACCGCGGCCCCCGCCGCCGCCAGGCGGATCCGTACGGGGTCGGGGAGGGCGTCCGCGGCGCGATCACCGCGATCTCGGGTTCCGGGCAGGAGGGGCACGGGGTCATCCTGCCGTATGCCCGGTGCGCGAAGTGGGGCACCTGTTCGAAGAAGTGGGCACCGGTGCGAAGCGGAGCACCGGCTCCAGGCGCGGTGACCGTTCCGTCAGGCCGGGCTCGACGACGGGGGCGTGACGTCGCCGCCATGGCCCTTGGCCCCCTTGGCCGCCGCCTTCGCCGTCACCGCCGACAGCGGCTTGGCGATGTCCTCCAGGGAGCGCTGCTCGGCCTTGACCGCGAGGAAGGCGGCGACCAGGCCCGCCGCGCACATCAGGGCCGCGCCGATCTGGAAGGCGAGGACCGTGTCGCCGACCTGGCCGGTGCCCGTGAGGTCGGCGAAGACCAGCGGGCCGCTGATGCCGCCGGCCGCGGTGCCGAGGGCGTAGAAGAAGGCGATGGCCATCGCCCGGGTCTCCATCGGGAAGATCTCGGAGACGGTCAGGTAGGCGCTGGAGGCGCCGGCCGAGGCGAAGAACAGCACCACGCACCAGCAGGCTGTCAGTGTGCCGGCGCTCAGCACGCCCCGGCCGAACAGCCAGGCCGTGCCGAACAGCAGCAGGCCGGCCAGCAGGTAGGTGGAGGAGATCATCACCCGGCGGCCGACCGTGTCGAAGAGGTGACCCAGCAGCAGCGGGCCCAGGAAGTTGCCGGCCGCGATGACGGCGAAGTAGTAGCCGGTGTGGCCGGAGGGGACGTCGAAGAACTTGGTCAGGATCGCGCCGAAGCCGAAGGTGATGGCGTTGTAGAGGAAGGCCTGGCCGATGAAGAGGGAGAAGCCGAGGGTCGCGCGCCTGCGGTAGTGGGAGAAGACCGTGCGGCCGATCTCGACGAAGCTCACGCTGCCGCGCTGGTGGAGGGTGATCTCGCCGTGCGGCTCGGGGAGGGGTTCGCCCTTCTCCTGCTCGACCCGGCGTTCGATATCGGTGACGATGTCCTCCGCCTCGCGGTCCCTGCCGTGGATCAGCAGCCAGCGCGGGCTCTCCGGAACGTGGCGGCGTACCAGGAGGATCACCACGGCGAGCACCGCGCCGAGCGCGAACGTCATGCGCCAGCCCACGTTGGCGGCCAGGATGTCGGTGTTCAGGGCGAGGATCGACAGCAGGGAGCCGCCGACCGCGCCCAGCCAGAAGCTGCCGTTGATGATCAGGTCGACGCGGCCGCGGTGGCTCGCGGGGATCAGCTCGTCGATCGCGGAGTTGATGGCCGCGTACTCGCCGCCGATGCCGAAGCCGGTCAGGAAGCGGAAGAGGAAGAACCACCAGGCCTCGAAGGAGATCGAGGTCAGGGCGGTGGCCGCGAGATACACCGCGAGGGTGATCAGGAACAGCTTCTTGCGGCCGTAGCGGTCGGTCATACGGCCCCAGAACAGGGCGCCGACGCAGGCGCCCGCCACGTACAGGGCCGCCGCGACGCCCGTGACCTGGCTGGAGCTGATCGCCAGGCCGCTGCCGGGCTCCGACAGGCGGCTGGCGATGTTGCCGACGACCGTGACTTCCAGACCGTCGAGGATCCACACGGTGCCGAGACCGATGACGATCGTCCAGTGCCAGCGTGACCAGGGAAGGCGGTCGAGCCTGGCGGGGATGTCGGTGGTCACGATACGGCCGGTCTCGGCCTCAGCGGTGGTCATGGGCTCCCTCCACGTCGAGCGGAACGCCATGCGGGTTCCCCCGAACCGCCGGGATCACGCCCGGCGGGCGCCGACCGGTCTACGCCCCCAGCGCCCGCGACACCGTGAAGATCAGCAGGCCCGCGAGGGAGCCCACCACCGTGCCGTTGATGCGGATGAACTGCAGGTCGCGGCCGATGTGGGCCTCGATCTTGCGAGTGGTGTGCTCGGCGTCCCAGCCGGCGACCGTGTCGGTGATCAGGGAGGTGATCTCCTTGCGGTACGTCGTCACCACGTACACCGCCGCGCCCTCGACCCACTGGTCCACCTTGTCCTGGGCCCTGGGGTCCTCGGCCATCCGGGTGCCCAGGGACAGCAGCGAGGCCCGTACCCGCAGGCGCAGCTCGCTGCGCTCGTCCTCCGCCGCGGCGACGATCATGGACCGTACGGCGCCCCAGGAGGAGGCGATCAGGTCCTGCACCTCGCCGCGGCCGAGCACCTCGCCCTTGAGCCGCTCCACACGCGCGCGCGTGTCGGTGTCGGACTGCAGGTCGGAGGCGAAGTCGGTGAGGAAACGGTCCAGGGCCCCGCGCGCGGGGTGACTGGGCATGTCCCGCATCTCGGTGACGAAGCGCAGCAGCTCCTTGTAGACCCGCTCGCCGACCTTCCTGTCGACGAACCTCGGGGTCCAGCCGGGCGCGCCGCCCTGTACGGCGCCCATCACGGAGTCGCCGTGCAGCACCAGCCAGTCGTGGGCGCGGGTGACGACCAGGTCGACGACCCGTTTGTGGCCGCCGTCGGCGACGACCTTCTCCAGCAGCTTGCCGATGCCGGGCGCGATCTCCTGCATGTTGGCCCTGCGGGTGATCGCCTCGCCGACCACGGCCTGCACGTCGGAGTCGCGCAGGACGGTCAGCGCGCCGCGCAGCGCGGTGGCCAGTTCCGCCGTCACCCGGTCGGTGTGCTCCGGCCGGGCGAGCCAGGCACCCAGCCGGCTGCCGATGCCGACGGCGCGCAGCCGCTGCCGTACGACGTCCTCGGAGAGGAAGTTCTCGCCGACGAACTCGCCGAGTGAGACGCCGAGCTGGTCCTTCTTGTTCGGGATGATCGCGGTGTGCGGGATGGGCAGGCCGAGCGGATGGCGGAAGAGGGCGGTGACCGCGAACCAGTCGGCGAGCGCGCCGACCATGCCGGCCTCGGCGGCGGCCGCGACGTAGGCCGTCCAGGCGCCGGCGCCCGCGTGCTCGGCCCACGTGGCGAGGACGTACACCACGGCCACGAACAGCAGGAGCCCGGCGGCGGTCAGCTTCATACGGCGCACACCGCGGGCCCGCTCCTCGTCGGCGGGGCTGAACACGGTCATCGCGCGGCGGGGGACGGCGTCCGCCGTTCCCGGGCCGGCCTGTGTCGTCTGTTCCATCCACTCCACCCGTTCGTGATCCCGCACACAATTGTCCCTTCCTGACCGACTCCCGGAACGGAACGAGAGTTCCCGGCGTCTGTCCGGAGGGGGTTCGTCGGCAGGGGCCTGTCAACACTTCCGAGCCCATGAAGGATCATGGGTCATCGGATCGGAGCCCACGGGCACCCACCGTCCGAGAAAACCCGAAAAAACCCGAGGATCCCCAGGAGCCCGAGGAGAGCATCGCCCGCATGACCAAGCGTCACGGTTGTGCCCTGCTGACCGCGATCGTCACCCTGATCGTCGTCGTTTCCGCCGTCATCCACGCCGGAGCCGCCTCCGACACCCGCCGCCCCGCCGGCTCGCCCGCCGGGGGCCTCGCCCCGGGCGGCTCCGCCGCCCCCGTCTCCACCGGCACCTGGGTCGGCGCCTGGGCCGCCTCCCCCGCCGGCGCGGAACCCGGTACGGAGATCCGTGGCATGGCGGGCCACTCGGTGCGCAACGTCGTGCACGCGAGCGTCGCGGGTACGAGTGCCCGGATCACGCTGTCCAATCTCTACGGCCAGTCGCCGCTGAACGTCACCCACGCCTCGATCGCGGTCGCCGCCGGTGGCGGCGGCGGGGCCGCCGCGGCGGGCACCATGCGGCGGCTCACCTTCTCCGGCGCCGCCTCGGTCGTGGTGCCGGCCGGCGGGCAGGTGGCGAGCGACGCGGTGCGGATCGCCGTGCCGCGCGGGGATGACGTGCTGGTGACCACGTACTCCCCCACTCCGTCGGGACCGGTCACCTACCACCCGCACGCGCGGCAGGTCTCCTACGTCGCCGTCGGGGACCGTACCGAGGACGTGACCGGGGTGCCGTACACCGAGCGGACGACGGTCTGGCGCTATCTGACCGCGCTGGACGTGCTCAGCGACGAAGCCGAAGGGACGGTCGTCGTCCTCGGGGACTCGCTCACCGACGGCATCACCTCGACCGTCGGTGCCAACCGGCGCTGGACCGATGTGCTGTCCGGGCGGGTGCGGGGCGCGGTCGCCGGGGGACGGGACGACGTGCCGCGCTACAGCGTCGTCAACGAGGGCATCAGCGGGAACCAGGTGCTGGCGAGCGGGCTGGGACGGCCCGCGGACAACCCCAGCGGGCTGGACCGGTTCGAACGGGATGTGCTGGAGCGGGCGGGGGCCAGGGTCGTGGTGATCGACCTCGGGATCAACGACATCCTGCGCAATCCGCGGCTCGCCGACCCGGAGGGGATCACTGAAGGACTGCGGGCGCTGGTGGGGCGGGCCCATGCGCGGGGGCTGAAGGTCGTGGGGGCGACCCTGATGCCCTTCGAGGGGCATCGGTGGTACACGGCGGCGCGGGAGGCGGTACGGCAGCAGGTCAACGCCGAGATCCGGAGCGGGCGGGTGTTCGACGCCGTCGTCGACTTCGACCGGGCGCTGCGGGACCCGTACGCTCCGCGGCGGCTGCGGCCCGCCTACGACTCCGGGGACCATCTGCATCCGAGTGACCGGGGCTATCGGAGGATGGCGGAGGTGTTCGACCTCCGGGAGCTGAAGGGGGCGGTGCCGGCGCAGCTGTGACGTGCGCCGGCACCACTGCCCGCGGTCATGACAGCTCTCGGCGCCTGGCCTTGCGGTCCAGCTTTTCCTGGCGGCGTTCTTCCTTCTGACGGCGGCGTTCCGCCTCCGTGAGTTTGCGCCTGACTCCCACGCCGCCCATGAGGGCCACGCCCGTCACGATCACGCGGGGGGCGCCCGGTTCGGCCGGGGCACCGTCCTCGCGGTGGTCGAAGCCGCCCATGATGCCGACGCCGCGGACCACCACCTCCACGCCGTGCGGCACGGTCACCTCCACGCCGCCCATGATCGCGACGCACTTGATCTCGACCTCGCGGTCGGCGAAGTTCGCCTCGCGCAGGTCGATGTTGCCGCCGCCCCAGAAGGTGAAGCAGGTGAACTTCCTGGGCATGGTCCAGCGGCCCTTGCGTTCGAAGCCGCCCATGACGGCGACGCCCCACGACGAGGTCCCCTCGCCGCCGACCACCCGGCCCGCCCAACCGCCGTCCGGTTCGGGTTGCTTGACCATGTTCACGGCCGGGGCGCCCACCCCGGACACGGGCAGGTCCCGGGTGAGCGGCGCGAGTTCGCCGTACGTCCGCGCCTGGTACACCGCCTCCAGCCGCTCCTCGAACTCCGTCATGTCGAGACGGCCCTCCGCGAGGGCGTCCCGCAGGTGTTCGGCGACTCGTTCACGATCGGCGTCGGAAGCGCGGAGCTCCGGCAGGTCCTCGGTCATGGGAGCAGCCTACGAGACCGCTTTCTCGGCGTACATCCTCCCGATGACCGCCTCGATGTCCGGCTCCCGTACCGACAGGTCGACCAGCGGGTACTCGGCCGCGATCCGGGCCACCAGCACGGCCGCCGACTCGCCCGCCGGGAAGGCCAGCCACTGCCGCGGTCCCTCGACCCGCACCACGCGCGCCGACGGCAGCTCGATCGGCGGCAGCTCCCGCTCCAGGTCGACCACCAGGGTGCGCTCGCTCTCGCCCGCCTCGTGCAGACCGGCCAGCGGCCCGTCGTACACCAGGCGCCCGTGGTCGATGACCATCACCCGCGAGCACAGCTGCTCGATGTCCTGCAGGTCGTGCGTGGTCAGCAGCACCGTCGTGCCCCGCTCGGCGTTCAGGTCCCGCAGGAACCCGCGGACCTTGGCCTTGCTGACGACGTCCAGGCCGATGGTCGGCTCGTCGAGGTAGAGGACCTCCGGGTCGTGCAGCAGGGCCGCCGCGACGTCCCCGCGCATCCGCTGGCCGAGCGAGAGCTGCCGTACCGGGACGTCCAGCAGGCCGCCCAGCTCGAGGAGTTCCACACAGCGGTCCAGATTGGCGCGGTAACGGGCGTCGGGGATGCGGTACATACGGTGCATCAGCCGGTAGGAGTCGATCAGCGGCAGGTCCCACCACAGGGTCGTACGCTGCCCGAACACCACCCCGATGCGCCGCGCGAGCCGGGTCCGCTCCCGGGAGGGGTCGATGCCGGCCACCCTCAGCCGGCCGCCGCTGGGCGTCAGGATGCCCGTGAGCATCTTGATCGTCGTCGACTTGCCCGCGCCGTTCGGGCCGATGTAGCCGACCATCTCGCCGCGCGCCACCCGGAACGAGATCGCGTCGACCGCCCGCACCTGCCGCCGCTCACGCCTCAGGAACCCGGTCCTCCTGCGCACCTCGAAGACCTTCTCCACCCGGTCGACCTCGATGAAACCGCCGTCCACCACCATGTGCCGCACGCCCCTTCAGCTCCCCGTGCTCCGATA
>NZ_POTZ01000401.1 GCF_003236365.1 Streptomyces sp. NTH33
ATCGCGCTTGGGGTCGCCGTAGGTCGCGAGCTGCTCCAGGTGCGCACCGTTGTCCTGGACCGGGGCGAACGAGTCGTGGACGCGCAGTCCGGTCTCCTCGGCCAGCTCCCGCGCCGCCGCCTGCGCCCGCCCGCACCGGAACGGCCGGCGGCCGACAGCCGAGAGCCGGCCCAGGACAACACGGAAATCTCCGCCTTCATCAGCTGAACTCCCGTGCTCCGCAAGGACTTTCTTCGTTTTAACTCTTGACGGCTGCCACCGCCGGGAGCACATTGGCGGCGCAACCTCGCGTGAGAGCGCTCTCAAAACCTCCCCGGGCGCCCTCCCGCGAGGCTCTCGCGCACCTGACTCCCCACCCGAGAGGCATCCCCCCCATGAGTGAGCCCTCCGGCGCACCCGCCGGCACCCGTCGCAGACGGCGCTCCGCGCGGCGCGCGCTCGTCGCCGTCCTCGGCACGCTCGGCCTGGCGGCGGCCGTCGCCACCGCCGCGACCCTGCCCGCGAACGCCTCCGCCCCCACACCCCCGTCCGGCTGGACGCAGGTCTTCCTCGACGAGTTCGACGGCCCTGCCGGGTCCGGCGTCAACACCGCCAACTGGCAGTACGACACCGGGACCTCGTACCCGGGCGGCCCTTCCAACTGGGGCACCGGCGAGATCGAGACGATGACCTCGAGCACCAGCAACGTCTCCCTGGACGGCAGTGGCAACCTGCGCATCACCCCGCGCCGGGACGCCGCCGGCAACTGGACCTCCGGCCGTATCGAGACCAAGCGCGCCGACTTCCAGCCCCCGGCCGGCGGCAAGCTGCGCGTGCAGGCCCGCATCCAGATGCCCAACGTCACCGGCGCCGCCGCCAAGGGATACTGGCCCGCCTTCTGGATGCTGGGCGCGCCCTACCGGGGCAACTACTGGAACTGGCCGGGCATCGGTGAGATCGACATCCTGGAGAACGTCCAGGGCCTCAACACGAACTGGGCGACCCTGCACTGCGGCACCAGCCCGGGCGGGCCGTGCAACGAGACCTCGGGCATCGGCGGTTCGACGTCGTGCACCGGGACCACCTGCCAGGCGGGCTTCCACACCTACGCGGTGGAGTGGGACAAGTCGACCGGACCCGAGGAGATCCGCTTCTACCTGGACGGGGTCAACTTCCACACCGTCAGGGCCAACCAGGTGGACGCGACGACCTGGGCCAACGCCACCAATCACGGCTACTACGTGATCCTGAACGTGGCGATGGGCGGCGGCTTCCCCGACGCCTTCGGCGGCGGCCCCGACGGCGGCACCGAGCCCGGCCACCCGATGGTCGTGGACTATGTGCAGGTGCTCCAGTCATCCGGCGGTGGGAGCGGTACCACGCCTCCGCCGTCCGGCAACCGCGACGCCTACAGCCCCATCCAGGCCGAGTCCTACGACAGCCAGAGCGGCGTGATCACCGAGTCGACCACCGACACCGGCGGCGGCCAGAACATCGGTTCGCTCGCGAACGGCGACTGGGCGCTCTACAAGGGCGTCGGCTTCGGCTCCACCCCGGCCAGGCAGTTCTACGCCCGCGTCGCCAGCGGTGCGCCGGCCGGGGTCAGCGGGCTGGTCGAGGTACGCCTGGACAGCCGCGGCAACTCCCCCGTCGGCAGCTTCGCCGTGGGCAACACGGGCGGCTGGCAGTCCTGGCGGACGATCCCCGCGAACATCACCCCGGTGACCGGCACCCACGACGTCTACCTCACCTTCACCAGCGGCCAGCCGGCGGACTTCGTGAACGTCAACTGGTTCGACTTCGGCCACTGATCGGACGCTTGTTCGACAGATCGGGGCTCCACGCACGCGCGTGGGGCCCCGTTGCCGTGTCGTCTGCATGGTCAGGACCGTTCCGCGGTACTCGCTGGTACGGCTCCGCCCAGGCCCGCGCCGATCCGGCGGTGGCGGTCGAGCGGTCGGCGGTCTCCTGCGACGAGGCCGTACGACGGCCCGAGGGCGAGGCGAACAAGGCGAACAAGGCGAACAAGGCGAACAAGGGAGTTGACACGGAATGACCGACAAGCCCGCCGAGCCCGCCGAGCCGGCGCGCGCCCAGGCCCCCGGCACACCGGAGTCCGGTCCGCCGGAACCCGGCCCACCGGACACCGTGCCCGAACGGGGTTCGGTGCCGGGCACCGCCGCGGTGCAGGCCGCGAAGGGCGACGTACGCGTCCCGGTCGCACCTGCCGCCGCATGGAGGAATCCGCTGCGCGACCCCCGGGACCGCCGGCTGCCGCGGATCGCGGGGCCGTCCGGGCTGGTCATCTTCGGAGTCACGGGCGACCTGTCCCGCAGGAAGCTGATGCCGGCCGTGTACGACCTGGCCAACCGCGGCCTGCTGCCGCCGGGCTTCTCGCTGGTCGGCTTCGCCCGGCGCGACTGGGAGGACCAGGACTTCGCCCAGGAGGTGTACGAGGCCGTCAAGGCGCACGCCCGGACGCCGTTCCGGGAGGAGGTCTGGCACCAGCTCTCCGAGGGCATGCGGTTCGTCCCCGGCGACTTCGACGACGACACGGCGTTCAAGCAGCTGCGCGCGGCCGTGGAGGAGCTGGACGCCTCCCGCGGCACCGGCGGGAACTTCGCCTTCTACCTCTCCGTACCGCCGAAGTTCTTCCCCAAGGTCGTGCAGCAGCTGAAGAAGCACGGGCTGGCGAACTCACCGCAGGGCTCCTGGCGCCGCGCGGTCATCGAGAAGCCGTTCGGCCACGACCTGGCCAGCGCCCGCCGGCTGAACCGGATCGTGCACGAGGTGTTCGCCCCGGAGCAGGTCTTCCGCATCGACCACTACCTGGGCAAGGAGACCGTCCAGAACATCCTGGCGCTGCGCTTCGCCAACCAGATGTACGAGCCGGTGTGGAACCGCTCCTACGTCGACCACGTGCAGATCACCATGGCCGAGGACATCGGCATCGGCGGCCGGGCCGGGTACTACGACGGCATCGGCGCCGCCCGGGACGTCATCCAGAACCACCTGCTGCAGCTGCTCGCGCTGACCGCGATGGAGGAACCCATCGCCTTCGACGCCGAGGCGCTGCTCACCGAGAAGCTGAAGGTGCTCAAGTCGGTGCGGCTGCCCGAGGACCTGGGCTCCCACACCGTGCGCGCCCAGTACGCGGAGGGCTGGCAGGGCGGCGAGCGGGTCGCCGGCTACCTCGAGGAAGAGGGCATAGACAAGCAGTCGAAGACCGACACCTACGCGGCCGTCAAGCTGGGGATCGACAACCGCCGCTGGGCGGGTGTCCCCTTCTACCTGCGCACCGGCAAGCGGATGGGCCGCCGGGTCACCGAGATCGCGGTGGTCTTCCAGCGGGCGCCGCACTCCCCCTTCGACTCCACGTCCACCGAGGAGCTGGGCGAGAACGCGGTCGTGATCCGCGTCCAGCCGGACGAGGGCATGACCGTCCGCTTCGGCTCCAAGGTGCCGGGCACCTCCATGGAGATCCGGGACGTGTCGATGGACTTCGCCTACGGCGAGTCCTTCACGGAGTCCAGCCCGGAGGCGTACGAACGCCTCATCCTGGACGTGCTGCTCGGCGACGCCAACCTGTTCCCCCGCCACCAGGAAGTGGAAGAGTCCTGGCGGATCCTCGACCCGATCGAGGAGTACTGGGACGAGCACGGCAGGCCGGCCCAGTACCCGGCGGGCACCTGGGGTCCGCGGGAAGCCGACGAGATGCTCGCACGAGACGGACGGAGCTGGCGCAGGCCATGAAGATCGACCTGACCGACACCACCGCGGGTGACATCAACAAGGCCCTGGTCCAGGGCCGCCGTGCCATCGGCACGCCCGCCGTGGGCATGGTCCTGACGATGGTCATCGTCACGGACGAGGAGAACGCCTACGACTCGATCAAGGCCGCCGAGGAGGCCTCGCACGAGCATCCCTCACGCATGCTGGTCGTGATCAAGCGGCACTCCCGCACCCCGCGGGACCGTACGCACTCCCGGCTGGACGCGGAGGTGCGGGTCGGCGCCGAGGCCGGCGCCGGCGAGACGGTCGTGTTGCGCACCTACGGCGACGTGTCCGACCACGCCGGCTCGGTGGTGCTGCCGCTGCTGCTGCCCGACGCGCCGGTCGTCGTGTGGTGGCCGGTGGGCGCGCCCGACAACCCCTCCGCGGACCCGCTGGGCAGGCTGGCACAGCGCAGGATCACCGACCTGTACGCCGTCGAGCGCCCGCTGGAGGTGCTCCAGGCCCGCGTCCGCTCCTACGCCCCCGGCGACACCGACCTCGCCTGGACCCGGCTCACCCCCTGGCGCTCGATGCTGGCCGCGGCCCTGGACCAGGCACGGGTGAAGGTGACCTCGGCGGCCGTGGAGGCCGAGGCGGAGAACCCCAGCGCGGAGCTGCTGGCCCGCTGGCTCCAGGCCCGGCTGGGTGTGCGGGCCGACCGTGTGGTCTCCCCCGGCCCGGTGGTCACGGCCGTACGGCTGGGCACCGACGAGGGGGAGATCGCCATCGAGCGGCCCGAGGGCCCGCTGGCCACGCTCACCCTGCCGGGCCAGCCGCCGCGCTCCCTCGCGCTGAAGGTCCGTCCCCTGTCGGAGCTCATCACCGAGGAGCTGCGCCGCCTGGACGCCGACGACATGTACGCCGTCGCCCTGCGCGGCGAGGGCATCGAGGAGACCGTCTGATGCCCGGCCCCGACCCGTCCACCGCCGCCCTCGTGGCCGCGTACCGCACCCTGAGGAAGTGAGCTGACATGGCAACGATCGAGTTGGGCCTGATCGGCCTCGGCAAGATGGGCGGCAACATGCGGGAGCGCCTCCGCAACGCCGGCATCACCGTGGTCGGCTACGACCGCAACCCCGACCTCTCCGACGTGGACAGCATGGTCGAACTCGTCGACCGGCTCGAGGCGCCCCGCACGGTCTGGGTGATGGTCCCGGCCGGCGCGGCCACCCGGTACGTCATCGACCAGCTGACGACCCTGCTCAAGCCCGGCGACATCGTCGTCGACGGCGGCAACTCCCGGTGGACGGACGACGAGAGGCACGCCAAGCAGCTGCACGCGCGGGGCATCGGCTTCGTCGACGCGGGCGTCTCCGGCGGCGTGTGGGGCCTGCAGAACGGCTACGCACTGATGGTGGGCGGCGACGAGGAGCACGTCGACTGGCTCAAGCCGGTCTTCGACGCGCTCAAGCCGGAGGGTCCGTACGGCTTCGTCCACGCGGGCAGGGTGGGCGCGGGCCACTTCGCGAAGATGGTCCACAACGGCATCGAGTACGCGATGATGCAGGCCTACGCCGAGGGCTGGGAGCTGCTGGAGACGGTCCCGTCGGTCACCGACGTGCGCGAGGTGTTCCGCTCCTGGACGCAGGGCACCGTCATCCGCTCCTGGCTGCTGGACCTCGCCATCAGCGCCCTGGACGACGACGAGCACCTGGAGAAGATCCGCGGCTACGCGGAGGACTCCGGCGAGGGCCGCTGGACCGTCGAGGCCGGCATCGACAACGCCGTGCCGATGCCGGCGATCACCGCCGCCCTGTTCGCGCGGTTCGCCTCTCGCCAGGAGGACTCCCCGCAGATGAAGATGGTCGCGGCACTGCGCAACCAGTTCGGCGGGCACGCCGTGGAGGCGGTGAAGCCCGTGGAGGCGGCGAAGAAGGACTGAGCCGGGCCTCCGGTCTTCCGGGCCTCCGGTCTTCCGGGCCTCCGGTCCTCTGGTCTTCCGGGCCTCCGGGCCTCCGGGCCCGTCAGCGTGTGGTGTGCCGGGCGTGTTGTGCCGCCAGGCGCACGGGCGCGTTCGGAGCGCCGTAGCCGCGGTAGCCGGGGTCGCGCTGGACGAGTTCGAAGAAGAGCCGGCCGACGGTCTCGGTGTAGCAGTGCCGGAAGGCGCCGCCCGCGTCGCGGTCGTAGAGGATGCCGAGGTCGCGGTAGGTCTCCAGTTCCTCGTCGGGCAGGTCGTGGCGCGCCGCCAGGTCGTCGTAGTAGTTCGCCGGGATCGGCAGCAGGCGGCCGCCGGCGGCACGGAAGCGGCGGGCGGCGGCGACCACGTCGTCGGTGGCCAGCGCGAGGTGCTGGGCGTGGACGGTGTCGTCGGTGGGCGCCGCACCGACGCCGAGGGCGATGCGGACGCTGCCGTCGGCGTTGGCCACGGCGCGGCTGCGCTGCAGCCCGTAGGGGTCGACGACGTCGACGCTCTCCTGGGCGTCGAGGCCGAGGACGCTGCGGTGGAAGAGGGCCGCCTTGTCGAAGTGGTGCCAGGGCTGGGTGAGGGCGAGGTGGTCGACGCGCTCCACGCCTCCGGTGTCCGCCGGGGCGGCGACGTCCTCGAAGTCGGCCCGCCAGTCGGGCAGGTGCGGCTTTCCGGTGGCGCAGAAGAAGAGTTCCGTGCCGTCGGGGGCGGCCACCGCGTCCAGCGGGGCGTCCTCGGGGGC
>NZ_POTZ01000402.1 GCF_003236365.1 Streptomyces sp. NTH33
GGGAAGGGCAACGGGCGGGACGATGAGCGAGCACGAGCGAAACTCCGAGGGCGACGGGCAGGGCGCGCACGGCGCGCAGCACGGTCCTCAGGACCGCAGTGGTGCACGCGCGATGTTCGTCGAGTTGCGCACGCTGAAGGAGGGCAGCCCGCAGTACGCGGAGTTGCGCAACCAGCTGGTCCGCATGCACCTGCCGCTCGTCGAGCACCTCGCGCGCCGCTTCCGCAACCGCGGTGAGCCGCTGGACGACCTGACCCAGGTCGCCACCATCGGTCTGATCAAGTCGGTCGACCGGTTCGACCCGGACCGCGGCGTGGAGTTCTCGACGTACGCGACCCCGACGGTCGTCGGCGAGATCAAGCGGCACTTCCGGGACAAGGGCTGGGCGGTGCGCGTGCCGCGCCGGCTGCAGGAGCTGCGCCTGTCGCTCACCACGGCGACGGCCGAGCTGTCCCAGCTGCACGGCCGCTCCCCCACGGTGCACGAGCTGGCCGAGAAGCTGGCCATCTCCGAGGAGGAAGGTGCTGGAGGGCCTGGAGTCGGCCAACGCCTACTCCACGCTGTCCCTGGACGTCCCCGACACCGACGACGAGTCCCCGGCGGTCGCCGACACCCTCGGCGCGGAGGACGAGGCGCTGGAGGGCGTGGAGTACCGCGAGTCGCTCAAGCCGCTGCTGGAGGACCTTCCGCCGCGCGAGAAGCGGATCCTGCTGCTGCGCTTCTTCGGCAACATGACCCAGTCGCAGATCGCGCAGGAGGTCGGCATCTCGCAGATGCACGTCTCCCGGCTGCTGGCCCGCACGCTGGCCCAGCTGCGGGAGAAGCTGCTGGTGGAGGAGTAGAAGCAGAGGGAGGGCCGTACCGGAAAAGGGCCGTAGCGCTCCTGCCGGACGACCGCTGCCGGACAGGCCCTACCGCTGCGGGGTTTCCCGGGTGCGGTCCGGGCCCTTGATGCCGAGGGCCCGGGTCGTCGCCGGGTTCACGAGCAGCACCAGCGAGGTCACCGCCACGACGGCGAGCGCGATGCCGGCCGGGATGGCCGCACTGTCGGCCTGGAGCAGGTTGTAGGCCACGGGCAGCGCCAGGATCTGCGTGATGACCGCCGGTCCCCGGCTCCAGCTGCGGCGCAGCAGCAGCCCCCGGGCGGCGAGCAGCGGCAGCAGCGCGAGCACGAGCACCGTGATGCCGCCGGTGATGCCGGTCTGCCGGTCGACCCCGTCGCCGGTGATGCCGAAGACGAGCATCCAGACACCGCCCACAAGCAGAGCGAGCCCTTCCAGCGCGGACAGCGCCGCCGCGTACGTCAGCCGCCGCGGGCGCGGGCCGGCGGCACCCGTGGCGTCCGCGGTTTCCTGGGCGGGGTTCTGCTCACTGCTCACCCCAGCAGGGTAGCTCTCGCGACGCGGACCGCCGTGTGCAGGCTCACGTCCGGATCCTTACCCGATTCCTACCGGGGTGTGGGCCGGGTACTGTCCGGTAGGTACGCTGCACCCCATGCGTGCACTTCTCGTGGTCAACCCGGCGGCAACCACCACAAGCGCACGTACGCGCGATGTGCTGATCCACGCGCTCGCCAGCGAGATGAAGCTGGACGCGGTCACCACCGAGTACCGCGGCCACGCCCGCGACCTGGGCCGGCAGGCCGCGGACAGCGACGACATCGACCTGGTCGTGGCCCTCGGCGGCGACGGCACGGTCAACGAGGTCGTCAACGGCCTGCTGCACCGCGGCCCGGACCCCGAGCGGCTGCCCCTCCTGGCGGTGGTCCCCGGCGGCTCCACCAACGTCTTCGCGCGCGCCCTGGGTCTGCCCAACGACGCCGTGGAGGCCACCGGCGCGATCCTGGACGCCCTGCGCACCGGCAGCGAGCGCACGGTCGGCCTGGGCCTCACCTCGGGAACGCCGGGCACCGACGACGCGGCCGTCCCGGAGCGCTGGTTCACCTTCAACGCCGGGCTCGGCTTCGACGCGGGCGTGGTCGGGCGGGTGGAACAGCAGCGCGAGCGCGGCAAGAGGTCCACGCACGCCCTGTACGTGCGGCAGGTGGTCCGCCAGTTCCTCGGCGAGCCGAGCCGGCGGCGCGGGACGATCACCCTGGAGCGGCCCGGGGAGGATCCGCTCACCGAGCTGGTGGTGGCCATAGTGTCGAACACCTCACCGTGGACGTATCTGGGTAATCGCCCGATGTACACGTCCCCTAAGGCCTCGTTCGATAAAGGGCTCGACGTACTCGGCCTCAGCCGTCTGTCCACCGCCGCGGTTGCCCGGTATGGGACCCAGTTGCTCACTTCGTCCCCCGAGCGCGGCCCTCATGGCAGGCATGCGGTCTCACTGCACGACTTGAGCGGCTTCACCTTGCATTCGAAGGTGCCGCTCCCCCTTCAGATGGACGGTGACCACCTCGGGCTGCGTAAGAGCGTGACGTTCACAGGCGTACGCCGTGCACTGCGTGTGATTGTGTGAGTAGAAGGGCCCAAAGTCCTTTCACTCGAACGTTTAGACCAGGGTCCACCCCATGGAAGTACGGCTGTGACCTAGTCGACACCGAGGAATCAAAAAAAACTTTCCGGAAGGGGTTGTATCCGCCGCTGAGGTTTGCGAGTCTCTACGTGGCGATCGGGACGGCCCACCACACGGGCCCCAGAGATCACCAAGAACCCCTCTTCAATCCACAGGACCACGCCAGGGAACCTGGCAGTCGGCCCTTCACTTGTCGAGGGATTCGTGAAAGCGTTCACATTCACAAGCAACCCGCACGAGTACCGAGAGAGGTAGCAGCCATGGACTGGCGTCACAACGCCGTTTGCCGCGAGGAAGACCCCGAGCTGTTCTTCCCCATCGGCAACACCGGTCCTGCGCTGCTGCAGATCGAGGAAGCCAAGGCCGTCTGCCGTCGCTGCCCGGTTATCGAGCAGTGCCTGCAGTGGGCGCTCGAGTCCGGTCAGGACTCCGGCGTCTGGGGTGGTCTCAGCGAGGACGAGCGCCGCGCGATGAAGCGCCGTGCCGCCCGCAACCGGGCCCGTCAGGCCTCCGCCTGACCACGGCCACCCCGCTGACAGCCTGAGCTTGGCGGCGCGTACAGCGAGTACGCATCCCCCGCCCCCGAGCCGCAGCGCGCAGTACCCCCGATGCGCAAACGAGCCGCAACGAGCGACTAGCCCCGGACCGATCCCGGTCCGGGGCTCTTTGCTGTGTGCGCTACTGGTGCGCCGGGACCGCTACTTGTGCGCCCGCACCGGAATGTCGAGGATCACGCGCGTGCCGCGCTCCGGCGCCGGCACCATGTCGAAGGTGCCGCCCAACTCGCCCTCGACCAGGGTGCGTACGATCTGCAGGCCGAGGTTGCCGGAGCTGTGCGCGTCGAAGTCCTCGGGCAGGCCCACGCCGTCGTCCTGGACGGTGACGAGCAGGCGGGCCTCGCGCGAGGTGCCGCCGCGGACCGCGGAGACCTCCACGGTGCCCGTGTCGCCCTCGCGGAAGCCGTGTTCCAGGGCGTTCTGCAGGACCTCGGTCAGCACCATCGACAGCGGGGTGGCCACCTCGGCGTCCAGGATCCCGAAGAGCCCGGTGCGCCGACCGGTCACCTTGCCCGGCGAGATCTCGGCGACCATCGCCAGCACCCGGTCGGCGATCTCGTCGAACTCCACCCGCTCGTCCAGGTTCTGCGACAGCGTCTCATGGACGATCGCGATCGACCCGACCCGGCGGACCGCCTCCTCCAGGGCCTCCCGGCCGCGTTCGGACTCGATGCGCCGGGCCTGCAGCCGGAGCAGGGCCGCCACCGTCTGCAGGTTGTTCTTGACCCGGTGGTGGATCTCCCGGATCGTCGCGTCCTTGGTGATCAGCTCGCGCTCGCGGCGGCGCAGTTCGGTGACGTCCCGCAACAGCACCAGCGAACCGATGCGCGTGCCCTTGGGTTTGAGCGGGATCGCCCGGAACTGGATCACCGCGCTGTTGGCCTCGATCTCGAACTCCCGGGGTGCCCAGCCGCTGGCCTGCTTCACCAGCGCCTCGTCCACCGGGGCCAGGGAGGGGGCGAGTTCGGCGGTGGTCCCGCCCAGGTGGTGGCCGACGAGGTCGGCGGCCAGGCCGATGCGGTGGTAGGCCGACAGCGCGTTGGGCGAGGCGTACTGGACGACGCCGTCCGCGTCCAGCCGGATCAGTCCGTCGCCGACCCGCGGCGCGACGTCCATGTCGACCTGCTGGTCCGGGAAGGGGAACGCGCCGGCCGCGATCATCTGCGCCAGGTCCGAGGCGCTCTGCAGATACGTCAGCTCAAGACGGCTCGGGGTGCGCACGGTCAGCAGGTTGGTGTTGCGCGCGATGACGCCGAGGACGCGGCTCTCCCGCCGTACGGGGATGGACTCGACGCGGACCGGGACCTCCTCGCGCCACTCCGGGTCGCCCTCGCGCACGATCCGCCCCTCGTCGAGCGCGGTGTCCAGCATCGGGCGGCGGCCGCGCGGGACGAGGTGGCCGACCATGTCGTTCTGGTAGGAGGTGGGGCCGGTGTTCGGCCGCATCTGGGCGACGGAGACGTAGCGGGTGCCGTCGCGGGTGGGGATCCACAGGACCAGGTCGGCGAAGGAGAGGTCGGAGAGCAGCTGCCACTCCGAGACCAGCAGGTGGAGCCACTCGAGATCGGAGTCGTCGAGGGCGGTGTGCTGGCGTACGAGTTCGTTCATGGAGGGCACGTGTGCGAGCGTACCCGGGCGTTTGTACGGTTCTGAAATGGTACGGGCGCGTACGGCGGCGGACGGTGGCGTACGACTCCGGAGAACCCGGGCCGCAAAGACACCCGCGGGCCGCGGCGCCTGGGAGGGACCCTCAACCCTCCCGGCACCGCAGCCCGGAGCAGTATCGGCCGTGGGGTGTGCGGTCCCGGTCGGCCGAAGGGTGAGGAGCCGGGGCAGTCAGGGCAGAGAGCTCCGGATCCTCGGTCCGCCTTCCTGTGCGGGGAAGGCGGAGGCTCGTGCGTCGGACGTTTCGAGCATTCTGGACTAGACCACTTGGCCTGTCCATGCGTCGGACGGCGGTTGTTGTGGTTTCTTCATCGGTCGGCCGGGCCGGGCCCGGGGCCAGGCGGGTCGGTCAACTGGCCGGAACCTCCCAGCATGCACCACGCAGCCTAGCCCGCCCGGCTCGGCAACGGGACCAGTTGGCCGGGGCAATTTCCGCGTGCGCTCCGAGCGCCTCGGATTCCCCGTGACCCGCGCCGTCGCACGCCGGTCGCGCACCCGCCCCTCATGGGCACGGACGTGCATGTCTCTGTTAGATTGGACTGAGGTTGGATTGGTCTAAACCACCTACTTGTCGACCCCCGTCAGCGGGTCCCGTCCCCTCTTCCCAGATCGGCAGGCTCAGCGTGGAAGTTGTCATCGTTCCGGACGCCAGAGCAGGCGGCGAGCTCGTCGCGGAGGCCATGGCGCAGCTGCTCGGGCGCAAGCCCGACGCCGTGCTCGGCATGGCCACGGGTTCGACGCCGCTGCCCGTGTACGAGGCGCTGGCGGACAAGGTGCGCTCCGGCGCCGTGGACGCCTCACGGGCGCGGATCGCCCAGCTCGACGAGTACGTGGGACTGCCCACCGGGCACCCGGAGTCGTACCGCGAGGTCCTGCGGCGCCAGGTGGTGGAGCCCCTCGGTCTCGGGATGGACTCCTTCCTGGGGCCCGACGGCGCCGCGGAGGACGTGCAGGCGGAGGCCGAAGCCTACGAGAAGGCGCTCGCCGAGGCCGGCGGCGTGGACCTCCAGCTGGTCGGAATCGGCACGGACGGGCACATCGCGTTCAACGAGCCGTGCTCCTCACTGTCCTCGCGCACCCGGATCAAGGTACTGACCGAGCAGACCCGCGCCGACAACGCGCGCTTCTTCGACGGTGACATCACGCAGGTGCCGCACCAGGTCATCACGCAGGGTGTCGGCACGATCCTCGACGCGCGGCACGTGGTGCTGATGGCCACGGGCGAGAGCAAGGCGGAGGCGCTCGCGGCGACCGTCGAGGGACCGGTCGCCGCCATCTGCCCGGCCTCGGCCCTGCAGCTCCACCGGCACGCCACGATCGTCGCCGACGAGGCCGCCGCCTCCAAGCTGAAGCTCGCGGACTACTTCCGCTACGCCTACGCCAACAAGCCGGTCTGGCAGGGCATCTAGTCCCCGCACGCGCACGCGAAGGTGCCGGCCGCCCCGGGTGGGGGTGGCCGGCACCTTCGGCGTTGGGGCCACGGAAGCCGGACCGGGGGAGTCCGCCTCCACGACGGTGACGTCACGGACGGCAAGGGCGTCGGCCGCCCCGGGGCGGGGCGGCCGACGCTCTGTCCGTCCGGGCTACGCCCCCGCGATGACCTCCGCCGCCGCCCGGCCGCAGACGCGCGCCGCGCCATGGGTGGCGATGTGGAGGGA
>NZ_POTZ01000403.1 GCF_003236365.1 Streptomyces sp. NTH33
GTATAAGAGACAGGGGTTCGGGAGGGGCGTGTGGCGGGGTGGGGTGGTCGCTTGTCGCGCAACCGCACGCTCTTGCGAATCCCGACCTGACCCGGGGGTAGCGAAGGGTTGATGCCCGGAAGCGCTGAGTGCCGCTGTGAGCCCCTTGGAGCCCCCTTGTGCATATCGGTACCCGGCCAAGACCGGTTCAGGGCGCCACATGCGTACTCAGGTACCGGCAAACACCCATCACTGTCTGCGCTACCGGTAGACTGGAAGACAATCCCGCCCCGAACGTGGGGACCGTCCGGGAAAAGCTGAGCAACGCTGATCAAGGCTTATCAACGCAACATGCCGCAGCCGCTCCGGCAACCCGCCGACGAGCCTGGCTCGTGCTGTGCCAGAAAGGGCGCTTCGTGGCCGATTCCGGCAACCCCAACGAGAACATCCCGTCCACCGACGCCGGCGTGAACGGTGCCGTCTCCTCGAACGGTGAGGCTACGGCCTCCTACGACGCCAGCGCGATCACCGTCCTCGAGGGCCTGGACGCGGTCCGCAAGCGACCCGGTATGTACATCGGCTCGACCGGTGAGCGTGGCCTGCACCACCTCGTGTACGAGGTGGTCGACAACTCCGTCGACGAGGCGCTGGCCGGGTACGCGGACACCATCGACGTGACGATTCTGTCCGACGGCGGCGTGCGTGTCGTCGACAACGGGCGCGGCATTCCGGTGGGCATCGTTCCGTCCGAGAACAAGCCGGCCGTGGAGGTCGTGCTGACCGTCCTGCACGCGGGCGGCAAGTTCGGCGGCGGCGGCTACGCGGTGTCCGGCGGTCTGCACGGTGTGGGTGTGTCCGTCGTGAACGCCCTGTCCAGCAAGGTGTCCGTGGAGATCAGGACCGACGGCTACCGCTGGACGCAGGAGTACAAGATGGGCGTCCCGACGGCGCCGCTGGCCCGGCACGAGGAGACGGACGAGACCGGTACGTCGGTCACGTTCTGGGCCGACCCGGACATCTTCGAGACCACCGACTACTCCTTCGAGACGCTGTCGCGGCGCTTTCAGGAGATGGCGTTCCTCAACAAGGGTCTGACGCTCAAGCTGACCGACGAGCGGGAGTCGGCGAAGGCCACCGCCGGTGCGGACGAGGCGGGCGCGGACGAGAAGGACGAGGTCAAGGCCGTCACGTACTGCTACGACGGCGGCATCGTCGACTTCGTGAAGTACCTCAACTCCCGCAAGGGGGACGTGGTGCACCCCTCGGTCGTGGACCTGGAGGCGGAGGACAAGGACAAGAGCCTGTCCCTCGAGGTCGCGATGCAGTGGAACAGCGGCTACAGCGAGGGCGTGTACTCGTTCGCCAACATCATCCACACCCATGAGGGCGGTACGCACGAGGAGGGCTTCCGCGCGGCGCTGACCTCGCTGATCAACAAGTACGCGCGCGACAAGAAGCTGCTGCGTGACAAGGACGACAACCTCACGGGTGACGACATCCGCGAGGGGCTGACCGCGATCATCTCGGTCAAGCTGAGCGAGCCGCAGTTCGAGGGCCAGACGAAGACCAAGCTGGGCAACACGGAGGCGAAGACCTTCGTCCAGAGGGCGGTCTACGAGCACCTCAACGACTGGCTGGACCGCAACCCGAACGAGGCCGCGGACATCGTCCGCAAGGGCATCCAGGCGGCCACCGCGCGCGTGGCGGCCCGCAAGGCGCGCGACCTGACCCGCCGCAAGGGCCTGCTGGAGTCCGCGTCCCTGCCCGGCAAGCTGTCGGACTGTCAGTCCAACGACCCCACCAAGTGCGAGATCTTCATCGTCGAGGGCGACTCCGCCGGCGGTTCGGCCAAGTCCGGCCGGAACCCCGAGTACCAGGCGATTCTCCCCATCCGCGGCAAGATCCTCAACGTGGAGAAGTCACGCCTGGACAAGATCCTGCAGAACCAGGAGATCCAGGCACTGATCTCCGCGTTCGGCACGGGCGTGCACGAGGACTTCGACATCGACAAGCTCCGCTACCACAAGATCATCCTGATGGCGGACGCCGACGTCGACGGCCAGCACATCAACACTCTGCTGCTGACCTTCCTGTTCCGCTTCATGCGGCCGCTGATCGAGGCCAGGCACGTGTTCCTCTCCCGTCCGCCGCTCTACAAGATCAAGTGGGGCCGGGAGGACGTCGAGTACGCGTACTCCGATCGCGAGCGTGACGCGCTGATCGAGATGGGCCGCCGGCGCGGCAAGCGGGTCCGGGAGGACTCGATCCAGCGCTTCAAGGGCCTTGGCGAGATGAACGCCGAGGAGCTGCGCGTGACCACCATGGACGCCGACCACCGTGTCCTCGGACAGGTCACCCTCGACGACGCCGCCCAGGCCGACGACCTGTTCTCGGTCCTGATGGGCGAGGACGTCGAGGCCCGCCGACAGTTCATCCAGCGCAATGCCAAGGACGTCCGCTTCCTCGACATCTGAGTCGGTCTCAGCTGACCGCACCAGGAAGGAATCCCACCAGCAATGGCCGACGAGAACACCCCCGTCACGCCTGAAGACCCCGAGGGCGAGACCACGCTGCGTGTCGAGCCCGTCGGGCTCGAGACGGAGATGCAGCGCTCCTACCTCGACTACGCGATGTCCGTCATCGTCTCGCGTGCGCTGCCGGACGTGCGTGACGGTCTCAAGCCCGTCCACCGCCGTGTGCTGTACGCCATGTACGACGGCGGATACCGCCCCGAGCGGGGTTTCTACAAGTGCGCCCGTGTCGTCGGCGACGTCATGGGCAACTACCACCCGCACGGCGACTCCTCGATCTACGACGCGCTGGTGCGCCTGGCGCAGCCGTGGGCGATGCGGATGCCGCTGGTGGACTCCAACGGCAACTTCGGCTCGCCGGGCAACGACCCGGCGGCGGCCATGCGCTACACCGAGTGCAAGATGGCGCCGCTGTCGATGGAGATGGTCCGCGACATCGACGAGGAGACCGTCGACTTCACGGACAACTACGACGGCCGCTCCCAGGAGCCGACCGTCCTGCCCTCCCGCTTCCCGAACCTGCTGATCAACGGCTCGGCCGGTATCGCGGTCGGCATGGCGACCAACATCCCGTCGCACAACCTGCGCGAGGTCGCCGCCGGCGCCCAGTGGTACCTGGAGAACCCGGAGGCCTCCCACGAGGAACTCCTGGAGGCCCTGATCGAGCGCATCAAGGGCCCGGACTTCCCGACCGGCGCCCTGGTGGTGGGCCGCAAGGGCATCGAGGAGGCGTACCGCACCGGCCGCGGCTCGATCACCATGCGCGCGGTGGTCGAGGTGGAGGAGATCCAGAACCGCCAGTGCCTGGTGGTCACGGAGCTGCCGTACCAGGTCAACCCGGACAACCTCGCGCAGAAGATCGCCGACCTGGTGAAGGACGGCAAGATCGGCGGCATCGCGGACGTCCGCGACGAGACGAGCTCCCGCACCGGCCAGCGCCTGGTCATCGTGCTGAAGCGGGACGCGGTCGCCAAGGTCGTCCTGAACAACCTGTACAAGCACACCGACCTGCAGACGAACTTCGGCGCCAACATGCTGGCGCTGGTCGACGGCGTGCCGCGGACGCTGTCGCTGGACGCGTTCATCCGCCACTGGGTGACGCACCAGGTCGAGGTCGTCGTCCGCCGTACGCGCTTCCGGCTGCGCAAGGCCGAGGAGCGGGCACACATCCTGCGCGGTCTGCTGAAGGCCCTGGACGCCATCGACGAGGTCATCGCGCTGATCCGGCGCAGTGAGACCGTCGAGGTCGCGCGTGAGGGCCTGAGGAGCCTGCTGGAGATCGACGACATCCAGGCCAACGCCATCCTCGAGATGCAGCTGCGGCGACTGGCCGCCCTGGAGCGTCAGAAGATCGTCCAGGAGCACGACGAACTGCAGGCGAGGATCAACGAGTACAACGAGATCCTGGCCTCCCAGGTCCGTCAGCGCGGGATCGTCAGCGCGGAGCTGGCCGCGATCGTCGAGAAGTACGGCGACGACCGGCAGACCAAGCTGATCCCGTACGAGGGCGACATGTCCATCGAGGACCTGATCGCCGAGGAGGACATCGTCGTCACGGTCTCCCGCGGCGGCTACATCAAGCGCACCAAGACCGACGACTACCGTGCCCAGAAGCGCGGCGGCAAGGGCGTACGCGGGACGAAGCTGAAGGAGGACGACATCGTCGACCACTTCTTCGTCTCCACCACGCACCACTGGCTGCTGTTCTTCACCAACAAGGGCCGGGTGTACCGGGCGAAGGCGTACGAGCTGCCGGACGCGGGCCGGGACGCGCGCGGGCAGCACGTGGCGAACCTCCTCGCCTTCCAGCCGGACGAGGCCATCGCCCAGATCCTCGCGATCCGCGACTACGAGGCGGCGCCGTACCTGGTGCTCGGCACCAAGGCCGGTCTGGTCAAGAAGACGCCTCTGAAGGATTACGATTCGCCACGCTCCGGTGGAGTCATCGCGATCAACCTGCGCGCGCGGGAGGACGGATCCGACGACGAACTGATCGGAGCCGAACTCGTCTCGGCCGAGGACGATCTGCTGCTGATCAGCAAGAAGGCGCAGTCGATCAGGTTCACCGCCTCGGACGCCACCCTGCGTCCCATGGGCCGTGCCACCTCGGGTGTCAAGGGCATGAGTTTCCGCGAGGGCGACGAACTGCTCTCGATGAATGTTGTTCGACCCGGTACGTTCGTGTTCACTGCCACTGACGGTGGGTACGCCAAGCGGACCCAAGTCGACGAGTACCGCGTCCAGGGCCGTGGCGGCCTCGGCATCAAGGCTGCCAAGATCGTGGAGGACCGCGGTTCGCTCGTGGGTGCGCTGGTGGTCGAGGAGAGCGACGAGATCCTCGCCATCACGCTCTCCGGCGGCGTGATTCGTACGCGGGTCAACGAGGTCAGGGAGACGGGCCGTGACACCATGGGCGTCCAACTGATCAACCTGGGCAAGCGCGATGCCGTCGTCGGTATCGCACGTAACGCCGAGGCGGGGCGCGAGGCGGAGGAAGTCGACGGCGACGTGGCCGTGGACGACATCGCCGAAGATGTCGCGACCGCCGGTACGGACGAGGGTGAGGCGCCCTCGGCCGAGTAGTACGAGGAGAGAGTCATCGTGAGCGGAGCCACGGGCGCCGGATCGGCCGGTACCTCCACTGGTACGGAAACGGACGGCGGCGGCCGTGGCTCCGCCGCGCGTGCGGTGGACACGCGCACGACCAACCTGCAGGCGATCAAGTCGCCCGCGACCGACGCGCACGGATCCCAGGGGGCAACGGTGACGGACGCCAGGGGCTCGCAGCCCCAGACCGCGGCCGGCCAGCAGGCGGCGGGCTCTCCACTGCCGGGGGAGCGGCAGCCGCAGCAGCCCTCGGGGCCGTACCACCCGCCGCAGGCCTACCCATCGGCCGCGGCGCCCGCGGACACGGTACGCCGGCCGCGTACGGGCGCGCGTACCGCGCCGCGCACCCGCAAGGCCCGGCTGCGTGTGGCCAAGGCCGACCCGTGGTCGGTGATGAAGGTCAGCTTCCTGCTCTCCATCGCGCTGGGCGTCTGCACCATCGTGGCGTCCGCCGTGCTGTGGATGGTCATGGACGCGATGGGCGTGTTCTCCACGGTCGGCGGGAAGATCTCCGAGGCCACCGGCTCGAACGAGTCGAACGGCTTCGACCTGCAGTCCTTCCTGTCCCTCCCGAACGTCCTGATGTTCTCGGCGGTCATCGCCGTCATCGACGTGCTTCTCGCCACGGCCCTCGCGACCCTCGGAGCGTTCATCTACAACCTCTCCGCGGGCTTCGTCGGCGGCATCGAGCTGACGCTGGCCGAGGACGAGTGACGCGGGCGCGACGCGCTTCGCGAACGTCCGCCGACGGTCCTGCGACAACCGATTTTGGGACTGCCCCCGTGGTGCGCTAATCTTCAGGAGTCAGCGCGCGGGACACACACCGCAGAGCGCGGCGGGGCTATAGCTCAGTTGGTTAGAGCGCATCCCTGATAAGGATGAGGCCACAGGTTCAAATCCTGTTAGCCCCACCAGCGAAAAGACCCCCGGTCGATTGGGACCGGGGGTCTTCTGTCTTCCGGTGTCTTCCGGGCACCGGTGTGCGGACGCGCCGACGCGGGAAGCCACGGCCGGCAACGCCGACAACGCCAAAAGGCCCCGGATCGCAGGGGCCGAGGCGGACCAGGCCGAGACAGGCAGGCCGAGACCAGGCAGGCCGAGGCAGACCAGGGACGGGAACGCGAAGATCCCCCGGTCGGGGGACCGGGGGTCTTCAGGGTTGCGGCTGGTGCTGTACGCAATGTCGCCGTTGTGTCATAGGTGCGGGCGGGGCGCCGGCGGGGCCGGTGCGGCGCTGTCAGCGTTGCAGGGGAATGG
>NZ_POTZ01000404.1 GCF_003236365.1 Streptomyces sp. NTH33
CTCCCCCAGGGCGAGCAGCTTGCGCTCCACGGCCCGCAGACCGCCCTCTGCCGGCTCGCAGCCCAGCACCTCCCCGCTGCCGAGACAGACCAACTGCAGGCGGCACCGCACGGCGCCGCGCAGCCGCCACAGCACCAGGGCGTAGAACTTCATCCGGAACAGGGCATCCGCCGCGTACTCCGGCCGGGGGCCTTGCCCGTCTTGTAGTCGACCAGCCGCACCTCGCCGGTCGGCGCCACGTCCACCCAGTCGATGATCCCGCGCAGCGTCAGCCCGGAGTCCAGCGTCGCCTCGACGAACAGCTCCCGCCCCGCCGGCTCCAGCCGGGTCGGGTCCTCCAGCGTGAACCACCGCTCGACCAGCCGCTCCGCCTCGGCCAGCCACTGCGCGACCCGCTCCGGGACGGGCGCCCCGCCCTCCTCGGCGAACAGCTCCGCAAGCTCCGGCTTCGCCGCCGGCAGCCGCTCCCACTCGCCCGCCACCAGAGAACGCGCGCGCGGCCGTACGCTCCACCGCCGGGTCGTCGAAGAGCCGCTCCAGCACCGCGTGCACCAGCGTGCCCCGGGCCACCGCCGCGCTGGGCCTCTCCGGCAGCCGGTCGATCGCCCGGAACCGGTAGCGCAGCGGGCAGGTCAAGAAGTCGGCCACGCGCGACGGCGACAGCGACGGCGGCGCGGGCGGGGCCGGTGTGCCGGAGGCCTCGAACGGCTGCACACCCCCAGCCCTACGCCGATTCGCTCCGCGCGCGATCCGCCGGCACGGCTGCCCATCCGTCGACGCCTGCATCGGCACGTCTCCTCGTCGGCGCGACCTACCCGCCGGCCCCCGGCTCGGGCGGCATCAACTCGTCATACACGGCCTGGTGTTCCCCATCATCACTTGGGCACATCACTCGCCCGTCGGAGAGGCACTTCCAGTGGTGCCGCAACACCTCTTGCGCGGCCGCCTCCGGGCTGTCGAACACCTCGAAGCCGTCCCCGTCCTCGTCGTAGACGTAGTCACAGACATCGCAGACGACGGAGTGCATCTGATGGGTGGGAAAACGCGTCGGCCGCTCCCCTCTCGTTACCGGCCGGCCTGGATGACGGCTGCTGCTTTCCGGCCCCCAGCAGGCCGCAGAGCTCTTGTCCACGCGCTCGGTCCGTGGGGGCGCGGCCGCCTGCCGGTCGGTGGGCGGCATCCGGTGCAGGCCGCTCACGGGGCGGAAGCCATCGTCTTCGCGCTGCGGGCAGGTGGAGAGGGCGAGCAGGTACTCGTGCAGGGTGCGGTTGTAGCCGGCGTCCGTCAGCGCGTGGTGCTGTCCATCGGCTCGCTCCGGCAGTGGTGGGTCTCCGGCCTGGACGACGAGGGACCGCAGCTCGTGGCACCAGCGCGGCACCGAGGGCGGCATCGCCGCCCAGTCGTGGTCCCACAGGGAGTGCAGACGCCAGATGTGCTGGCCGCCGTAGTAGGCGTACAGATGGGTCTCCGGGGAGCCATCGGCGAAGTACTTCGCCACGTCGTCGCGCATCTCGTCGAGGAGCTTGACGTCGGGATGGGTGCGGTCGAGGAGGCAGGGATAGCCGTCGACAGTGCACCGGGGCAGGTTGGGCCACACGTTGTCGGCCATCCACGGGACGTTGAGCACGGCGCTCACGTCCATCCCGTTGTTGACGGCGTAGTAGTCACAGCCGGCGTCGTCGGTGAGGCCGATGGAGACCAGGCCGCGGACGGTGGGATCGGCGGGAAGGAACTCACAGTGGAGGTAGACGCGACGAATGGTCGAAGCGGTGTCGCTCACGTGCTGCTCCTCGGCGTCCGAAAGCGTCTCGGGCAACGCGGTTCATGCGCGTGTGGTGTCCTCGCCGGTCGGTCACGAAGGACCATCGCACGCTGCCCTCCCGGCGCAGGACACATACCGCGCATCCCCATTCCCTGATCCAACGGATTCCCGTTGGGGGCACAGAGTCCGGACAGGCGAATTCCGGAAGGGGGTCGCACCGGGTCAGAACTCGATGGAGGCGGCGGGGACGGTGTCCGGTCCCGTCCCGATGCCCAGCTTCTCCTTGATCTTCTTCTCGATCTCGTCGGCGAGGTCGGGGTTGTCCTTGAAGAAGTTGCGGGCGTTCTCCTTGCCCTGGCCGAGCTGGTCGCCCTCGTAGGTGTACCAGGCGCCGGACTTGTAGAGGAAGCCGTGCTCCAGGCCCAGGTCGATCAGGTCGCCCTCGCGGCTGATGCCCTGCCCGTAGAGGATGTCGAACTCGGCCTGCTTGAAGGGGGGTGCGCACTTGTTCTTGGCCACCTTGACACGGGTGCGGTTGCCGACCGCCTCGGTCCCGTTCTTCAGCGTCTCGATGCGGCGGACGTCCAGGCGCACGGAGGCGTAGAACTTCAGCGCCCGGCCCCCGGGCGTCGTCTCCGGGGAGCCGAACATCACACCGATCTTCTCCCGGAGCTGGTTGATGAAGATCGCCGTGGTCTTCGACTGGTTGAGCGCGCTGGTGATCTTGCGGAGGGCCTGGCTCATCAGGCGGGCCTGCAGACCCACGTGGCTGTCGCCCATCTCGCCCTCGATCTCCGCGCGCGGGACGAGCGCGGCGACGGAGTCGATGACGATGAGGTCGAGCGCGCCGGAGCGGACCAGCATGTCCACGATCTCCAGTGCCTGCTCGCCGTTGTCGGGCTGGCAGACCAGCAGGGCGTCGGTGTCCACACCCAGCCGCTTGGCGTACTCGGTGTCGAGGCCGTACTCGGCGTCGATGAACGCCACGGTGCCGCCGGCGCGTTGGGCGTTGGCCACCGCGTGCAGGGCGAGAGTGGTCTTGCCCGAGGCGTCAGGTCCATAGATCTCCACGACCCGCCCGCGGGGCAGGCCGCCGATGCCAAGGGCGACGTCGAGAGCGATCGACCCGGTGGGGATGACCTCGATGGGGGACCAGGGGTCATCGCCGAGGCACATGACCGAGCCCTTGCCGAAGCGCTTCTCGATCTGGATGAGGGCCAGCTCGAGCGCCCTCTCGCGGTCCTGTTCTTTCATGGCGTCCGCCTGGATGGGATGTGGCGTGTCATTGCGGCCGACGGTCCCGGGTCACCGCGCCGACGGCCCGGGGTGTCGGTTCTGCGGCGGCCCGCGCGGACTTCGGGGCGATGGTGCCGGGTGTCGCATCACTCCGGCTCTGTTTCACCGTCTCGGCGCCGCTCGCGGGGCTGCCGTCAATCTGTGATCTTGTTGGTCGCCGCCGGTTGCCCGGGCGGCGCTGCCGTCCTTCCTCCAGTCGCCTCGGCCGCGGTCGGCTCTTCTCTCCATGGCGGTTCATCGACCGGGTCATCGGGGGGCTTTGGGAGGCCGTGCCCCTCACATCCGTCCAGGACCGTCTCGTTGGAGGAGGCCTCCGGGCGGATACGGGAGTCGTCGTCCTGGTGGTCGTCCCGGTATTCGGGATGACAATCGATACAGGTCAAACCGAGTGCAGCCTGCGGGGTCCAGGTCGCGCAGGGGTCGGTCGGGACAGGGTTGGTCATGCCGGTCAGCCTCTGCGGTGCTCTCGTCGGTCAGAAGGGCTCCTCGCCCTGCCGGGGGGTGGGCGGCTCGCCGTCGCTCTGGGCGAACAGGCCGTCGGCGGGTGGACTGACACCGGCGAAGGCGCTCGCGCGGGGGGCCTTGGTGACCTGCGCGGTGGCGAACCGCAGCGAGGGACCGACCTCGTCGACCCCACACTCGACCACGGTGCGGCGCTCGCCCTCCTTGGTCTCGTACGTCCGCTGGCGCAACCGTCCCTGGACGATGACGCGCGTACCGCGGGTCAGGGACCCGGCGACGTGCCTGGCCATCTGCCCCCAGGCCGAACAGCGCAGGAACAGCGTCTCGGCGTCCCTCCACTTCCCTGTCTCCCGGTCGAAGGCGCGGGGCGTGGAGGCGACGGCGAAGTGCGCGACCGCATCGCCGGACGGGTTGAGGCGTAGCTCGGGGTCATCGGTCAGATTGCCGACCACTGTGATGATGGTTTCACCAACCATGGCTTTTCCTCTCGTTCGACGAGTGATCCCTCACCCGTGCCGGTTCGAGACGGCTGGTAGCCCGGAGTGGGTGGGTCTCGCGCCGCGTGCCGGCGAAGTGGCACGCCGCACTGCGGGGCGAGGCGGTCGTCGGGTTCACTCTCTGTCCTTTCCCGCCCTTTCTCGGCCCGAGTTGGCAAGTCCGGCCGCGATGGGCCGTGCCTCGTGGGCGGGGATGTTCCTCAGCGGAATGCCGAGCCGGGGGACGACGCAGGGGCCGCCGGAAGCGGCCCTTGCACCAGGGGCAAGGCACGCGAAGGAAGCGGATGCGCAGGTCGCGCTTCGAGCCGGCGTCGTGCTTCGGGTCGGCGAGACGGGAGGCGGATCGGCCGGGGTGACGGGCGCCTGGTCGATGCGCTCGAGGTGATCGCGTTCACGCTGGCGAGGAGTTCCGCGCGGTAGCGGCGCGGGGCGTCCGGGTCGGTGTCCGGCAGCGGCAGCGGGGCGCGGGCGAGCCGCTCCCCGCGGACCGCGCGCACCTCGGCGAGGATGTCGGCGGCGATGTGGTGCCGCTGTCGGCCCAGCCGGATCACGGCCGTCCACGCGTCGGTGGCGTCCAGGTCGGCCAGGAGGAGGTATCGGGCTTGTGCCGTGGTCTCCTCCAGATGCGCCGAGGGACACGTCGCGGCGACCGGACCGACGAGCCGTACCGTCTCGGTCGGCGTCAACGATGCCTCCTTCCAGCCGGGACGCGTCGGGTGTCGCGGCGGGCCGTCGCACCGTCGCCCTCGCGATACCCGCACAGAGTGGCGCCGCGGGTGCGGCAACCTGTCCGTGGGGGTTCAGCCACCGCGACCCAGGTGGCCGACCTGGACGATCCAGTGGTGAGAGGGCGGTGGTCATGTCGCACCGCCGTCGAGGGCGAGCAGTTGGCGCAGGTCGAGCTCGCCGGTGCGCCAGGCGCGGGTGACCTTCTCCGGCCCGCCGGGCACGGGGCGAAGGCTGAACGACCGCGGCGGGGGCGCCGGTGCCGCGGCCAGTCCCGGGATCACCTCGCCGGTGTGCGGGTCGGTGACCGGGTCGAGGCAGGCGAGCCGGGTGAAGAATTCCCGCTGCCAGCAGGGGCGCACCCGGGTGAGCGTCTCCACCTCGCTGGGGTGGTTTTCGGCCACCCAGGTGAGGAAGGCGTGCTCGTCGGCGATCACGACCGTCGGCCGGGGGTCGATGAGCGTGATGGTGGCGATGGGCGTGCGGTCCGGCAGGGTCGCCCGGATCGACTTCAGGCCGAGCTCGGCACGGGCCGCGCGCAGCCCGTCGAGCACCGTGCGGCGGGCGGCCTCGTACTCGGCGTCCACCGCGTCGCGCAGCACCCGGAGCACGGCGACCCGGGTGGCTTGGTCCTTGAGGCTCATGCGGCCTGGCCCTCCTACCCGGTCCCGGCCCTCGACTCGGCATCCTGGGCGACCCGGTTCTTCGCCGCCTCGGTGCCGTGGCGCACGATCAGCTCGCCGAGCGTGCGGGTCTCCTTGCCGTCCAGGACGGCGGCGCCGAGCAGGTTGTGCCGGCGGGCCTCCTCGTAGAGGGCGCGCAGGTCCTCGTAGGTGGCGTCCGGCGCGGTGGCCGCCGTGATGTAGTCCGGCGCGGACTTGGCGGGCTTGCCGGCCTCGAGCCAGCCGAGGACGGCCTCGGCGAACTCCGCGCCGGGCTTGTGGAGCACCGTCCCGGACAGCGGCTTGGCCCGGGATTTGGAGATCACCAGGGTGTTCTCGTGGTCGAGGTCGCCGACGATGTCGAATTCGTACTCGATGCCCTCTCGCTGCTCGGGCTTGAGCCCGACCTTGCGCGGCACCTTGCGCCCGCGCTCGTCGGCCTCGACGACGTACTCGGTCTTGGTGCGCATGGTGACGATGAGGTGACCGGGATAGGCGAGCAGGGCGTCGAGCATCGCCCGTTCCAGGGGGCGGGCCTCCTTCCAGCCGGCGAAGCTGCCTCCCGCCCCGACGCGCCTGGCCGCGTTGTCGACCTGCTCCAACATCCCGCCGGCGCCGGACCAGAAATGGCTCAGGGAGTCGACGATCATGACGTCGTAGCCGTCGTGAGCGGCCACCGCGAGCGCCTCGACGAGCGCGGTGGGCTCGAACGTGGTGAGCGGAAGGGTGTCGAAGGCGAACTCGTCGGCATACTTGGCGGCGCTGCCGTGCTCGGTGTCGACCAGGGCGATCCGGTCGCCGAGCCCGGTGCCGGTGACCAGGGCGGTGTAGGTCTTGCCCGATCCGGTGGGCCCGGTGAGCGCGATGCGGGCCTTGGCCTGTTCCTTGGTGGCGGGGATGAAGGCGAGGTGGTTCACGCCGTGCTCCTCTAACGTCTCCGACGGGGTTCGGGGTGGGCC
>NZ_POTZ01000405.1 GCF_003236365.1 Streptomyces sp. NTH33
GGGCGGGGTCGGCGCCGGGTCCGAGGAGCCGCCGTCCGCGCCCCAGTTGACCACCTCCATCTGCAGGCCGGGCGGGGAGGTGTCCATCGCCCAGCGCTGGGTGTCGCTCTTCGCACGGATCTTGAGGACGAGGGCGCCCCCGCCGTCGGTGGCGGCCGGTGTCAGGGCCAGGTCCTGGTCGAAGCGCGGCACGAGGGTGCCCTGCAGGGTGAAGTCGTAGCGGATGTCCCTCGCGCCCGGCCCGGAGGGGGTCGTGCAGGGAGCGAGCCGTACCGAGTAGCCCAGGCGGGAGTCCAGGCACAGACCGGGCTCGGCGCCGCTGCGCAGCAGCCCGTCGGTCTCGTACACCCACTGCTGGTCGGGCGCCGGCGAACAGCTCGCCAGCTCGGTCTCCGCCCCCTCGACGGCCTTCTTGCCCACGACACCGACGCACAGTCCGGACACGACGTTGTGCAGCCGCCCGCGCAGGGTGGTCCTGCCCGCCGTGCCGGCGCCGATCCAGGACGGCCCGGCGGACGGGGATCCGCTGCCGGGTGTGCCGGAGGGCCGCCCGTCGGCTCCGGTGGCGGGCGTCCCGTCCCCGGAGCCGAGAACCGCCCACAGCACGAGCGGCAGCACGACCAGCCCGCTCACCGTCGCCACCGCGACGGCGAGATTCCGCTGCCGTACGGCCCGCCGCGCCGCCTTCCGGTCCCTCCGCCGCCCACCGGCACGCGGCCGGACCCCGGCACCCGCCGGGGCCGGCTCCGTGGCGGAATCCGGCGCCGGTTCCGCGCCCGGCTCCGGCCCGAAGGCAGCGGCCGCGAACGGCTCGCCGGGGGTCGGCGCGCCCGATCCGGCGGAGTCGAACGGCTCTCCCCCGGCCGGTACCGACGACGCGCCGCCGGCGAACGGTGGGAACGCCGGGTCCTCCGGGGCCGCGGGCGTCGGGCGGGAGTCGCGGTAGGCGTGGGCGCCCCAGCCCAGGACGCCCTCGGCGAGCGCGGCGCCCAGGTCCGCGTTGAACCGGGACAGCTGGTCGGCGGTGTGCCGGCAGTGCGTGCAGCCGTCCAGGTGCGTGCGCAGGTCGGGGTCGAGGTCGACGCCGCCGCGCCGGTAGGTGACGTCCAGCAGCCGCAGGTAGAGCAGGCACTCCTGCCGGGGGGCGACCTCGCGGTGCACCTGGAGGCACTCCTCGCGCAGCCGTTCGCGGGCCCGCCGCAGTTCGACGCGCGCGTCCTCCTCGTCGATGCCGAGCAGCCGGGCCGGGGCGGCGAGCGGTTCGGCCTCGACCTCGGTGTGCCACAGCAGGGCGCGGGCCGCCTGGGGCAGCTGCTGGAACGCCCGGGAGAGCAGGCGCCGGTCGCTCGGCGGCAGCAGGCGCGCGCCGATCCGGTCGCCGTCGTCGCCCGCCGCCCGCAGCTCCGGGTGCAGCATCTCCTGCCGGTGGTCCGCGCTCCACTCGGCCGCGATGCGCCGTACGGTGACGAGCAGGTGGGGACGCCAGGCGGCCGTCGGTCCCGGCTGCCGCAGGGACTGGCCGAACAGACGGGTGAAGGCCGCGGTGGTGAGCATGCCCGCGGACCGCGGACCGTCGGTGCACAGCCGTGCGTAGGCGAACGCCGCCTCCCAGTGCCGGTCCAGCAGTTCACCGACGGGCTGCAGTGCGGAAGGGGACATGCCCGGGTCTTTCACGGCTGCATTCCTCCATACGCACCGCTGTTTTGGTCCGTACCAGAAAAAGAGGGCGTCGGCATCTCGAACGTCCACCGCGCAGAGGGAGGGACCCATGGTCTGCTCGCCGACAGGCCACACCTTCGCACAGGCCGGCGGCGGGCAACAAGGGATCACACGGTTTTGCGCAAAACGCTTTCGCAGCAGACTTGTTGACGATTTTTCAAAGGCAATTACGGCCCCGCGGCGGGCTGTTCCCGGAAGGTGTCCAGAAGAGTGCAGTACCCGCTCCCGGCCGAAGTCCTCCTGAGCGGCCCCCGGCCCGCCGGGTTCAGTCGTCCTCCGACACCGTGATGGCGCCCACCGGGCAGGCCCGGGCCGCTTCCCTGACCATCGGGTCGCCGCCGCCGTCCTCGCGGCCGGGCAGCAGGGTGCTGAAGCCGTCGTCGTCCTGGGTGAACACGCCCGGGGCGGTCAGGGCGCACTGTCCGGCGCCGATGCAGCGGTCCTTGTCGATGCGGATGCGCATGGCGGCAGCCTCTTACCAGGTCACGGGGAGCTCCAGCATCCCCTGGATGGTGTCGCCGGGCTTGAAGGGGATCTCGTCCGGCGGGGCGGCGAGCCGGAGCGTGGGCAGCCTCTCGAAGAGGGTGCGCAGGGCGATCTCCAGCTCGGCGCGGGCGAGGTTCTGGCCGAGGCACTGGTGGATGCCGAAGCCGAAGGCGACGTGGTGGCGGGCCGGGCGGTGCCAGTCGAGGGTGTCGGGGGCGGGGTAGACGTCCTCGTCCCGGTTGATGACGGAGGTGGAGAAGACCACGCCCTCCCCGGCCCTGATCGTGGTCCCGGCGATCTCGATGTCCTCGGTGGCCAGGCGCAGCAGTCCGTCCGCGATGGACAGCATCCGCATCAGCTCCTCGACCGCGGTGGGCAGCAGTGAGGGGTCGGCACGCAGTTCGGCCAGCCGGTCGGGGTGCCGCAGGAGCGTGTAGGTGCCCAGGGAGATCATGTTGGCGGTGGTCTCGTGGCCCGCGACCAGGAGGATCATCGCCAGGGCGGTCAGCTCCTCGCGGTCGAGGTCGCCCTCGCGCAGCCGCTGCCGGACCAGTTCGTCCAGCAGGCCCTGGCCGGCCTCACCGGCCTCCTGCCGCTGCTTGCGGTCGATCAGGGCGTCCAGGTACGCCTGGAGCCGGTCCCGGGCGTCCCGTGTGTCCTCGGCCGTCGGTCCGCGCAGCAGCCGCCTGGACTGCTCCTCGAAGAACTCGTGGTCGGCGTAGGGCACGCCGAGCAGCGCGCAGATCACCGTGGACGGCACCGGCAGCGCGAAGGCGCGCACCAGATCGGCGGGCGGCCCCTGCGCGGTCATCTCGTCCAGCAGCCGGTCGACGATCTGCTGGATCCGGGGCCTGAGCTCGGTGGCGCGCTTGAGGGTGAAGCTCGGGATCAGCATGCGCCGCTGGGTGCGGTGCCGGGGGTCGTCGACGCCCAGGAGCGCGGGCCTGCGGTCGCGGACCGCGGCGAAGCGGGGCGTGGTGATCGGAAAGCCCGAGCGGGTGCGGTCCGTGGACAACCGGGGGTCGACCAGCAGGTCACGGGCGAGGCCGTGACCGGTCACGAGCCAGGCCGGGCGGCCGTCGTAGAGCCGGACGCGGGTCAGCGGCCGGGTGACGCGCAGCGGGTCGTACCCGGTGGGCGGGTGGTAGGGGCAGCTCCGGTCCTGGGGGAAGGCGACGGGTTCGGACAGTTCGGTCAGGTCCGTCATGGAAGACCTCACAGACGAAGGGTGCGCCGTGCCGGTCCTCATTGGATGCCCCAGGCACCCATCGGCACGACGACAAGTCCGGCCAGATCGGCGATCCACGGGAACTGGCCGGGAATCACCCACTCCGCATCGTAAATCGGTTGCCGCCGAAACCGCACGGCGTACAGGATCCGGCCATGTCCACGACCGACGTGTTCCCGCCGCTGCCGTTCGCCGCCGACCTTCCGGCGCGGTGCCGACAGCAGCCCGGCCGCCCGCGGAGGCCCGGTCCCGCGCTGCCGTGACCGCGGCGCTCGTCGCCGGGCTGCTCGCGGGCCACGGCATCGCCGTGCCCGTGGGCGCCGTCGGGACCTACCTCGTCACCCTGACCGCCCGTACGTCCCTGCGGACCGGCTCCTGCGCCGCGCTCGGCGTCGCCACCGCCGACGGCCTCTACGCCGTGCTGGCCGCACTCGGCGGATCGGCCCTGGCGGGTCTGCTGCGGCCGGCGCTGGGGCCGCTGCGCTGGGTGTCGGCCCTGGTGCTGGCGGCGCTGGCCGTGGGGGGCGCGGCCACCGCCCTGCGGCAGTACCGCGGGCACCGGCTCGCCACCCGCGCCGACCCGCCCGCGCCGAGCCCGGCGCGCGCCTACCTGGCACTGCTCGGGATCACCCTGCTCAACCCCACCACGCTGGTCTACTTCGCGGCGCTGGTGCTCGGCAGCCGCGCCGCGCACGCCGTACCGCCGGCCGAGCAGGCCGTGTTCGTCCTCGCGGCCTTCGCCGCGTCGGCGAGCTGGCAGCTGCTGCTCGCCGGCGGCGGCGCGCTGCTCGGCCGTGCCCTGACCGGCCACCGGGGGCGGCTGGTGACGGCGCTCGTGTCCAGCTGCGTGATCACCGCACTGGCGGTACGGATGCTGGTGCCGCCGGGGTGAGCGGCTGCCCCGGGAGGCGGTGCCCGGCACCGTGGTGACGAACCGGGCCGGTGTGGATGTTGAATGGGCGGTGCACGATCAGTCTCAGGACGCGACGAGAGGACGGACGGCATGCCCCTTGAGGGCGAGTACGAGCCCAGCCCGACCCAGTGGGTGCGGGAGCAGGTGGAGCTGTACGAGAGCTCCGGCGGCACCGAGGGGACCACGCTGCGGGACACGGGGTTGCCCGTCGTCGTGCTGACCACCGTGGGCGCACGCAGCGGCAGGATCCGCAAGACGCCGCTGATGCGCGTGGAGCACGACGGGCGCTACGCGGTGGTGGCCTCCCAGGGCGGTGCGCCCAAGCATCCGTTCTGGTACTTCAACCTCAAGGCCGACCCCCGGGTCGAGCTGCAGGACGGCCCGGTCAAGCGGGACATGACGGCCCGTGAGGTCACCGGCGCGGAGAAGGCCGAGTGGTGGGAGCGGGCCGTCGCCGCGTTCCCCCCGTACGCCGAGTACCAGGAGAAGACCCCGCGGGAGATCCCGGTCTTCGTGCTGGAGCCGGCGGGCTGAGCGGGCTGAGGCGCCGGGCTGGGGCGCCGGCCGGAAAGGAATCCGGGCCGGGAGGCATGAGTCCGCCCTGTCCGGGCACCCGTGCCTCAGGCCCCGCCGCGTTCCCCCGTCGCGGCGGGGCTCTCCCGTGCCTTCTCCTCGGCCGGACGGTCGGTCACGTCGAGGAAGATCTGGTCCGCTTCGGGAACGGTGCGGGCGATGGAGCGCTTGATGCGCACGGCGACCTCCTCCACCCGCTCGCTGTCCAGGCCGGGGGTCAGGTCGATCCGGGCGGCCACCAGCAGGGAGTCCAGACCCATCTTCATCGTGAACAGCGCCTCCACGCTGTCGATCTCCGGCTGGGCCTGCAGCAGGCACCGGATACGGCCGCTGAGTTCGGGCTCGGCGGCCTCCCCGATCAGCTGGTCGCGGGCCTCGCGGCCGAGCCGGTAGGCGACGTGGACGAGCGGCGCGCCGATGGCGAGCGAGGCGGACGCCTCCCAGACGGCCTGTCCGGTGGCCATGTGCAGCCCCATGCCCGCCAGGGCGAGGATGACGCCGATCACCGCGGTGCCGTCCTCGGCCACGACCGTGCGCAGCGCCGGGTCGCGCAGGCCGTCTCCGCCGCCCTGCCGGCGCACCTGGTGCACCGCCCGCAGCAGGGAAGGCCCTCGGCGAGCAGGGCGACGCCGAGCACGATCAGGCCCGCCACATAGCCGCTGAACGTCTCCTGCGCGCCGTGGCGCAGGGCCTCCAGTCCCTGGAAGAAGGAGAAGCAACCGCCCATGACGAAGATGCCGACGGCGGCGAGCAGCGACCAGAAGAAGCGCTCCTTGCCGTAGCCGAAGGGGTGCCGCCGGTCGGCGGGGCGGCGGCTGCGGTGCAGCGCGGCCAGCAGGAAGATCTCGTTGAGGCTGTCGGCCACGGAGTGGGCCGCCTCGGACAGCAGCGCGGGCGAGTGCGCGATCAGGCCGCCGACGGCCTTGGCGACCGCGATGACCAGGTTCGCCGCGAGCGCCACCAGCACGGTGACGCGGGTGCTGCGGTCCTTCGTGTGCTTCCTCGCGTGGTTCCGGGTGTGGTTCGGTGGGTGGTTCCGCGTGTCGTCCGTCGGGTGCTCCCTGGATGTCCCGCTCACGTTCGCCGACTGCCCCGGTCGGCGCGGGTCATACGGTGCCGACGGCGGATTTCGGGGAACGCGTTCACCAGGACACCCGCTGAGCAGGGAGGACATATGAGCGACGGGGGCGAGGGCAACGCCGCCTACGGCCACAAGGCCTTCAAGCGGTCCAGGAGTCACTTCGCGGACCGGATCACCGCCGACGGGCGGGACGGCCGGCCGGTGGAGGCCGGGCGGTACCGGCTGGTGGTCAGAGGGCTTCTCGAAACCGAGTGTGGGGGCTGGGTTCGTGCTGGTCAGGCATGGTGCCGGGGTGGGTGAGGTAGGTCCGGTGCGTCCGTGGTGGTGGCGTGCTGGAGGTGCGTGATGGCGCCGGTGC
>NZ_POTZ01000406.1 GCF_003236365.1 Streptomyces sp. NTH33
CACTCCGCTCCGCTCGGAGGGAGGACATCGCCGGTACTCCCGCTACCAACTGCGGATCGCCGCTCGCGCCCGCGAGCTCGTCGACAGGGGTACCCCGATCGAAGCCGCCTGCCGCATCGTCATCCTCGAGGACCAGCTCGAGGAGGCCCAGCGCATCAACGAGGAGTACCGTCGTGCCGCGCGCGAGGCGGCGGGCAGTTCCGGTTCCGGCTGACCACGCGGGCGCGGGTCGGCCGTATCCGCAACGCCTGGTGACGGCCCCACGAGAGTACGGCCTGGAAAGTCCCGCCGGTCGGGGTGAGGACAGCGTCGGTGCCGTAGGAGCAACAGGATGGAGCCGGGCCGTTACCCACGCGTCCGGCGCACCCGGGCCAGCCCCGACGAGGTCGGCCTCAGGACGGGCGCCGGCCTCCGCCCCGGCCCGCACCACGAGGAACCGACCACGCTCTCCGGCATCAGCAAGGGCGCGGGACCCCGAGGGCCGCCACTGCTTGCCGACTGCTCAGCGCGGGCGGTGACCGAGGAGATCGCCCGGCCGGCACTCCAGCACCTCGCAGAGGCGGCTCAGGGTGCTGAACCGCACGGCCCTCGCCCTGCCGTTCTTGAGGATCGACACATTCACGTGGGTGACTCCGACCCGGTTGGCAAGTTCCGTCAAGGTCGTCCCCCGCTCCTCGAGCAGCCGGTCGAGAGGGACCTCGATCGCGTGCTCCCGCTTCTCCTCGGACATCAGACTGTCCCGTCGAGGTCCTCGCGCATGGTGACGCCGACGCGCATGATCCGGGCGAAGGAGAGGACGCCCAGGCCGGTGAGGATCGCCAGGAAGGGAACGTCCCACGACAACAGTCCGGAGACAGCGCTGGTGTCACTGTCGAGACTCAGGGAGGCGATGAGAGCCTTCTCGGCCATCGCCGTGGCCATCGCGGCGAGCACACTGCCCGCCAGCACCCACCACCCCAGCCCGCGCAGCCGCTCCGCGGTCTGTGTGGTGTAGAGGCCGTCGCGCGATGCGCTTCGGATCAGCCGGAGGGCGAGCAGGAGCGCTCCCACGGTGAAGACGAACGGAACCAGCTGGGTTGCGGTGTTGAGCAGGCTCTGCACCGTACTGGGGGCTTCAGTGCAGTACCCCGGGTGGGCGCCCATGCTGAGACTGGCCCCCGGTGCGGGTCTGAAGGCCGGGATCGGCTGCTCATCGACGCTGATCGTCGTGGTGGCGTCCGTGACGCAAACAAACTTCTGACCGATGCCGAGAACAGACATGCCGTCGGCGAACAGCGCGCCGAGCAGTCCCATGCCCATCAGTGTCGCGACCAGCGCCAGGACGGCCTTGACCGCCGTCGACATCGGCTCCAGAGGATTGCGGACCTTCGGCACGACGACACCCACCCCATATCGATTATCGATGCTATCGAAAGGCGATATAGAGCCTGCCTGGACTCGGCAACCCCCGCGGTCGGACGCCCTTGGTTCTCCGGTGACTCCTCCTTGCGGTGCGTGCGGTCACCGCTGTGGTGCTTCGCACGTTCGGCGCGCACCACCGTGTCCCGGAGGGTGGTACCCGAGCGGGTCGACAGGGTGTGTCCGGTGTGACGGAGGTCGTGGAAACGGAAGCCGTCCGGAAGATCGGCGGCCGCGAGCGCCTGCATCGGGCTTGGTCGCTCCGGAGGCCCGCTTGCCGTTGGTCCGCTCCGGCTCGGCACCGCGGACGCGGGCGCGGATCACAAGGTTGCCGAGATCCACGTCGGCAGCCGCGAGGGACCCCACGGGAGGGGTCACGCGCGATGCTGGAGACGCACCGCCAGGGCCGGGCACTGGTTGACGGCGCGGCCGTAGCGAGTCCCGGCATCGGCGCCGGTTTCTCGGGCGCCGATGGGTGTCGGGGTCCACGGTCGTGCGTAGTAGTTGCCAAGAGCGGCGTGGTCAAGCTCACCCGCGCGCAAACCATGGGCCGTGTCGAGGTCCTGGGCCGGGCGAGTTCGCCGGCACTGGCGACCTCGCAGCCCGTGCCGCTCAGGCGCAGTTCCTCCAGCACGGGAACCAGGCAGTTCGCCTTGGCCGCGAACGCGTGCAGGACCCGGAGGGAGTCGGGAAACGCGTTCCGCGGGGACGTGACGGTTTCGTTGACGCCGTCGAGGTCGACGAACCCGGCCAGTACGGCCGTCTCGGGTTCCAGGAGTCCCTGTTGTACGGCTGCCCGCAGAATCCGCTCACGCCGGCCGGTGGATGACGTCCCCCGAGCCCCACAGCGCCCGGAAGAACCCGGCCTCCCGCATGGCGGCCACGCGCCACTCCGGCACCCGGCGGCCGAGGATCGTCAGCCGGCGCAACTCGTCCACGTCCTCCTTCGTGGACGAGTACGCCAGGACCCGGGACTCCACGTCCTCGATCGTCACCGCGCCGCCGACCAGGACCGCCACCGCGTCGGCCAGCCCGTTCAGGTCGCCCGGCGCCACAGCCGCCACAGCCGGATCGGCGGGGACTCCGGACAGGACCAGACCGGCCCGCAGCGCGCCGACCAACTCGGTCCAGCCGCACCACGCCGTCCGGAAGAGCACCGCCGTACCGGCGTTCTCGGCGGCCGCCCGCAGCGCGTCCGGGGGCCGCCCCGGCCTGCCCGGCCCGAAGACCACCGCGGCCGCCACTCCGGACCGGCCCGGGAGGTGACGCGGTCCGGTCGGCGCGGGCGTCGCGTGCGCGTACGGCGTACGGCGTGCGGCCGACAGCCTGGTGCGACGCGGTTCAGATCGGTTCTGGCTGCGGTTCCGGTTGCCGCGCCGGTGTGATCCTCGGTTCCCACGCCGTGGTGGTCCGTACGTAGCCGTAGACCACCGAGGTCATCGCCAGCACGAACAGTGGTCCGGACACCCACGGATGCTCGGCCATCGTCAACGGCAGGAAGCGGTAGGACACCAGCAGCGCGGCGAAGACCGTCGTTCCGTAAGCGACCAGCCGGATCCCCGATCGGTCCCAGCCGCGGTCGAACGACCGCAGAGCCGCCTCGATCGTGAGCGCGAACACCACGCCGGACAGGAGATCCACGCCGTAGTGGTAGCCGAATCCCAGCGTTGCGGCGAGCGTGGCGATCAGCCAGAACGTGCCCGCGTACCGCAGGATGCGCGGGCCCTTCCTGGAGTGGATGAAGATCGCGACAGCCCACGCCGTGTGCAGGCTGGGCATGCAGTTCCGCGGGGTGATCCCGTCGAACGGCATGGGGTGCGGGGTACCGACCGGCGGCGGCGTCTGCGGCCACAGGTCGGCCACCGCCCAGTGCGCGCTGGACGGAATGTCCGGCGACCACAGGCTGATCGGCGCCCAGTAGTCGGTGCCGGTGCCGTAGGCGAAGATCGGCCCGACCACCGGGAAGATCATGTAGAAGGCCGGCCCGATGAGGCCGATCACCAGGAAGGTGCGCACCAGGTGATGGCCTGGGAAGCGGCGCTCGGCCGCCACGCCGCGCAGTTGGTACAGCGCGACGACGACCGCGGCCACCGGGAGCTGACCGTAGATGGTGTCGAGGAGGTTGAAGCCGATGGGGCCGGTGGCCGTGACGATCCGGCCCACCAGCCACGACGGATCACCCAGCGCGTGATCGGCTGTCGCCACGTACTGGTCGAGCACCGCCGGGCGGGTCTTCGAGGTGATGAGCAGCCAGGTGTCGCCGGTCTTGCGGCCGGCCATCAGCAGCAGGCCCAGCCCGACGCCCTTCAGCAGCAGGACGCGTTCCCGGCCGGTGCGGCGAGTGACAGCGATGACCGCGCAGCCCAGAATCACCCACAACGCGCCGTTGCCGAAGGGGTGGCCGCCGGTCGTCTTGGCGTCCACCGCCCACCGGACCAGCAAGAAGGCGAGATCGATACCGATCGCCGCGCCCACCGCGATGAACCGTTCCCGCCAGGTGAGGACCACCATCGTCAACGCCATGGCGGCGTACAGCAGGCCGCCCGACTTGGGGGCGGCCACCACCTCTCGCACCTGGTTGGTGATCGGCCCCGGCAGGCCGTAGTGACGCGCGGCGAACTCCAGCACGATGAGGAATCCGAGGGCCGTGACACCCGCCACGGCCCAGAGTATCGCCCGTGGTCGACGCATCGCGGAGAACGCGGTTTCCCGGTTTGTTCGCGAGAAGTCCCGCGGTGGTATGTGTCTCAATTCTTGGCCGCTTTGTTAGATGTGGGTCGTATCGGGTCGGGTTTCGCTCGTCACTTTCCGGCCGGAACCGCTTTTCCCTCACGGAGAGCTGCCCGCCGAGGCAAGACGGAAGGATCACAGCCCGGGTTGCGGCGGTCCGCCGCCGTCCCGCGAGCCACCCCCGGCTCCTGCGTGAGGGTGTTCTCCGACTGGTGTGCTTCCCGCGACGCGGTCGTCGCAGCCGGTGACGTCACCGGCTGCGGCAGGACGGACATCACCGCGGGCGACGCCCGTGGAAACCTGCGGGGCGACAGCGGTGACGGTGATGTCAGGGGGTTCGTCCGGCGGACGTACGAGGATCACCACGGACCGGCAGGGGCGCGAGGCCGCCGTACGCAGGGGCGCGAGGCCGCCGCACAAGGAGCATCGGCCCCGTGGCGCCCGCTGTCGGGGCGGGCCCGGTCGAGGTGTGCGCAGGGGCGGAGCGGCCACTTCGCCCGCGATCCCGATGCGTCTCCCAAAGCCCCGACACACCTCATACCCCCCTCGGTCCCCGCCCCTGTACGCCACCCGTGTCCTTGGTGTGCCCTTCAGAGCCGACAGCCACCGTCAACAGCGGTGCCCCAGGCCCTCACGGGGAGGGAAGCACAGCAGATCTGCGCAGGTCAATAGCCGTATGGGCGCACAAGCGCCGTCGCTTCCCAAGCTGAGAGCGCGAGTTCGGCTCCCGGCACCCCTTCCCCTACGAAGGCCCAGGTCAGAGGCCTGGTCCTTGTGCGTCGCCGAGGGCTTTCCCTGCCCGCGCGGGTGCTCCCACGGGTTCCGGAGCGCGCCGGGGAGCCGCCCTGCCGGGCGGGGTCGCCGTGATGGCCTCGCCGCAGAGTTCGGTGCCCGCCGGCGAGAAGGCATCGCCGCAGGTGTGGTGGTGCCGGGGTGTTCACCGGGTGCGGTGGGTCTTCCAGAAGGAGGCCAGGTCCTTGTCGGTCATGGACTGGGCGGTCTTCTTGAAGTCGGCGGTGGTGGAGACGCCGTACCGGTGGTCGCGGGCGTAGCCCTTGAGAAGGCGTGCCATGGTGGCGGCGCCGAGGGTGCGTTCCAGGTCTGCCAGGGCGCAGGGGCCGGCGGTGTGGACGAGGTGGTACGTGCCGGGGTGCTTCGCCCAGTAGGCCATCGAGCTGGTGAGCGCGGCGTCCTGGTCGGGCCAGTCGTCCGGGTCCCGGCAGTCGCGGGTGTCCCAGTCGTAGAAGCGGAAGTTGGCGTACTGGGCGAAGCTCTCGTCCGGCCAGGGCGCACGGTACTGGTCGTTGCCGACGACAGAGGTGGGTGAGGGAGCTCTCGGCTCAGGGATCCCAAGACGGGTGAGGGCCTTCCGGCCCGGTGTGGACCGCCCCCTCCGCACCGGGCCGGAAGGCCCTCGCGCCGCACCGCTGACCAGGATCCGGGGGCGCCAACCCCTGTGTGGCGCCACCGGCCGGGCGGCGCTGCTACAGCCGCTTCTCGTAGGACTTGTCCTTGTCGGAGTCGTAGACCAGCTTGTTGTCGGCGTCATAGCCCTTGATACGCGGGGCCACGGTGACCTGCTGGTCCAGGACGCCGGAGGCGACGAACCAGCCGTGGTCCAGGGCGGCCTGGCGGATGACGCCGCCGTAGGTGACGGTCACCCGGGCCACCGACGGCTTGACGGTGCCGATGACACCCCATCGGAACGGCAGCTTCCAGTTGCCGTGGTCGAGGACCGACTGCCGGTGGAGCTTGCCGCCGTTGATGTCGGCCATCACGGGGCCGGTGTCCAGCACATCATCTGCGCCCACGCTGGCGTTGATGCCGGTTGCCTTGCCGCCCTTGATGGTGCAGATCAGCCGGGCCGGCGTCGGTCGCTCCTTCACCGCGACGACGTAGATGCCGTCGCCGGGCGCGTTGGAGTCGCCGGTGCTGTGCATCGCCAGGATGATCCGGTAGTCCTCCGCCGCGCCCAGGTCCGCGCGGAAGCCGGACGGGCTGCGTGAGCCCGACTGGTTGTACACGAGGCACTTCTTCAGCCCGTCGACGGCCTGCCCGAAGGTGATCCCGTCGAGGAGCTGGCCCTCCGTGTCCGGCCGCGCGGGCCCCAACGGCGACGCGGACGGCGTCGGCGCCGCCGATGTCCGCGGCGGGGCGCCGACCGACGCCGCCGTGTCCCCGCCCGCACCC
>NZ_POTZ01000407.1 GCF_003236365.1 Streptomyces sp. NTH33
GGGTGAACGCGATCGCGGCGACGGTCAGCAGGACGCCGCCGAGGACGAGGAGCACGTTCTGCACACGGGGCGCGGTGGTCTCGGGCCGCCGCGGCGCCGGCGGAGCGGGCGGGAGGGCCGGCTGGAGGAGAGCGATCAACTGGGCCCGGCGGGCCAGCAACTGGGCTCGGCGGGCGTCGAGTTGCCACAACTCCGCGTCGAGGATCCGCAACTCCTCGGCCGGTGGCGGTAGATGGGTCATGCCGTGGAGTGTGGCGCGCGTCATGCCGCGGAACATGAGTGCGTGTACCCAGGTCCGTACTCACATCCCGCGCGGCGAAGGCTCCGACCTGCGGATTCCCGCTCCTTGATCCCCTGCGCCACCTGGCGGGACGCCATCGGCTTCCCCAGCTGTGCGCGCGGGTTCGCTTCTCGTCGCCCGCTCCATAAGGAAGGCCTGCCGGGTGCCTTCCGGGCAGGGGCGAGGACGTCGCGCGTCTGCTGGTGCGTCGTCCGGGGGCGGAAGGGGCGGGCAGCGCGTCTTGCGTGTGACGCACACGGCAGCCTCCGCGCCGCCGCCGGTACGGTCCGGTGGAGTCGGGGGCCGTACCGGTTCGGCTCGGGAGGGGCTCACTTGTTGACCAGCCGCCGTGTTCGGAGCGCGGGGCCGGGCCGGCCGCGCACGCGGCCCTCGGCCCCGACGCCACCCGGGCGGCCGAAGCGACCTCGGTCCATCACGGGACATAAAGTTGCGCAATCTTTAAACTGTTCTTCGTGGAGACTGCCGGCGTGACGGGATGGGAAACCGCGGTGCTCGACGGAGGGCCTGCGGACGGGCTGCGGATGAAGGTCTCCGGCCGGCCGCGCGCGATCCAGGTGACGTACCCCTGCCAGGTGGAGGCCGCACCGCACGGCATGCGTGTGGAGGGGGTGTACATCTACCGCCGCGACTACGGCGTGACCAGCGGGCCGCTGCGGTACGGCTTCGACATCGCCAGCCCCTGACAGGAGCGACCGGCGCGACCGCGGAACTCGGCGGGCTGGGTGGCTCTCGGGGGCCGGGCGGTGGCCGGGCGGCCGTAGCGGTCTCGCCGGGAGCGTCCCGGGCGACGCGCGCCGCGGGCCCGGGAGTGGCCGCGGGCCCGGGAGCGGTCACGTGCTCGGGAGCGGTCGCGTGCTCGGCCGGGGCGGCGGAGTGCCGCGCGGCGCCGTCCTCCTTCACCGCCTTGGCCTCGCTCCTGAGGACGCGCATCGACTTCCCCGGCCCGCGGGCGGCCCCGGGCAGCTTCTTCGGGCCGATCAGCGGGTGTCGGGGTTGCGATGCGTTGCGGAGCGTCCCGCCCGCCTCCTCCCCCTTGCGCAACCGTACAACCATGGGGTGGGGTCGGCCGTCCCCTTCCATATGAGTCGGACGGATGAGGGCACACGGATGACCACCAGCGACCAGGCCATACCCTCCCGCCACCGGCGCCGGGCCGAGTCGCCCCGCCGTGGCAGGGCACAGGGCAGGCGTGCGGCGCAGCGCCGCAGGCGCGGCCCGCTGCGGACAGTGCTGCTCGTCGCGCTGGCGGTGGCGGTGCTCGGCACAGCCGGCCTGGGCTGGATCTACCTGAAGCTGAACGGCAGCATCGACACCTTCAACGGTGACGGCCTGTCCAGGAACCGCCCCGACGCCGGCTCGTCCAAGGGCGAGAACGTCCTGGTCATCGGCTCGGACGCGCGCAGCGACGGCAACAGCGCGCTGGGCGGCGGGAGCAAGGACGACATCGGCCGCTCCGACACGGCGTTCCTGCTGCACGTCTACGCCGACCACAAGCACGCGGTCGCGGTGTCCATCCCGCGCGACACCCTGGTCACCGTCCCGCCGTGCAAACTGCCCGACGGCAGCTGGACCGAGACCCGGACCAACGCCCTGTTCAACTCGGCCTTCTCGGTCGGGCAGACCAAGAAGGGCAATCCGGCCTGCACCCAGAACACGGTGGAGGAGCTCACCGGGCTGCGCGTCGACCACACGGTCGTCGTGGACTTCAAGGGCTTCGCGGAGCTGACGGCCGTGGTCGGTGGGGTGAAGGTGTGTCTCCCGCAGGACCTCTACCAGAAGGACCTCAACCCCAAACGCGCCACCAAGGGCGAGCTGATCTTCGAGAAGGGCGAGCAGACCGTCTCCGGTCAGAAGGCGCTGGACTACGTCCGCATCCGGCACGGCATCGGCGACGGCTCCGACATAGGGCGGATCAAACGCCAGCAGGCCTTCGTCTCCAGCCTCCTCAAGAAGATCAAGAGCGACGGCCTCACCCCGACCAGGCTGCTGCCGCTCGCCACCGCCGCCACCGAGTCCATGACCGTGGACTCGGGGCTGAGCACGGCGAACAAGCTGATCTCCTTCGCCATGTCGCTGAAGGACATCGACCTGCACAACACCAAGTTCGTGACCATCCCCTGGCACTACGAGGGTGCGAACATCGCGGTCGTCGAGCCGGACGCCTCCGATCTGTGGGCCGCGCTGAAGGCCGACCGCACCCTCGACGGCAAGGACGCCAGCGGAAAGAAGCGCCCCGCCACCGCGCCCGTCACCGCATCGCCGGGCCCCGGCGGGAACGTCTCCGGGGACGGCATCGACGTCGCCGTGTACAACGGCACCACCACCATCGGCCTGGCCTCCCAGGCCGCCGCCACGCTCACCGACCACGGCTTCACCGTCACCGGCACCGGCAACGCGAGCAGCCGGCAGCACACCACCACGGTCATCCAGTACGGCACGGGCCTGCGGAGCCGGGCCGAGACGGTCGCCGAGCTCTTCCCGGGTTCCGCGCTCAAGGCCATCGGCGGGTCGGGGATCAACGTGGTCGTGGGTGCCTCCTACGCCACAGCCGGCTCCTCCGCGCCGGCGACACCGACCGCCGTCCCCAGCTCGCTGGCGAGCGACGCCCGCTCGGCGGACGACGACCTGTGCTCCGACCTGTCGTACGGATCCGGTGGCTGACAGGACGGCGTGCCCCGGCCACTCCTACGGCGTCTCCCGCTGCGCGCACCGTCGCTCGTAACGCGCCCTGGCCACCAGGAGGCCGGCGGCGTGGAGCACGAGAACGGCCGTGAGCAGCGGGTAGTACACGGCCGGAAGCGCGGTCAGACCGAGCCGCGGCCCGAGGGGTGAGGGCGGCAGCAGCAGACCGATGGCGGCCAGCGCCGCCGCGGCCCAGGTGACCGGGCTCGGCTCGGGTCCCTCGGCGCGGTGGCGTGGGCGATCGCGGTGAGGTCCTTCTCGGCGAGCGCCACGTCGGCGCCCTCGCGGGCCACGTCGGCGGCACCGCGGGGGCGATGCCGACGTCGGCGGCGCGCAGCGCGGGCAGGTCGTTGACGCCGTCGCCGAGGAATCCCACGGTGTGCCCGGCGGTCCGCAGCGCCCGGGTGATCCGGGCCTTGTGCTCGGGGGTGCAGCGGGCGAACACGGTCGTACGGCGGGCCAGCCCGGCGAGGTCGGCGTCGGTGAGGCCGTCGATGCGGTCGGCGGTGAGCACACCGTCCTCCCTCGGCCGCCACCGGACGCCGGCGCGGCCAGGGGACCGGATGTCCCGGCGTCCTGCCCCGCCTGCCCCGGAGCCGCGATGGTCTCAGCCACCGGTCCCGCGCAGCGGGCGTACCGGTGCGGGGGCCTGGCGCGAGCGCGCGGTCAGTTGCCCGACCATCACGCGCACCACCGTCACGATGTCGGGGTCGTCGACGTAGTAGACCTGCCGCCGGCCCTCACGACGCGACCGCACGAGCCCGGCGAGCTTCAGCTTCGCCAGGTGCTGGCTGACCGCGGGCAGCGCACCGCCCACCCGGTCGGCGAGGTGCGTGACGTCGCTCTCGCCCTGGGCCAGGGCCCACATCAGGTGCAGCCGGGCCGACGAGGCGAGCAGCCCGAACGCCGCGGCCGCCTCCGACAGGACCTCGGCGGGCGGATCATCGAAGCCACCGACGTTCTCCGGCACAGTCCTCTCCCGTCCCGCCCACTTCACAGCCGCCGCCCTCGCGCCCACCCAGTGTAGGCGCGCGGTCGCGGCGTGCCCGCGCTGCCGGGCGGCCCGGCCGCCCTCACCGGCCCCGATGAGCGCGCCGGTGCCGAAGCGGCGCCCGCCTCCCCGGATGCTTCCGCTTCCCCCGGTCGTCGCGATCATCGCGACCTCGGCTTCTTCCAGTTGTCGGATTGCGCAATGTCATGAGCGAGTGACGAAAGAGGAACGGTCAACCACAGTCGCCCGCACCACTCGTCATGCCCCCGGAACTGTCCATAGGCTTGCGCAATCAGGCAATCCACAGCATCGGCGCCCGGCGGACTCCGCCCGGCCCGACCCGACCGGAGGACAACAACGTGGGCATCATCGGCTGGATCATCCTCGGCCTGCTCGCCGGAGCCATCGCCAAACTTCTGCTGCCCGGCCGCGACCCGGGCGGCCTGATCGGCACGACACTCATCGGCATCGCCGGCGCGTTCGTCGGCGGCTGGCTCTCCGCCCGCCTCCTCGACCGTCCGGTGGAGAAGCACTTCTTCGACCTTTACACCTGGGGCGCGGCGATCGGCGGCTCGCTGGTCCTGCTCATCGGCTACCGCCTGCTGTTCGGCAAGTCGCGCGACTGACCCGAGTACCGGACCGCCTCGATCACAGACGGGCGGCGGCGGACGACGGGTCCTGGAACGTCCGACCGGCGGCAGGCCGACGACCGCGTGGGCTCGCCGCCGCTTCCGGCCGAAGGAGGTACGCCGGGAGGACACTCCTTTCCCGGCGGTGCGGTAAGTCGCAGGACCGGCTTCGCACCTGACGCCCCATGGACATGGGAACGGCTTGAAGGGGAACCCGGACAAGCAAGTCAGAAGCAAGGAGTGCGCGGCCCCTTCGGTCCGTGCAACCGGCAACCGGGAGTGTCCCATGACGAGTTACGGCAGTTCCTCTGCCGCGTCCTCCGGATCGCGCACCAATGGCCTGGCGATCGCGAGCCTCTGCTGCGGCATCGTCGGACTGTTCTTCCTGAACGTCGTCCTGGGCCCCTTGGCCATCGTCTTCGGTGTCCTCGCCCGCCGCCAGGCAGCGGTCAGGAACGGCGCCGGAATGGCGAAGGCCGGCATCGTCCTCGGCATCGTCGACGTGGTCCTCTGGCTCGTGCTCCTGGCCGTCGCCGCCAGCAACGGCGGATTCAGCTGGTACGTGGGCGGCTAGCAGCCCTCCGGACGACGTACGGCATGCGGGTGGGCACCGGCGCGGGGCCGGGTGCCCACCCGCACCACTGCCGGGACGCCACATGGGCCGCCTCGGCACCCGGTGGAGAACAGTGCCGTCAACGACAGGTCGCCCACGGCACGTCGGCCCCTTGTGCGCGCCCGGGTTCGATTCGGTCACGGCCTCGTCCACGGCCGGAAGGCCGTCGCTACGATCACCGGTCATGGACTGGCTCGAGCGCACCGCCATGCTGAGGCAGTGGACCAGGAACGGGACGCGCGCGCCGCACAAGCCCCTGCTGCTCCTTTACGCCCTCGCCCGGTTCCAGGAGGACGCTCACAGCGAGCTGCGGTACAGCGCGGTGGAGCAGGACCTGCAACGGCTGCTGACCGAGTACGGCCCACCCCACCGGACGACACCCGCCTACCCGTTCCACCACCTGGTCAGCGACGGCGTATGGGAGGTACGGACCGACCGCGGGCCCGGCAGTCCGGGCAGCGGACTGCGGGACCTCCGGGAATCGGGTGCCACCGGACGGCTCGCGCCGGAACTCGGAAACGCTCTGCGGCGCGAACCGCACCTGCTGCACCGGATGGCGCGGTTGCTGCTCGACCTGCACTTCCCTCCCTCGCTCCACGGCGAGTTGTGCGAAGCCGTCGGCCTGGACCTGGAGTCCGAGGAGACCGATCGGCTCTCCGCCACCCGGAGGCAGCGGGACCGGCGGATGCGCGAACTGGTGCTGACCGCTTACGAGTACCAGTGCGCCTTCTGCGGCTACGACGGCCGGATCGGTGCGGTGCCGGTCGGGCTGGAGGCCGCGCACGTGCGCTGGTGGGCGTTCGGCGGCCCCGACGACGTCGACAACGGTCTGTGCCTGTGCGCGCTGCACCACAAACTCTTCGACAAAGGCGTCCTCGGCATCGACGACGATCACCGCATCCTGGTCTCGCAGAGCTTCGTCGGTCGCAGTCCCGCCGCCCGCGAGCACGTCACGGCACTCGCGGGCCGTCCGCTCGTCGGCCCGCAGCCCGGCGCACGCCCTGTCGCGGCCGGCCACCGTGCCTGGCACACCCGTCAGGTCTTCCAGGGCGCTCCACGCCCTGCGAAAGCCGGCGCGTGAGC